>REDD01000295.1 GCA_007693725.1 Phycisphaeraceae bacterium
GTCAGCAGGACCAATGGGACAGGAACCAGTCGGGATACTCGTCATCTGATTCGCTCTTCGCGGTCGTGACCTGCATCGTCGACAGAACAAAGGTCCGCGAGGTCGTGGTCGACATGCGGGACAATTCAATCGTCGGCGTGCAGTCGCTCCATGCCTTTGAGAGTGATCGTTCCGGCTTTGCCGGCAGCAACGACCGCGGCTACGACCGTGACAGCAGCTTCCAGCAGGGCCAGTACGCGGATCAGGGTCGCCCCAATCTTGTTCGTGCCAGCGACCTGATGAACGCCACCGTCAGAAACCCGAGCGGCGACAAGCTCGGCAACATCGACGAACTCGCCATCGACCCGGACAACAACCGTGTCGTCTACGGCGTGCTCCGTCGCGGCGGGTTCCTGGGCATTGGCGAGTCTCGCTACGCCATCGCATCCAGCGAGTTGTCTGTCCCGCGGGATGGGCGCATGCAGCTCAACCTCAACAACAGCGACTTCCAGGGCCGCTCGGGCTTCGACAACAAGAGCTGGCCGACACGCTCCGATCCGGAGTGGAACACCAACTGGACCAGTCAGACCGAAACCGCCCCGGCCGCCCGGCGCGTGGTCAAGGCCTCCGACATCATCGGCACGAATGTTCGGTGCAGCGACGGCAGGGACTTCGCATCGATCAGCGATCTGATCGTCGAGCCCCAGAGCGGGCGGATCCTCTACGCCATCCTCGACTCTGATCGTGGCGACATGCCCGTCCCCATGAGCGCGCTCCGCAAGCAGGGCGACGACTACGCACTGCCGATGTCAAGCCAGCAGCTCCAGTCCCAGCCGGCGTTCGACTCGCGGAACGACCCGAACTGGACGGACGCTCGCTGGAATCGTCGTATCCATGAAAGCTACGGCGTGCAGATGGACTCGTCGGGATCAACTACGCCGCGCCGCGACACTCGCTGATCCGAGCCGATCTGCCGTGCGGATCGAATGATCCATCGCCACGATTTGCGTTGCGATGATTCGTGATACACGGGATGGTCACTCCGCGAAAGTCGAGTGGCCGTCTTCGGCACCGCGCTCTTGTGTGTGCCGCACACCGGATCCGTGCAGGTGTACGGTTCCACATTCTCGAAGGAAAGTGATACATGGCTACAGACAGCAAATCCTCCATGACCGAAAGTTCGTTCCGCTCAGACCAGAAGCCGGGCGATCGTCACACCTATTCCGACGGACGCGGCGACTCAGCGTACGCTGAAGTGAAAAGCGATGCGAAGGATCTCGGGGACAAGGCCTCGGGCATGATCGACAAGGTGAGCGAAAAGGCCCACTCCGCCGGTGACGCCATGATGGATGTCGGCAAGGATGTGGTCGATCACACCCGCGACGGCTACACCGCCGTCTGCAAGTTCACGAAGCAGAATCCGACCGCCGCCGTGCTGATCGCCTTCGGCGCCGGCGCCATCCTCGCACGCCTCCTCCCCCACCGGTGAACTCATGCTGAAGCGAGTATTCAACGGAGCGCGACTCCTGACACGAATTGCCGAGCTCAAGGGCCGCTTGGGTTTGTACGCGGCCAAACAGGCCGGTAAAGCGACGATCGGCTTCGCCAGTGCAGCATTTCTGGCAGTGGTCGCCGTGATCGGCCTGCACTCCGCAGCGTACATCGCGCTCGCTCCGTACCTGGGATCTGCCGGGGCCCTCGCCGCTGTCAGCGTCGTGGGCCTCGGTTTTGCGGCGGTCGTCCTGCTCATCAGCCGCGGGTACGCCCGTAGGAATGCTTCAAGCATTCCGGACAAAGAGCTGCGCGAGGAGATCACGATGCAGCAGGAGCGGCTCCGGTCCATGTTCGGCATCTCTGATCAAGATGATGGCAACGCACAGACCAATGGAAAGTTCTCTTCAAACGGAGCGACACACTCCGAGGGCAAGATAGATCCGAAGATCATCGCCGCTGCTGGTCTGGCTGCGGCGGGACTCCTCGGGCCGTCCAGGATCTTCCGCTCGCTGCGCTTCACCGCGGCCCTCGTCAGCACGGCCGCACTTGTGAACAAGGCCATGCATCAGGATTGGAACCAGAACGGGAACGGGGCAGATCCGCCGGATCACTCGTAGCCCGTCCATGTCAGGGCGGGCTGGTCGAGGGGGTTCTGCACGCCGTGCTCGGCGATCAGCGGCAGGCGGGCTCGCTGCTCGAAGCGGCGGGCGGTCGGGAGCTCCCGCATGGGCACGCTCGGCTGGCGGGTCGGGTGCCACAGGTGCCAGGCGATCATCTCCGAGATGCCGATCCTGACTCCCGCCCCGGTGCGTGCGGCTCGGTACGCGAATTCGTCGTCCTTGAAGCCCCACCCCTGGTACAGCTCATCGAACCCGTTGAGGCGGAGGTAGAGGTCGAGGTCGCAGGAGAAGTGGCCGCCGAGCAGCTTGGGCTTGTGCGCCGGTCCGATGTACAGCCGACGCATCAGCAGGTGACGCCGAGCGCGCCGATCGCGTCGATCGAGCTCCGCCCGGTCCGGCCCGGTGAGGGGCGGGGTCTGCTCCCCGGTGAGGATGCGCTGCGCATCGAGTGTTCCGGTCGTGGCTTCGTCGAGGTTCACGCGATAGGCGTAGGTCAGCGGCGTCTGCGGGGCGGTGGCCTTGTGCTGCGCGACCAGCGTGTCGCTGGCGAGCATGTCCCCGTCGAGGATGAGGACTCGCCCGCGCACGGCGTCGAGCTCTTCCACCAGAAACCGCACTCCGTTGTTCCGCACCTGACACAGCCGTTCGCCGCCCGTGTGCGCCCGGCGCAACCACCACGCGCTGATGCCGAAGTCCCGGCAGCACCGTTTGATGACCGCCCCGATCGCCTCGTCATCCGTGTCGCACGAAACGATGATGTGGTCCGGTCGCTGTGTCTGTCGTGCGAGTGCCGCCAGCACGAGATCAAGATGGCGCGTGGTGTGCGTCGGGATGACGACATGAACCGGCCCCATCGTCGCTCCCGGCTCGGGCGATCTGCGGTGCGCGGGATCAGGCATGATCCTTGAGATTCTTCAGTTCATCCCGGAGGATCGCGGCGAGTTCGTAGTTTTCCGCGGCGATCGCATCTTCGAGCCGCTGCGCCAGCTCCGTCCGCTGGCTCGCGGGCAGCTTCTTCATCAACTCGTTCCGCATGCCGCGCATCACCTGGACCTCGGTCAGCCCTTCGTACTCTTCCTCGCTCCGTCCGGTGGCCAGCACCGTGTCATGGATCGCATCAAGGCCGTGTTCCAGCGCAAACAGCGCTCCGTTCGGTTCGTTGTCCGCGATCGCCTGGCTGGCCAATGCACGCGACTGCATCATGAGCAGGTACGAGCGGAACTGCTCCAGCACCATCTGGTCCTCCTCCGCCTCGGCGTAGTCGCGGCAGAGGTCGAGCACGCGCAGATTCCGGGTCGTGTCACGGAACACGCCGAGGTAGTCGCCGAGGATCATCAGACTCACATAGCGGTGGTAGTACTGCACCGCCTCCTCGCGGAGCAGGCGGCAGTCCTCCGCAGAGAGCACGAACTGATCCTCCTCGTCCGTCGGCTCGTAGTCCTCCAGCATCGCCTCGTAGTACTCCAGATAGCTCTCGTGCCCCTCCGGACGCACCCCGTCCGGACGCCCGGACACCTCCATCTGGATCATCCCGAGATCCAGGCGCATCTGGACCTTCGGCTCCCCGTCATCACCCTCGATGACGCGGACGGTGATCTGGCCCGGCTCGTAGGGCCAGTCGCCCAGCAGGTTGTTCAGATCCAGTGACACGCGTCGTCGCTCCTCGCTCCGGTCCGATACGCCCTCACGCCCCGCCTGGGTCGAATATCGGCTGAACATCGGTCTCGCTCCCGGAGCAGCCCGCATTATTGGCCCCGCCGATCCACTTCGCACCGGCCCCAAACCCCACCAAAGCCCGGGCCAGCTTCCGTCGATACCTGACACCGTGGCAGCGTGAGGTGAAAGTGCCGTAAACCTCGCCCTTCCATGGGTTTTCGGTTGCGACTTGCCCGTCAGAAGCGTACCGTTTTCTACAATCGTCCGGGTCGGGAGGCACCCCGGCCCGGTGATCTGGAGCGGTCAGGAGAGAGGCACAACCCGGTATGGCGAGAGCGGAACTCGATTCCGATCTGCAATTGTACTTGCGGCAGATCAACGAGTACTCCCTTCTGACCCCAGAAGAGGAGAAGATACTCGGCTGGAATGTCATCAATGACAACTGCGCCGAGTCCCGAGACCGACTCGTTCGCTGCAACCTCCGCCTCGTCGTCTCCATCGCCAAGCACTACACCAACCGCGGCCTCACCCTCACCGACCTCATCGAAGAGGGCAATATCGGCCTCATCCGCGCCGTCGAGGGCTTCGATCCCGCGCAGGGCACACGCTTCTCCACATACGCATCGTGGTGGATCAAGCAGGCCATCAAGCGTGCCCTCATCAACGCCGGACAGCCCATCCATGTCCCCGCGTACATGGTCGAACTCATCGCCAAGTGCAAGCAGACCATGGCCCGCTACGAGGAAGAACACCTCCGGCAGCCCACCTCCCAGGAGCTCGCAAAGCTCATGGGCCTGCCGCTCAAGAAGGTCAATGTCATCCGCAACGCCGGCAAGGCGATGCGATTCTCTTCCGGATCTCCCGTCGATGAGGACGGCGAGCTCATGAGCTTCTCCGAGATCCTCACCGACACACGCAACGGCGCCCCCGAGGACTCCATGCTCCGGCGCGATGAACTCCGCACCGTCTACTCGCTGCTGGATGCCATCGACGAACGCGAGGCACGCGTCCTCCGTCTCCGCTTCGGCCTCGACGGCAAGGAGCCCCTCACCCTCAAGCAGATCGGCCACGAGATCGGTCTCACACGCGAACGCGTCCGCCAGATCGAGGTCGAGGCCCTCTGCAAGCTCAACCAGCGACTCCTCGA
>REDD01000117.1 GCA_007693725.1 Phycisphaeraceae bacterium
GTCCCCCGGATTGCGGTCCGGGTGGTACTTCATCGCCATCCGCCGGTACGCGCGCTTGATCTCATCGCCATCAGCGTTGCGATCCACACCCAGAATCTCGTAATAGTCGCGCGTCGATGAGGGCATCACGGAACCTTCCTGCAAATCGAGCCGATGCGCTCTCACGCACCGGCTCGCTCATTAAATCATCGTCAAAGAGCCGCCCGGATCACGAAACCGCGCCCACGACCGGCTCGGCTTCATCCTTCAGCTCCGTGATCATCACATCCGTCGTGAGCATCAGGCCCGCCACGGACGCCGCGTTCACGATCGCCGTCATCGGAACCTTGGCCGGGTCGATGATCCCCGCCTTGACCATGTCCACATACTGACCCGTCGCGGCGTCGAAGCCCATGTTCCCGCTCAGCTCGCGCACCTTCTCGACGACCAGGTCGCCGTCCAGGCCCGCGTTGTCCACGATCTGCTTCAGGCATGCCTCGCACGCGTGCTCCACTATGTCGAAGCCGAGCTTCTCATCGCCCTTGGCGCGCTTGCGGGCCGACTCCAGCGAGCCGCCCGCACGGAGCAGCGCCACGCCGCCGCCGGGCACATAGCCCGTCTGCGCCGCGGCACGGGTCGCGTGCAACGCATCGTCCACGCGATCCTTCTTCTCCTTCATCTCCGTCTCGGTCGCGCCGCCGACATTGATGATCGCCACGCCGCCGGTCAGCTTCGCCAGACGCTCCATCAGCTTCTCGCGGTCGTAGTCGCTCGTCGAACGCTCGTGCTGCGCACGGATCTGCTCCGCACGCGCCTCGATGTCCTTCTTCTTGCCCGCGCCCTCGATGATCGTCGTGTTGTCCTTCGTGATCACGATCTTCTTCGCACGCCCCAACTCGTTCAGATCGATCGATTCGAGCGTCCGTCCCAGATCCTCCGCGAAGAAGGTGCCGCCCGTGAGCACCGCGATGTCGCCGAGCATCGCCTTGCGACGATCGCCGAATCCCGGGGCCTTCACAGCAGCGATCTTCAGCACGCCGCGAAGACGGTTGACCACCAGCGCGGCCAGCGCCTCGTTCTCGACCTCTTCCGCGATGATCAGCAGCGGCTTGCCCGCGCTCGCCACCTTGTTCAGCATCGGCAGCAGGTCGGTCAGGTTGCTGATCTTCTTCTCGTGGATGAGGATGATCACATCCTCGAGCACGCACTCGGCGGTCTTCGGATTGGTCATGAAGTACGGCGAGATGTAGCCCTTGTCGAACTGCATGCCCTCGACATACTCCAGCGTCGTCTCGGCGGTCTTGCCCTCCTCGACCTCGACCACGCCATCCGCGCCGACCTTCGCGATCGCCTCGGCGATGATCTCACCGATCTCAACCTCGTGATTCGCGCTCACCGTCGCGATCTTCTTGTAGTCGGCCTTGCCCTTGCACTCGACCGCCATCGCCTCGATCGCGTCCGCGACGGTCCGGGCCGCATCGTTGATGCCGCGCTGCACCGCGACGGGATTCGCGCCCGCCGAGATGTGGCGAATGCCCTCGACGAAGATCGCCTCCGCGAGCACGGTCGCGGCGGTGGTGCCGTCGCCCGCCTCATCGTTCGTGCGCTTGGCGACCTCGATCACCATCTTCGCGCCCATGTTCTCCAGCGGCTCGCTCAGCGAGACCTCCTTCGCCACAGAGACGCCGTCCTTGGTGATCGCCGGACCGCCGTACGACTTCTGGATCGCGACATTGCGACCCGTCGGACCCATCGTCACTTTCACTGCCTTCGCGAGGCGCTCGACGCCCTTTTTCATCTCGAGCAGCGCGCCATCGGAAAACATCATCTGCTTGCTAGTCATCGTTCCAGTTCCTTCTTCAAGACGCGCCGCAGTGATTCACGCGGCCGCAGTTGCTCTCTTCAATCACACCCCCGGAAACTCACCCCCAGAAACTAACTCAGCCCTCGATGATCCCGAGGACCTCGGACTCGCGCAGGATCAGATGCTCCGCGCCCTTGATCTCGACCTCGGTGCCCGAGTACTTGCCGTAGACCACCGTGTCGCCCTTCTTCACGCTCATGTCGGCACGCTTGCCGTTTTCGAGACGCTTGCCGGGCCCCACCGCGACCACCTTGCCCTGCACCGGACGCTCCTTGCTCGACTCGGGCAGATACAGCCCGGACTCCGTCACGCTCTCGCGCTCGATGGGCTTGATGAGGATCCGATCTTCGAGGGGTTTGACTGCCATTGCTGATGTCTCCATTTGCACTCGCGTGCGTACCTTTGTCCTTCAAAGACCCGGTCAGGTGCCGGGCGTCATGTATGCGTGTCGGTCGAGTGCTGTTTGAAAAGCGACTCCTCGACCTCCTCCAACCGTGGCCGCCCTTGCCGCCACAGATAACTCTCGAATCCGAACGGCTCCCGCTCGCCGGGAACCTCGCCGATCACGCACTCCACGCTCACGATCATCGCCGGCGGCACACACGCCACCACCGGCGTCCCGTCCGCTCCGTGACCCAGGAGCACATACCCCGTGATCACATCGCAGATCTGGTCGCGCTCGCCCCAGCGATTCTCCCCCACGAAGCAACGCCCGCGGGAAACATGCGTCGAGACGCCGCGAATCACCAGAAATCGCTTGTCCTTCAGAGTCACGCGAAACGCGATGTTGTCGCGCTTGTCCTCGGGCACGATCGGGAGCATCATCTCCACCGCGCGCACGAACCAGTCGCGCCACGGCACCAACTGATCCTCGCGACCCAGATCGACCGTGCGACCGCCCGAGCCGTTCTCCTCCGAGCCGTTCGGCTCTTCCGAAGGAACGCCCTCGGCGTTGCTCGATGTCATTTCCGCGTCGCTCATGCATCTCCAGTCGTGCGCTCCAGTGCAATGCTCGGCTCAGACAACACACTCGGACGGGGTCAGAAACCCATCCCGCCCATGCCCGGCATGCCGCCCATTCCGCCCATACCACCCATGCCGCCGCCCATGCCACCGGGGCCCCCGGCGCCGGCGTGCGCGTGGTCCTTGCTCTCGGGCTTCTCGGTGATCAGGCAGTCCGCCGTCAGCAGCACCGTCGCAACGCTCGATGCGTTGTGCAGCGCGCTGCGGTCCACCTTCGCGGGTGTGAGCACGCCCATCTTCAGCAGATCGCCGTACTCAAGCGTCAGCGCGTTGAATCCAAACGAGTCGCCGATCTTCTCGTCGCCCTCGCGCACCTTCGCGACGACGACCGAGCCCTTCGCGCCCGCGTTGTGCGCGATGGTGCTCAGCGGCACCGTCAGCGCCTTGCGGACAACCTCGACGCCCGCCGCGAAGTCATAGTGCGCCCGACCGATGTCCTCGGACAGCACTTCGTTCTTCTTGCCGAAGACGGCCTTCCACTCGCGGTTCTTCTCAAGAGCGCGCATCGCGCGGATGAACGAGACGCCGCCGCCGGGGACGATGCCCTCGGCGATCGCCGCGCGTGTCGCGTGCAGCGCATCCTCGACGCGCGCCTTCTTCTCCTTCAGTTCCGCCTCGGAGGCAGCGCCGACATTGATCTGCGCCACGCCGCCCGACAGCTTCGCCAGACGCTCCTGGAGCTTCTCGCGGTCGTAGTCGCTCGTCGACTTCTCGATCTCGCGACGGATCTGCTCGCAGCGCGCCTGGATGTCCTTCGTCGAGCCCGCGCCTTCGAGGATCGTCGTCGTATCGTTCGTGATTTCGAGCTTCTTCGCCATGCCGAGATCGGCCAGCTTCACCTCGTCGAGCTGAACGCCCAGATCCTTCATGACCGCCTTGCCGCCGGTGAGCACCGCGATGTCCTGCAGCATCGCCTTGCGACGATCGCCGTAGCCCGGCGCCTTCACCGCAGCCACCTGAAGCGTGCCCCGCAGCTTGTTGATCACCAGCGTGCTCAGCGCCTCGCCCGTGATGTCCTCCGCGATGATGAGCAGCGGCTTCTTCGCCTGCATCACCTTCTCGAGCAGAGGCACCAGCTTCGCGATGCTGTCGATCTTGTCCTCGTGAACGAGCACAAGGCACTTCTCGAACTCGACCTTCATCTCCTCGGCGTTCGTCACGAAGTTCGGGCTCAGGAAGCCCCGGTCGAACTGCATGCCCTCGACCACCTCGATCTCCGTCTCAAGGCCCTTGCCCTCCTCAACGGTGATCACGCCGTCCTTGCCGACCTTCTGGAACGCCTCGGCCAGAATCTTGCCCGTCTCGGCGTCATTGTTTGCGCTGATCGTCGCCACCGCCTGGATGTCAGCGTTTCCGCTGACCGGGCGGGCGATCTTCTCGATCTCCGCGGAAACAAGCTCGACGCCCTTCTTCATGCCCCGAACGAGAGCGTTCGCCTCGACCCCGGACGCGATGTACTTGAGCCCCTCGGTGAACAACGCCTCCGCGAGCACCGTCGCGGTCGTTGTCCCGTCCCCGGCATCGTCAGAGGTCTTGCTCGCGGCCTCCTTCACCAGCTTCACGCCAAGGTTCTCTTCCTTGTCGCGCAGCTCGATCTCCTCCGCCACCGTCACCCCGTCCTTGGTCACATTCGGGCCGCCCCAGGATTTGTCGATCACGCCGTTGCGCCCGCGAGGCCCGAGGGTGC
This sequence comes from Phycisphaeraceae bacterium, assembly GCA_007693725.1. Classification (GTDB taxonomy): domain Bacteria; phylum Planctomycetota; class Phycisphaerae; order Phycisphaerales; family UBA1924; genus REDD01. The sequence continues at coordinate 4,554 of REDD01000117.1, forward strand.
TCTTGACGGCTTTGGCGAGTTTCTCAACGCCCGAACGGAGCGAGTCGCGGGCTTCGATGTCAAAGGTCAGGTTCTTCACGGCCATGCCTGGGGTCTCCTGCTGAATGACGAAGTGTCTGTCTCTGCTTTGTTCACACGCGCCGGGCACTCCGCCCGCGGCGCGTCGATATGCACGATGAATCGCCACGGGAGGCAATGACAGCCACCCGAGGACCACTCTCCTCAAACAATCGCGGTGCCACGCCCATCGCCCCCGAGACCCCCGCCATCGCTCCCAATCCGCCCCCGACCCACCCCGCGGGATGACATCCCACCCGCCACCTCCAGCGCCGACTGCCAGATCGACAGTCCGCCCCCCTGCCCCCGGCCCCGGCCCCCGACTTCCGGGTGGCTCTACCCACCCTCGATCACGGATCGCGGCGAGGGCGACGGCAGCAGCACGGACTGCCCGATCCGCCAGCCGTCCACGATGCACGCCACCATCCCGATCGTCACGAAGCCCGACCCCACCAGAATGAGGATCGTGGAGAGGATCTCGAACGCCTCCCCACCCATTCCGGGGAGGTTCACCCCGCTCACCCGGATCGCATCGCCCACCCCCGCCACCAGCGTCGCCACCACCATCGTCAGCAGCGTCTGCCGGTCGACCCGCCCGGTCCGCAGCGCGAGGCACCGATGCACCAGATCACGCGCGACGGGCCGGAAGCCGAGGAACACCCCCACCATGCCCGCACCCAGCAGCAGCCGCCACGCCCACCGATCGGTGCGGGTGTACTCAAGAAAAGGATTCGGGTACGCCCGGTCGATCAGCGCCATGTTCCACAGCGCGATCATGATCGGGATGTAGCTCAGCACGCCGACCAGCAGACACCACGATTTCCACCACGCCAGCGTCCCCATCGGGCGGATCAGCCCCAAGAGCGCGATCGCAGCGACCGCCGATGCCCCGATCGAGATCTCCATGAGCGGAACCGCTGACACCTCGATCGGCAGCCCGAACGATCGCAGCAATTCCGCGATCCGCGGCAACCACAGACTCAGAATCGCCAGCAGCGAGGCGCTCGGCCACACCACCAGCGATGCCGCCACCAGCTTCGGAAAGCGCACCGGCTTGAACGCATCCGCCTCGGGGTCCACCCGGTAGAGAATCGTGGTCCGCAGGGGTGTCCCGCACTCGGGGCAGACGCCACGGATCGAGAGCCCGCGCAGGTCGTAGCCGCACCGCACGCACGGCATCAATCCGGTCAACAAACGATCGAGTTGATCCCCGCTCGTCCCCTGCGCTTCGCGCGCACGATCGCCCGACGGCGCTGGAGCGCCTCCGGATCCTTCGGGATTCAGACGCTCACGCGTCACCATCGCAGTGTATGCCCAGAGGGGTTTGCAGGGGCTTCCTGAGCGGTCGGGTCGCGTCAGGGCCCTATACTCGCCTCAATGCCGACCGATCACGCCATCAGCACCGACAAACTCGAAATGCTCCGCGCCAACATCGAGCGCGTCTTCATCGGCCATCGCAAGGCAGTTGATCAGCTCCTGTGCTGCCTCATCGCACGGGGCCATGTCCTGATCGAGGATGTCCCGGGCGTGGGCAAGACCGTCCTCGCCATGGCGCTGGCCCGATCCGTGGACTGCCGCTTCTCACGCATCCAGCTCACCCCCGACCTGCTCCCCTCCGATGTCCTGGGGGTCACTGTCTTCGACCGCAACAGCGGCGAATTCGACTTCAAGCGGGGGCCCATCTTCTCCAACATCGTCCTCGCCGACGAGATCAACCGCACCACGCCGCGGACCCAATCCGCCCTCCTCGAATCCATGAACGAGGGCACCGTCTCCATCGACGGCAAGATCATCGAGCTCGAACAGCCGTTCATGGTCGTCGCCACCCAGAACCCCTACGAGTTCGAGGGCACCTACCCGCTCCCGGAAAACCAGCTCGACCGCTTCCTGATGCGCCTCCGTCTGGGCTATCCCGACGCCGACGATGAGGCACGCATCATCGAGGTCCGCCCCGGCGATGTCCCCCTCCACGAACTCGTCCCCGTCATGCACGCCGACGATGTGCTCAAGCTGCGCCGATCCGTCGATGGCGTCCGTCTCGACCGGTCGCTCATCGACTACATCGTCGCCATCGCCCAGGCCACGCGTGGGCACGAGGAAATCCACCTCGGGCTCTCGACCCGCGGCTCCATGGCGCTCGCACAGTCCGCCCGCGCCTCCGCCATCCTCGATGCACGCGACTACTGCATCCCCGAGGACATCACCGACAACTTCCTGCCCGTCGCGGGGCACCGCGTCCTCAGCCGCGCATTCATGACGGGCGGCGATGCACGCATCGGCGAGCAGATCCTCTCCGACATCCTCGAAACCGTCCCCAGCCCAGACTGACGAACACAGAAGGAACATCGACATGCCCCGTCTCGTCCGCCACGACGCCACCGGCCCCATCAAGATCGAGCCGCAGGACAAGCCGATCTTCATCTGCGGCTGCGGCCTCACGCAGAAATTCCCCTTCTGCGACGGCTCTCACAAGACCTGCAAGGACGAGCCCGAGGGCAAGCTCGTCGTCTACGGACCCGACAAGAAGACCATCGTCGAGGAACGCGAAGAGGCGTAGTCCTTACGCCCCGGGAAAACTCCCCCGCCCGTACCGGCGGACCGCCTCGATGACGGCCCTGTGCGCCTCCTCCGGTTTGGGGATGTGGACCCACAGCACCGGCGGCTCCCCGACGGGATTCCCGATCACGATCGTCCCCACATCCGCGATCTTCCCGAGCGCGTTCGGCGCTTTGTCAACCTTCCGCACCGCGGACAAGGGCAGCTCCACCGCGGTGCGTGACATCACGCCGCGCACCGTCAGCACCCGGCGATCCGTGAGCACATAGCGCGTGCCCCACCAGTCCAGCATCGGCCACGGCACGATGAACACACCGGCGGCGATGACGCCCGCAATCCCCCACATCCAGGGATTCGCCGACGGACGCGCGCCGAACGCCACCACGATCAGCCCCAGCATCGCCAGCAACGCAACGCCGACGAGAATCTGCGCGCCGGGTTGCAGCAGCGACGGGCGTCGACGCAGCAGAATCGTCTCCCCATCCTGCAACGCCGCTTCCAGTGCTCCGCGCACGGGCGCGAGGGCATCCGTCCCGCCCGGCGCGCCCGAAGCGCACACCAGCCGAGGGCGCGGACGCATCAGCCGCACCAGCGGGCGCGCCCGCCAACGACGATCCAGCCCAGTGCTCTCGGAATGAAGCATCACTTCACCTCGCGGAGCGTCACGATGTCGGGAAGATTCCTGTAGAAGCCGTTGTAGTCGAGGCCGTAGCCGACCACGAACTCATCGGGAATATCAAAGCCGACATACTCGACCGTCGGCTCGGCCTTCCGCGCCACATCCTTGCGGAGCAGTACGCACGCGCGGAACGATGCCGGTCCCTGCTCCATGACCATCTCTTCGAGCAACGCCAGCGTCTGTCCCGAGTCGAGGATGTCATCCACGATCACCACATGCCGCCCCGCCAAGTCCGGCGGCAGGGCGCTCCTCAGGCGGGCGCCCACCGATCGCGTCGCCTCTCCGGGATAGCTGCTCACCGCCACCAGACGGATCGACATCCGCACGGGCATCTCTCGGATGAGGTCCGCACCAAAGACCATCGCCCCCGTCAACACGGGCACCAGCACCACCCGATCGGGATGATCGTGGCCCTCGTGTCCCTCCCCCGCGAGATCACGCTCCAGATCCACGGCGAGACGACGCCCCATCTCACGCACCCGCTGGGCGATGCGATCCCGCTCGATCAGCACACGATCCACTTCATGACCCATGCAATCAGGATAGCGACCCACCCACGACACCCACGCCGCTCGCCCGGCCCCACGCCTCACCGCCCCGGCAGCCCGGGGAGCAGCCCCTTCCGACGAGCGTCCCAGTAGTCCGCCAGCGACTTCTCGATGATGGCGTACGCGGCATCCGCGGGCAGGATCTCGTCCACATCCACTTCCTTACCCTCAAGCGTCTTGTAGTCCTCGAGGAATCGACGCAGCATCCGGAAGGTGTGCGTCGGAAAGTCGCTCGCCCGGCGCATGTGGGAATACGACGGATCCTGCTCCAGCACCGCCACGACCTTGTGGTCGGGCTGGCCGTCGTCGATCATCGTCATCAGCCCCACGACCCGCGCCTCGCAGAGGCACAGCGGCGGGATCTCCTCCGTGCAGAAGACCAGCACATCCAAGGGGTCGTCATCCTCCGCGTACGACTGCGGGATGAAGCCGTAGTTCGCCGGGTAGTACACCGCCGAGGACAGCACCCGATCGAGCTTGAGCATCCCCGAACGCTTGTCGAGTTCGTACTTATTGGAGGACCCCTTCGGAATCTCGATCACCGCACGGAAGTGCGAGGGCAATGCGAGCCCCTCGATCTGGGGTGACACATCATGCCAAGGGTGCAGCATCGCGAGTGCTCCGGGGGCGGGGATTCCGGGGGTGGGGGGGAGAGCATAGGGGCTCCCCCCATCACTCGGCACAAAGACCCCCGAACTTCTCACCTGCCGACGCTACCCTGTTCGCATGCTCAAGATCGACTTTGCAAACTGCCTCTCGGACCGCGTCGGCGAGCACGGCCTCGACCCCGCCTCGATCGCCCCCGGCTCCGGCGCTGCTGCCGCCTGCGCCGAGATCACCGCCGACCTGGCCAAGACCAAGGGCACCGGCTGGGAGCGCTGGCGACTGCTCCCCTACGCCCCCCTCCGTACTGAGCACACCAAGGCCATCCGCGAGGCCCTGCTCCGCTGCGAAGGGCGCTTCGACACCTGCATCGTCCTGGGCATCGGCGGCTCGGCGCTGGGCAACATCGCCCTCCAGGCCGCGCTCAATCCGCCCACATGGAACCTCCTCGAAAACGACCAACGCGGCGGCCCCCGGCTCTTTGTCGTCGATAATGTCGATCCCGCACACCTCGGGGCCATCCTCCGCTTCGCTCAGGACACCGACCCCGGACTGACGCGGACCCTCTTCAATGTCATCAGCAAGTCCGGCGAAACTGCCGAGACCGCCGCGCAGTTCATGACCATCCGCAAGCTGCTGATCGAGAACCTCGGTGAGCGGGACCACGCCGAGCACATCATCGCCATCACGGACCCGGCCGCGGGCACCATGCGCTCCATCTGCAACAAGCACGGGTACACCACGCTCCCCGTGCCGGATGGTGTCGGCGGACGCTTCAGCGTGCTTTCGCCCGTCGGTCTCTTCTCGGCAGCCCTTTGCGGGATCGACATCGAAGCTCTTTTGGACGGCGCCGCAGAGATGTCCGACCGGTGCGACGCCACCGACCTCCACCAGAACCCCGCGGCCATGCTCGCGACCCTGCTCGTCCACCTCGGCGGATCGCCCAGCCACCCCAAGCCCGCTGCCGGACCCAAGCCCAACCATGTCCTGATGCCCTATTCCAACGCCCTGTATCTCCTCGCCGACTGGTTCCGCCAGCTCTGGGCCGAGTCCCTCGGCAAGCGCGTGAACACGAAGGGCGATGAGATCTTCGCCGGCTACACACCCATCAAGGCCCTGGGCACCACCGACCAGCACTCCCAGGTGCAGCTCTACCGGGAAGGCCCGAACGACAAGGTCATCGGCTTTCTCGAAGTCGAGGACTTCGGCAAAGACGATCTCCAGATCCCCACGGGTCTCGGCGTCGATGCTCTGACCTATCTCGAGGGCAAGCAATTCTCCACCCTGCTCAACGCCGAGAAGAGCGCGACCGAGTACGCGCTGATCGAGAGCAAGCGCCCCAACTTCACCATCAAGTTCCCGCGCATCGATGCACGCTCCGTCGGCGAGTTCATCGCCCTCTGGCAGATGGCGACCGCCTACGCCGGGCGCATGCTCGACATCGACGCGTACGACCAGCCGGCGGTCGAGACCGGAAAGGTCGCCACCTTCGGACTCATGGGACGCAACGGGTACGAGGAATGGCGCACCAGAGTCTCCGACACGCTCCGCGAAACCGACCACACCATCTGAAACGCCACCGGCGACAAAAATGAAAACGCCCCGGTCAGTGATGACCGGGGCGTTTGGTCTATGGGTCAGGTTCCTTCAGACTGAACTTAGCCGAGCAACTGCAGGGCGTTCTGCGGCTGGAAGTTCGCCAGCGACAGTGCCTGCTGTGCCGACGAGGCCAGCACCTGCGAACGAGTCAGCGAAGCCGTCTCGGTCGCGAAGTCCGTGTCACGGATGACCGACTCGGCCGCGGCGGTGTTCTCGATCGAGACACCCAGCGAACGAACCGTCGCGCCGATCGTGTTCTGCTGGAACGAGCCCAGCCGTCCACGCAGCGAGGAAACCTCGCGGATGGCAGTCTCGACGACGGACTGCGCGGCGTCCATGTTGCCGTCCACGACATTCAAGGAAGCACCGGCACGCAGTTCGTTGAGGTTGAAGGTCTGGCTGGTCTTGGCGTTCGTCGCCGTGCCGGCATCGGTGATCACATCGATGTTGGAGCGACCCAGCTCACGCACCGCGACATTCGAGATGCCGACGCCGACGCGACCGGCGATGTCCACACGACCGGCGAGCTGGAAGTCAGCGCCGCCGCCGGTGATCTTGAACGCCGTCAGGGCGCCAAGGTTCGCGGCAGAGGTCGTGCTGGTGTCGTACTTGAGATCGATCTGCACATCGAGGAAGTCGGTGTTGATCCGGGCGACCGTGCCGCGGGTCGTGGCAACGATGCCGTTGATGGTTGCCTGAACATCCGAGCCCTTCGAGGTCAGCTTGTTGCCTGCGGCGGAGAACGCGGTCGCGCTGCTCGTATCCGCGAAATCAACCGTGCCGCTCGAAAGACCGTAGATGCCCGCGGCGCCGTCGATGTCGCCATCGTCGATCACGCGGATCGAGACGAAATCTGAGCCGCTCCGCTCGACCGAGGTGAGACGGATGCCGCTGGTGCCGGAGACTGATGCAGAGACGCCCGTGACATCGCTGAACGAGTTGATCGCGTTGACCATGTCGTTGACGCTCGTGCCCGAGGCGAATGAAAGCTCGCGAGAGCCCTTCGCACCGGTGATCTCGATGACGAACTGCTCGTTGGCGCCGTCGGCCGGGCCTGCGCCGCCGAGGTTGATGTTGGCGGAGCCGAACGAGAGCAGGAAGCCGCCGACGCGGGCCGAGCCCGTCACGACGACCTCGACATCGCGCGTTCCGTTGAATTCGAGCTTCGCGCCGTTGACCTTGAACGAGTCCACCGCTCCGGCGACATTCGACACGGTGTAGTCGAAGTTGCCGTTGAGGAGCTTGGTGCCCTGGAACGAGGTCGCGGCGGCGATGCGATCGATCGTCTGGAGGATCGAGTCGATCTGGAGCTGATTTGCCTCACGCTCCTCAGTGGAAAGGCCGCCGGTGTTCGCGGTGGTCGTCACGAGTGCCTGAAGCTCGGTGAGCATCGAGGAGATCTCGCTGAGGCCGCCCTCGGCGATGTTGACGACCTGGTCCGCACGCTCGGCATTCTTGACCGCAGCACCCGTCGCGGCCATCTCCGCACGAAGGTTCTGCGACGCGATCAGACCCGCAGGATTGTCCTTGCCCCGGTTAATCGCAAGACCGGTGCTCAGACGCTCGAGCGAGGTGTTCAGCGCGTTGTTGTTCTGATTCAGAACACGCTGAGCAATCATCGACGAAATGTTTGTGTTGATCCGACTCATGACTTCCTCCGTGAACCTGCCCGCACACAACCGTGGAGGATGGACTGCCTCCACAGCGGGCGTCCACGCACACGCGCCGACGCCCCCAGCCGAGCGCCCGACCGGGACGCCCGACGCACGCTCGCACTTCCGTGAACGATCGTGCACCCGCCTCATGCTCATCACATCAAGCAGGCCCGATCGATATCGACGGCGCATGACCGGTGATTGATGAGCAACTCCCCTATCCCAACTCACGGAGGCCGCACAAACCGAACTCGGCTCGTGCTCAACGCGCGATAAAAACAACACGCCGCCCATCAAGAGCGGCGTGTCTCATATTCACGCGATTCTCAGCCAGAATTCCGGACCCTTATCGGGCCGGGGGTTTGCCCGTTAGCCGAGCAACTGGAGCACACTCTGGGCGTTTGCGTTCGCCACCGCCAGCACTGTCGTGCCCGCGGACTGGAGCACCTGCTGACGACTCAGCTCGCTCGTCTCGAACGCGAAGTCCGCATCCCGGATCACCGACTCGCTCGCCGTCAGGTTCTCCAAAGAGGCCTGCAACGACCGGACATTCGTGTCCAAGGTGTTCCGCTCGAACGCACCGAGCCGGCCGCGGAGGATCGAGACCTCCTCGATCGCCGATTCGAGCACGCGGCTCGCGTTCGCCAGGTTCCCGCCGAGCAAGTCGTTCGTCCCGCCGGACTTCAAGCTCGACAGAAACTCCACGACCTGCGTCCCATCCGTCAGGGTGTTCAAGGATGCCCCCAGTCGCGTCGCCGCGATCGAGTTGATCCCGATGTCCACCTGCTGATTCGGTGTCACCTGCGGCCCGAGCTGGAACAGCGACCCGCCGCCCACAATAAAGAAGGTCGACGCCTGCCCGACCTCGGTGGCAAAGGCCGAGTCCAGCAGCAAGGAGACATCCAGCTCCGGGCTCCGGTTGGTCACCTGGAGCCCGCGGCCGACGGCCACCGCCCCGTTCAGGAGCACGACGACATCCTTGCCCGTATCCCGATCGGCCTGCTGGGCCGTCGGCGAGCCGCTCACCCAGTCGATCGGACCCGGACCGTTGTTCGCGATCTTGCCGGTGACGAACTGCTCGCCGCCACTGAGCTTCTTCACCGAGACGAACGCCTCCGAGCCGTAGGCCTCCGAGTAGAAGACCATGCCCGACGCCGCGGTACCCGGCACGCCGCCATCCGCCGGGGGCGCAGATGTTGCGCGGATGCCCGTGATGCTCGCCCGCTGGTTGATCGCGCTGATGATCTGTGCGTTTGTCGTCCCCGAGACGAATGTCAGTTCCGTGATGCCCGCGGGGCCGGCGATCTCGATCGTCACGGTCGAGGCCAGGACGCCATCGGCGAAGCCGCCGCCGAAGCGGTTGAAGTCCGTCCGCAGGAACAACTGCGCGGTCTGTGCGGAGCCCAGCACCTCGACATCGACCTGCACCTCGCTCCGGCCGCCGAACTTGGCTCCGAAGACCGAAGCGGTCCGGATGTCGGACTGATTGATGCTCGACATGCTGTAGGCCAGCTCGCCGTTGAGCAGTTTCAACCCGCCGAAGGATGCCGTGTTGCTGATCCGCGTGATCGACTCGATGGCGGAGTCGATCTGCAACTGATTCGCCGCGATCTCCTCCTTGCTGAAGGCGCCGGTATTTGCAGCTTCGATGACGAGCGCCTTGATCGAGTTGAGCAGTTCGCTGACCTCGGCGAGCGAACCCTCGCTCGTGGCGATCACGCTGCTCGCTCGCTCCGAGTTCCGGATGCCCTGTTCGATCCCCCGCAGCTCCGAACGGATCCTCTCGGAAACGATCAATCCCGCCGGGTCGTCCGCACCGCGCACGATGCGCAGACCCGTCGAGAGGCGTGACAGCGTATCGTTGAGCCCGTCCGTCGTTCGCCGCAGGTTCCCCTGCGCGATCAGACTCGCGACATTGCTGTTGATCCTTGTCATGGCAATCCTCCCTGACACCTACTCGCACGCCGGCTTCCTGTGGCGTGCCCGTTTCGATCCAATCCGTTTCGGACCCGTCGTCCTTCGATCACGATTCCTGCGTTCTATGTCCTATCGACGCGAGCATTCATTTTTGTTCACGCCGACCTAACCAACCTCTAAGCCCGCTTCCGCTCCGACCCGGAAGCCCCCGGAGCCCCCGGAACCCCCGGAACACTCGGACCACGGAGCGCCGGCCCCGACGCTCGCGCCGAGCCGTTCATCAGACCCGCCCCGGCCCGGAGGCCCTTCTCGATGACCTCGATCTCGCCGCGCATCGCCGCCGCGGCCTTCTCGTTCTCCTGACGGATCGCCTCGTACACCTCCTTGCGGTGGACCGCGATCCGCGATGGGGCGGTGATACCGACCCGAACCTTGTCACCCCGTATATCGACGACCGTGATCTCGATGTCATCGCCGATCATGATCGTTTCGTCTCGTTGGCGTGAGAGCACCAGCATGCGCTCGGCTCCTTCCTGGATCGTGTGCTCCCGACACGATCACCCCGCGATCGCTGCATCGCAGCGACCTCCGCGATGATCGCACAAAGCACGGCACACTCCGTTGCACCGCGTACACATTTACTCGACGACACTCAGGCGCTGGCCCGTGCCGCCTCTCCAAGTCGCATCAGTTCGTGCCGAGTCGTCCATCGCTTCTCCGCAAGCACGAACTGCTCGCCGACCTTCGCGATCGTGTTCACCACCAGCGGACCCTGAAGGTTTCCCGTCAGCGCCTCACCGACCTTGTTCACGATCACGAAAACCTGCGCATCTTCCAGGCGCTCCAGACGCAGATCTTCCATCTGCTCGCTGCGGACCGGCACCTGGTAATCCGGCACGAATACATGCGGATCCGTGATCACAAAGGCAAGGTCCGGGTCGTCCAGCGACTGAAGCCAGTAGAAACATGCATCGTCGTTCGGACGAAGCAGGCAATAACGGGTGCTCTGCTGGAATCCCAGCAGTCCCTTGGGAAACACGAGAACGCGATCGTCCTCGATCTGCACCGTTCCGAATCGACTGGTCTGCACCTCCATGGCGCACTCCGATCAGTTTCCGCGGCCGATCCATGAATCCTCCCGCAACGAGCGGGGGCGACATCCTGTCGTGCCCGGGAGCCGTCGGCCGGCCCGGCCCGGGGCGCGCAAACCATCAATCCGAACCGCCTCCGCTTAGAGGAAGTTCAACAACGACAGCGAGGACAAACGCGCCGTCACCGCGAGCGACGCCTGCAACTGCGTCTCCAACTGGTTGAAGCGACTCGTCGCCTCGAAGAAGTCCAGATCCTGCAACTGACTCTTGATCGAACGATCCAGCACAACACGATCCTCCAGCCGGTACTGCTCCGTCTCGACACGCTGCGTCAGCCCGCCCATCGTTCCGCGGGCCACCGCGAGCCGCTCAACATCGGCTTCCAATCGCTCCCCCGCAAAGACGATGCCACGCTCGTCGTTCCGCTCCAGGGCCTCGCGTAAATCCAGCAGCGTCGAGAACAAACTGTCCACCCGGACCGTCGCACGGTCGCTGGAAGTCAGGACCGACGGGTTCCCCGGGGTCGGCGTCCCGTCCAGAAGACCCAAATCCTCCGCCGCGTAGCCATTGAGCCGTCGCACCTGTAACGCGTCGGGGCCGCCCATCCGATCCTCCAGGCGGATCCCGTTGCCGTTCGGGGCCAGCGTCGCCCGGAACTCGCCCGCCCCGTTCCCCACGGGGATGCCCTCCGCCGCCGCCGCCGCGTTGATCGCCGCCAGCAACGCGTCCACCGAGGTGATGTCGTCCGGCTCCAGATCGACCGCGAAGGTCGTCCCATCGCTCAGCACGATCTCGAAGTCCCGGTTCCGCGAGGCATCCGGGTTCCCGTCGGCATCCACATTGCCATGCGCAATTTCGACGCCCCGCCCGTCGTTGAAGTCGCTCAGCGCGGTCGTCCCCCGCAAGGACCGCAGCCCGAGCTGCGTCGCGATGCCCCCGCCGCCGGTCTCCTCGACGCTCATCCGCAGCCCGGCCACCTCGTTCACCACATTGAGGGAGTCGCCGTTCGCATCGATCTCCACCCGGATGCCCAGGTTCAGCCGACGGACCTCCTCCTTGAACTCGCCGACCGTCATCCCCGCGGTCACCGTGACCGTGCCCGAGCGATTCCCGTTCCGGAAGGTGATCGCCTGCCCGAGCGAGAGCGCGGCGGCGGGATCCATCTGCCCGAAGGTCGTCCGGTCGGTCACACGCGGGTTCAGGTCCGCCGCGGCCACGAGGTTCGTCCCCGCCCCGAGTTCATAGGTATGGCCGGAGAGCCCCAGGGCCTCCGCCGTCTGCCCCACCGGCCCATCCTCGAACTCGACCGTCACGCCGCCGCCCGCGAAGTTCAACTGCAACCGATCGTCCGTGATGGTCACGCCGGCGCCGAAGCCGCCCGCCAGCACGCCGGGAGGGCCATCGTTGCGGATCGCCGCCTCGACCCGCGTCGCCACATCGCCGATCGTCTCCGCGTCCGACAGATCCACCTGAATGACCGTCGTCGCCCCGTCGTCGATGGTGATGTTCATCACCCCGAGCTTCGCGCCGTCGGCCATCGGGCCGCGCAGATCGCTCAGCTTTGTCCCTGCGGTCAGCGACGGATCCAGATCCACATCGCCCCGCACCCGCGCCGAGGTCGCCCCGACCGCCTGCTGCGCGGTCATCGTGATCGGGAAGTCGATCGACGGGCCGAGATCCGTCCGCAGACCGGATCCCGAACCGAGATACCGATACCCGCCGAAGAAGCTCTCCATCGCCCGCGTCGAGGTGTTCGACCCGGAGAAGAGCGAGACCCCCGCATAATCACTGTTCACCGCGCTGAACAGCGAACCGATCAGCGCATTGATCACCGTCGACTGCTGCGAACGCGTCCCCGCATCCGAACCGATGCCGACCTGGCTGGAAGCGATCGTCTTCGCCTCCAGCACCAGCTCGCCCATCTCGCTCAGCCGCTGGTCGATCGTGTTCATCAAGCCCTGCGCGTGATCCAGATTCCGCGACCGCTGCCCCGATTGCTCCAGCTCACGATCCAGCACGCTGATCAGCGCCGCCGCGATCGGATCATCGCTGGGACGGTTGACCCGCTGCATCGTCGACATCTGCAACTGCAGATTCAGCAGCGAGCTGTTCGTCGCCGTCAACCCCGCGAGGTTGAGCGTCGACGCCAGGGCGTTCGGAACACGGTGCAGATTGGAAGGTATCGATGTCATGCAACACGCTCACTCATTCGAGCCGATTCACACCAGCCCCAGCAACACCGCCGTCAACTCGTTCGTCACGCTGATGAACCGCGCAGCCCCCTGGTACTGCTGCTGGTACGCGATCAGATTGATCGACTCCTCATCGAGACTCACGCCCGACAACGACAGCTCCTGCGCTTCAAGACTCTGACGGACGCTCGACAGCGCCTGCAACCGCGTCTGCGCCGACCGGGTCTGCACGGCGTTCCGCTCCACGGAATTCTGCCACTGCTCCATGAGCGTCCGGCCGTTCAACTCCGACAGCGCGGTGTTCCGCAGCTCCGCGATCGCCAGCGCCACCTCGTTCGTCCCGCTCTCGAAGCCGACCGCGAGCAGCGACGGATCGTTCTTCAATTCGCTGCGAACGCCGATGTCGCTCCCGTTCGTCCCCGAGAAGAATCCCGCGATCCCCAGCGTCGCCAGCGCACCCGATGTGTCATCCCCGAACGACACCTCGTACCCGGCATCCGTCGTGATCCGCAGCCGCCCATCGGGCAGGATCGTCGCGTTCAGATTCGGGATCGCATCGAGCGCTGCGATGATGTCCGCCGCGGTCGTGTCGTCATCGAACCCCGCCGTCCCCGCGTTCGTGATCCCGTCCAGATTGACCGCGATCGTCGTCTCCGCCGAATTCCCGTTCTGATCGCGCATGACGACCTTGAACGATCCGTTCTTCGCTCCGAACGGCAGCCCCGACAGCGTGGCGTTCGCCGGATCGTTCAGTGCCAGCGTCCGATCCGCCACCGGCAGGCGCAGATCGCTCGTCAACTCCGTCCACCCGCCGGATGCCGGCGCCCCGCCGCTGTGCAGCCGGTTCACCTGAAAGATCAACTGCGAGGCCACCGTGTCCAGATCCTTCAGCGTTCCCTGCACCGCCACCTGACGCTGCTCCAGCAACGCGCCGATCGTCCCCGACCGCGGGCGCACAACCTCCGGATCGACCCGCGTCTGCACCCGGAACTCCAGCAACTCCTGCCCTGGCTCACTTCGAATATCAACACGCAAACCCTTTGACACCGACCCCAGCACCACCGGCTGCGAATCGATCAGGATGTCCATCGCCCCGCTCGACTGCTCCACCGTCGAGATGTCGATCAACCCCGACAGCTCCCCCACCAGCCGGTCCCGCTGATCACGCAGATTCCCTTCCTCGCCCCGACCCTGCTCGGAGTTCACGATCGCCTTGTTCAGCGATGCGATCTCCGTCAGCAGTTCATCCGCACGCTTCACATTCGTCTGCAACTGATTTTCGAGCTGCTCCCGCGTCCGCAGCAGGTCCGCCCGCATCGCCCGGATCTGCGCTGCGAGCGCCGACCCCTGCTCGACCACCGCCGCACGCACCGCCGAGCCGCCCGGATTGTTCGCCAGCTCGCTGAACGCATTGAAGAACGCGCCCAGCCCGCTCGAAAGATCGATCCCCGTCAGCTCGTTCGTGATCGTCTCGATCGTGTTGAGCACACTCAGCTCGACCGACGCCGCCGCCTCCTGCCCCAAGCTCGCCCGCACACGCGCCTGCAGCGCGGGATTCACCACCCGCGCGATCTCCTGCACGCCCACGCCCCGGCCCACGAACATGTTCCCGCCGATGTTGCTCCCCTGCGCCGGAAGCATCGACACACGCTGGCGGTGATACCCCGGCGTCGCCGCGTTCGCGATGTTGTTGCCGGTCACCTGCAGCGCCACCTGGCTCGCCAGCAGCGCCGAACGACCGATCATCAGCGATCCTGTCAGACTCATCGCGACAACCCTTCTCAGGAACGAACATCCAGCGCCGACACCACCCGCGCCCCCGGCTCCACAAGCCCGCCGCGCCCGTAGGTCCGCGCGTGGTTCAACTGCTCAGCGACCTTCCGCAACAACCCCCGCATGTGCATCGCCAGCGACACCGTCGCCTCCTGCGCCACCTCGTTCCGCCCCTGCACACGCCCGATCGTCTCGCGCAGCCGCTCCACGAGCCCCCCGATCCGCTCGCGCGCCTCGCCCTCCAGACGCTCCGCGATCCACGACAGCTTCGTCTGCACCTTCGCCTCGGACCCCATCCGCTTCGCGTACGCACCCACGATCGCCACGCGATGCTTCTCCAGGTCCGCGATCCGCTGCACGAATTCGTTCTCCTCGCGCACGGTCGCCGACAGCTCCCCCGGCTTCGCCCCGCGGATCGCGGCCATCCGGCGCTCCCCCACGCGCTCCAGGCCCTCGTAGCACTCGATCAGATCGAACACCAGACGCTCCAGCGCCTCGCACAACGCCGTCTCATCCTCCGGCGCCCGAATCAACGCTTCCTGTGCCATCACGCGACCATCCCTTCCGCACGCGCTCCCGCGCGCTCCGCATGCCTCAGCAGATCCTGTGCCACTCGGTCGACCAGCGGGAAGTTGCCCGCCCGGGTGATCCGCTCGCTGAACTCGGCATCCAGCAACGGCCCGAACTGCTTCTCCGCCGCGCCCGGCGCAAACGGCTCCGCCGCCCAGTTCGACTCACGCAACTGCTTCAGAATCGGCTGCACGAACGCCAGCGACACGAAGCTCTCCGCCGCCCGGCGCGCCTGCTCCGCCGCGCTCCCCTGCGACTTCCCCACCGTCCCGCGCAGAATCTGGTTTCCCAGCACCGACTCGAACCGCTCACCCGCCGATGACCGCCTCGCATCCGTTGCGCTCCCGAGGCGCAGCCCCTGCGCCTCAACAACCGTTCCGGGATCGATTCCACCGATCATGCTCATCACTCCACGATCAATTCCGCGTGCAGATTCCCGATCGCGTGCATCTGCGCCAGAATCGCGATCTGATCCTCAATGGGCACATCCAGCGCACGCATCGCATCCAGCAGATCCTCAAGCCGCGCGGTCGAACGCTCCGTGGCCGGATTCCCGACCGCCGTCGCGCTCGTCCGGCGCACATCCGGGAACTCCGGCGTCGGCGCCTGCGGCGGATTCACCGTCGTCACCACCAGATTCGCGTGCGAGATCACCACCGGCGAAATCCCCACCCGGCCGTCCACCACGATCGAGCCCGTCCGACGATTCACGATCACCCGCGCCGGAAGATTCAGCAGCGATGGATCGAGCCGGATCGACAGCACGCTCGAAATGAAGCCCGCCGGATCGCGACGCTCCGGTCCCGGAATCTGCACCTCGATCGTCTTCCCATCGACCGCACGCGCCACCTCCGGAGCCGTCTCGTCGAAACCCTGACGGTCCTGGTTGATCGCCGTCGCGATCATCCGCGTCGTCGTCCAGCCCGCGAACGACGGACGCACATGCAGCCGGATCATCCCCGACCCGTCCACCACACGCTTGCGGATGTCGTACGACATCGTCGCGCCCTGGCGCACCAGCCCCACCGTGTTCAGCGACCCGTCCGGCTCGACACGCCCCGCCCCGAACGCATACACGCCGCTCCCCGGCAGCGGCCCCTGCAACGGCGTAATAAAGAGTTCCCCGCCGACAATGCTCTTCGCATCGTGCAACGCCTGCACACGAAGGTCGTACACCTCGCCCCGGCGCGCCCCATCCCGCGGCAGCGAGCAGGTCACCATCACCATCGCCACATTCCGCGTCCTCACCAGCTCCTCGACCGACGGCACCACATTCGTACCGTTCTCGAGGAGCCGCGCAAGCTGACGCAGCATCGGCAGCGTCTGCGACGAATCCCCCGTCCCCTGCAAACCGATCACCAGCCCCAGCCCCCACAGCCGATCCGGAGCGGTCCCGTCCAGCGTCGCCAGCTCCTGCACCGTCAGCGCCCGCGCCTCCCGTGCCCCCGCCAGCGCGCACACAAGCCCGCACAGCACCCCCAGCAACCACACTCGACTCCGTCGGGCCATCGCTGCCTCCATCCGCGCGCACTCCGCGCTCAACC
>REDD01000165.1 GCA_007693725.1 Phycisphaeraceae bacterium
ACCGCTTCAGACCTCGGAGATTTCCTTGGACTTGTGATCGACGAGTGACTCGACCTCGCCCTCGTACTTCTTGAGGAGTTCCTGAATCTCGTCCTTGAGGATCTTGGCTTCATCTTCCGGGAAGTGTGCGGCCTTGTCCTTGAGGAGTGCATCGACATGCTTGTTGGCGTCGCGTCGGGCGTTGCGGATGGCGACTTTGGATTCCTCGCCCATTTTCTTGGCCTGGGTGACGAGTTGCTGGCGCCGATCGCCGGAGAGGGTGGGGACATTGATGCGGATGACCTTGCCGTCGGCGAGGGGGTTGAGGCCGAGGTCGGAGGTTTCGAGGGCCTTCTTGATCTCGCCGACGCTGCCGGGGTCGAAGGGCTGGATGAGGATCTGTGATGGCTCGGGGACGGAGATGACGGCGAGGGATTTGAGGTCGGTTGCCTGGCCGTAGTAATCGACCTTGACATACTCAACGAGGGCTGTGGAGGCGCGTCCGGTGCGGAGGCCGCGGAGTTCCTTTTTGAGGTACTCGACGCTCTTGGTCATGGAGTCCTCGGCGTCCTTGAGGATGCTGTCGGGTGTGGTGGTCATGGTTGGGGCTCCTTGAGCGTGGCTTGGTGTGTGGGGGGAAGGATGATATGCGAAAGGGGGCAGCGGTCGGGCGGATGCCGCCGGAACAGGGGGTTGGGGCCGGAGGGAGGCCGGGGGTAGTTCCGGGGCTACTTCCGGGGGGGGTCAGGGGGAGACGATGGTGCCGACGGGTTGGCCTGCGACGGCACGGGCGATGTTGCCGGGACGGTGGAAGTCGAAGACGACGATGGGGAGCCCCTGCTCGGAGCACATGGTGAGAGCGGTCATGTCCATGACGCCGAGCTTCTGGTCGAGGGCCTCGCGGATGGTGAGAGTGTCGAAGCGGGTGGCGTCGGGGTGCTTTTTGGGGTCGGCGGTGTAGACGCCGTCGACTTTGGTGGCTTTGAGGATGGCATCGCACTCGAGTTCGGTGGCGCGGAGGGCGGCGGTGGTGTCGGTGGTGAAGAAGGGGTTTCCGATGCCGCCGGCAAGGACGACGATCTCGCCTCGCTCCATGTGGCGGATGGCGCGGAGGCGGATGAAGGGCTCGGCGACGGCGGGGATGTCGATGGCGGTCATGCAGCGGGCGGCCTGCCCAAGCTCGGTGATGGCTTCGCGGAGGGCGAGGCCGTTGATGACGGTGCCGAGCATGCCCATGTAGTCGGCTGTGGAGCGGTGCACGAGGCCGTCGCGGGCGAGTTGGGCTCCGCGGATGATGTTGCCGCCTCCGACGACGACGGCCATTTGTGCGCC
Source organism: Phycisphaeraceae bacterium (assembly GCA_007693725.1). Lineage (GTDB taxonomy): Bacteria > Planctomycetota > Phycisphaerae > Phycisphaerales > UBA1924 > REDD01. The sequence continues at coordinate 1,312 of REDD01000165.1, forward strand.
GGCTCGGTGTGCCTCGACGATCTCACGGGCGATGAGCCGGAGTTCGTCGGAGTCGACTCCGAAGCCGCCCTCGCCGGAGAAGGCCTCGCCGGAGAGCTTGAGGAGGACTCGGGAGAATTTTTTTCGTTGTGTGGGCATGGGGCGTCTCGTTTGCGGCATCGGGGGTGTGGATGTGGGCATTGGAGAGGAGGAGGGCGGTTGCGGTCAACTGAGGGGGCGGAAAGATGAAACTTTCGGGGGGTTTGGGCGTCTATAAGAGTGAAGAGAGCCAGGAAGGAAGGCGAGGGCGTCGGCATGCCGATGAAAGGCGTGTCGTGACCATGCTCATGCGAAATGCAGGAAACAGACGATCGGGTGGCATGGTGCGGGGCGTGACGCGTCTGCGGGCGACGACGCTGTTCGCGGGGTCGTTGTCGCTGTGCGTGCATCTGTGCCTGCTGCTGGTGCTGGCGTTGATCGTGCTGGAGCGTCCGCTGGCGAGCGTGCGGCTGGGGACGGGTGAGTCGCCGCTGGCGGTGCTGAGCGAGGCGGACCTTCGGGATTTCATCTACACGGATCTGCGAGAGGACACGCCGACGGAGACGGAGCTGACGGATCCGGAGATCTTCACGGATGCTGACATGTCGGCTTCGAGTCTGCACGAGAGTCTGTCCGCGCTGGATGTGGGTGATCTCGGGGCGTTGTCGGGGTCCGGCGGTGATGAGGTGGGCGAGGGTGTCGGGAGCGCGGCGGTGGGGGGGAGCGCGGCATCGTTTTTCGGGGTCGAGGCGAGGGGGACGCGGTTCGCCTATGTGGTCGATGTTTCCGGTTCGATGATGGGCGAGCGGATGGAGATGCTGAAGGGCGCTCTTACCGTCTCGATACAGAGTCTGAGCGAGGGTGCGCGGTTCTCGATCATTCTGTTCAGCAGCGATGCGCATACGCTGACGCGCGGCTGGGTCGAGGTGACGCCTCAGAGTGTGCGTGAGACACTGACGCTGATTCGAGGGATTCAGGCGGGAGGGGGCACGAATCCGTTGCCGGGATTTGAGATCGCGTTTGGGATGTCGCCGAAGCCGGATGCGATCTACTTCATGACGGACGGCATCTTCGCGCAGCCGGATATGGTCGCTCAGGCCATCGACCGTATGAACAGCGGCGGTGGCAGGAAGGCACAGGTTCACTGCATCACCTTCATCGACCGTGATGCGGAGCAGATCATGCGGGTGATCGCTCGGCGTTCGGGCGGCACCTACACGCACATCAGCGGGAGCGGCAGGCCGTGATTCCGGTGCTCGCAGCCGTTCTGTTGACGGGGGTTGTTGCGCAGGTTGAGTTGCGCGGCGGGGGTGTGGTCGATGCGCCGATTGTGGAGGTCGCGGTCGAGGGCGTGAAGGTGGGCGGCGATGAGGCGCGGGTGCTGGGTTGGGATGCGGTGAAGCGGATCGAGGGGGAGTACGGCGTGGAGGTCGAGGGGTTTCTGGCGCTGGGCGAAGACGCATGGCGTGCCCGGATGCGGCTTGATCGGGGTGATGTCCGTCTCGCGGAGCCGCTGCTGGAGTCGCTGTGGGTGGTGTACCGGGACAAGGGTGGGCCGACGGCGTTGCTGGTTGCGGAGGGGATGTTGATCTGCCGCGGAGCGCGCGGTGATCAGGTGGATGCGGTCGAGGCGTGGCTGCGGGCGGTGACGCTGCGGGCGGGTGGGCAGCGACTCGCCGGTGATCCGGCATCGCTGCCGGTGCTGGAGCCGGGGTCGTTGTTGTGTCGATGGCTCGGGCCGTTCTGGCTGGAGTCGGAAGGGCTGCGCGCCTTTGCCGAGTCGCCGGTGGAAACGGTGGATGATGCAGCGAGCGCGTATAGGATGCTGTACCGCGGTATGGCCCGACGGATTCTGGGGATGGATGCCGAGCTTCCGTCGGGCGGGTCGTGGCCCGAGTCGGCGGAGATACGCCTGCTGCGAGCGATGCTCGATGCGCAGTCTGATGACAAGACGGTGCGTGAGCGGGCGCGGGCGACCCTGATGCGCGGCCTTGCCGAGGATGTGGACACCTGGCGGGAGGCGTGGCGCCGGGCGGCGTTGGGGCTGTCGTATCTCCGCGAGGAGGAGGCATCCGCACGGACGCCGGGGATTTTTCACCTGCTACACATTCCGTCGCGTTTCAGCGGCACCCAGCCCTACCTCGCCGGCGCTGCTCTGGCGTGGGTGGGTGTGGAGCTGCATCAGCGCGGAGACAGGACCGGGGCACGCCGGATGGTCGATGAAATACGCCGTATCGACGGTCATCATCCGGCGCTGGGATGGTTGCAGTCGCGGCTTGTGGTTCGGCGTTCGACCGGTCCTGCGGTTTCCAACAAGGAGTCTGAACTTTGATGGGTTCACATTTGCTGATTGTTGCCGAGGTGTTGACGCCGGGCGAAGAAGCACGCGGCATGTCGCTGATCGAGTTCATCGCGGCGGGCGGCGCCATCGGGATGGTCATCCTGCTGCTCTCGATTGTCGCGCTCGCTCTCGGCGTGATGCATCTGTTCCAGATCCGGTCGAGTGCGCTTGCTCCGGACGAGATCGTCGAACAACTGGACAAGATGTTGCGAGCGGGGGGCGTCGATAGCGCGCTGGAGTTCTGCAACGATCCCGGGAACGGATGCTTCCTGTGTCATGTGGTGGGGTCGGGGCTGAGTCGGTACAAGCGGTCGCCGTTCGGCGCACTCGAGTTGAAGGGCGCGTTGGAGGAGTCGGGTCGCGATCAGGTTGCTCGCCTGTATCGCTCGACGGATGCCATGGCGCTGGTCGCCGGTGTCGCGCCGATGCTGGGGCTGCTGGGAACGGTGGTCGGCATCAACGGTGCCTTCTCGACGATGTCAGCGGCACAAGGGTTCGCGACGCCGGATCAACTTGCTGGGGATATCTCGCTGGCGCTGGTGACGACGATCATGGGCTTGACACTGGCGATTCCGACGATGGCGGCGGTCGCCTTCTTCCGGAACCGGATCGATGCAATCGCCTCGGACATCGGGACCATCGTCGATGATCTTGCGTTGCACATCGAGCAGGGATCGGGCGGGAACGGCGCGGGCGGCAGCGGTAGTGCTCGGCGGAGTCCGGGGCCGGTGCGCGGCGCGGGGGGTGTTGGTGCGTGATTTTCCGGTCCGATGAAACACGATCGCGGACACCCGGCCCGGACATCACGGCCCTGGTGGATGTCGTGTTTTTGCTCATCATCTTCTTCCTGACCACCTCGACGCTGGCGGAGCGGACGCGCGCGAAGATCGAGCTTCCGGGGCAGCGGGGTGAAGATGCTCAGGTGACCGGGCGTCCGGCGTTGGTGATCAATGTCACGCAGGACGGGGAGTACATCGTCGCAGATGAGCAGGTGAGTGAGGAGCGGTTGTTCGTGATGGCGCGACGATCGATCCGTCAAGCGGGCGGGCCGCATGCGGTCGATCTGCTGATCCGCGCGGATGAGAACGCGCCGTTGTGGAGCGTGAATCGCCTCGCGACGGGGCTCATGGAACTGGAGGTGACTTCCTGGCGGCTGGCGACGCGCGTCCCGCAGCCGGGCGAGGTTCCGGGTTCGGGGGTGGGCCGATGAACTTCGTGCCCAAAGAGAAGCGACGCATGCGTAGTCGCCTGCTGCGCATGGAGATGACACCGATGATCGATGTCATCTTTCTGCTGCTGATCTATTTCTTCCTGACCTCGTCGTACACGCCGCCGGAGTCGAGCTTGACGCCCGCGTTGCAGGCCGAGCGCATCAGCAGTGGCGCCGGTGCGGACTTTCAGCCGCAGATCGTCGAGGTCGCGCTGGTGAACGGACGGCCGGTCTTCCGCTTGCTCGATCAGGTGTTCTCGACGCAGGAGCAGTTGCAGACAGCGCTGAGTGCGCTGCCGAAGGAGCCGGGTGTCTTTATCCGCGGGTCCGGCGTCTCGGTGGCCGGGCATGCGGTCTCGGCGTTGCAGGCAGCGCGTGATGCCGGTTTTGAGAGGGTGACTTATGTGCCTGCGAGGGACTAGCCCGGGCAAGCATCGCGTCGCGCATCTGGTGCTGATCGGCGCTGCGCTGTTGCACGGACTGGTCGGCTCCGCCGCGGGCGCCGGACCCGACCCGAAGAGCGATCGGCTCGAAGAATATCTCTCTTCGCTGAGAATGGACACGCTGCTGGCGGAGTACCTCCAGGGCGTGATGGCTTCCGCCGCGACGGAGCGGGAGCGCGTGCAGGCGGGCGAGCGGCTGGCCCGCGTGTACGCGCGTCTGCTCGAAGGCGAGGGTGGCGACAGCGCGACGCGCCGGTGGGAGTCCGCGGCGGAGGAACTGCTGCGGACGGTGCCGGATCTGGATTCGCTGGAGTTGCGTCTTGCTCTTGCGCAGGCGTCGTATCGGCGCGCCGAGCGGGATGCGGAGCGTTCGCGCCTGTACCTGGATCAGACGATCGATCGTGCGTTGCTCGTGGCCCGGTTCCGTGGCTTGCTGGATCGCTTCGCGGGGCTCGCGGAGCGTGCGGACAGGTTGGTTCAGGGGCTGGAGCGCCGACAGGAAGATCGGATGACCATCGCACAGCGTGAGCTGGTGGATCAGACGCTTCAACTGGCGCGTCGGCACAGTTCGATGGCGCACTATCTCGCGGGGTACAGCGGGCGCTACCTGGCGATGCAGGATCCGAGTTCGGATGGTGCGCGTCGTGCGCTCATGCACTTCGGACGCATGTTGGATGCGCCTTCGGGTGAGATGCCCGTCGTCTCCCGCTTTACCGCATCCTCGGCGCGGTATCCGCACATCGCCCGCTCGGCGATCGGGACCGGGATCTGTTTCGCGATGATCGGGCAGACCGATGACGGGCTTGCATGGCTCGATGCGGTTGCGGCGAGCGGGGATCGACCGGAGGGAATCGACGGCCCGATCTTCTCCGCGCGTGCGGAGATTCTCGCGCGGTCGCGCCGGTGGGATGATCTGCTTTCGATGGTGAATCAGCGGCGTGAGCGGCTCGCAGAAGGTGACGGTATCCGAGTCCTGCCCACGCTGGAAGCACGGCTCATCGGCGTCCTGACGCTCGAAGCGATCGGACGCGGGACACCAGCGCCGACACTCGCCATGACGCGCGATCTCGCGCTCAGCGATCTCATTGCTCGCGGCGAGTTCGGGCACGCGGTGGACCTCGCCTCCGTCTTCGGCGGCGAGCGATTCGGCGTGGAGTCGTTCGTGTCGCAGCAGGTGCGGGCTTTGTTGATCTACGAGCGTGCGCGTGCCGAGCATGCGGAGGTGCAGGAGGATGATTCGCGTCCTGTGACGGATCCGGATCTTGCGAGGGCGTATCTTGATGCGGCGCGGTTGTTCGAGCGTGCGCTGGAGACGGAGGATGCGTTCGCGTTCCCGGATGCGATGTCGAGCGCCGCGGCGTTGATCGGGCTCTGCCGCTACTACGCGGGAGCGCATTCGGAACGGAGCGGCGCAGAGTGGTTTGTGCGTGCGGCGGACCAGGCGAGTGATCCGCAGCGTGCCGCGGAGTCGCTCTGGATGGCGATTCTGGCGATGGATGCCGAGATCGAGGCGCTCGGCGAAGAAGCCGGGCGCGATCGCCGGAGTGAACGCGATGCCCTGATCAGCCGGTTTCTCAAGGACTATCCGAACCATCCGCGGGCGGACTTGTTGCTGCTCCGCCGGATCGCGGATGGACAGATCCCGCCGGCAGAGGCGGTGGAGCTCCTGCTGGGGATTTCCGAGGGCTCGCCCATGTACGACGCGGCACGGCGCGAGGCGGCGCGGCTCGAGTTCTTGCAATTCCGACAGGCGCCGAGTGATCGGCGCGATTGGCACGCACGACGCTTCCTCGATCTGGCGGGGCCATTGCTCGCGGCGGATGAGCGTCGGGCTCGGGTCGGTGATGCGGAGAGCGGTCGGCGCGCGATCGAGCTCGGGCGACGGATGCTCGAAGCCGCGTTACGGGTCGAGTCGGCGGACATCGCGCGTGCCACCAGCGTGATGGAGTTGCTGGAGTCGCTGCTGGTCGATGCGGGCGTGGAGGGGACCGAGCTGGCGGAGGAGTTCGACTATCGGCGGGCGCAGCTCGCCCTCGCAACGGGCGACCGCGAGACCGCGAACGCGGTCATGCAGCGATTGATGCAGGGCGAGGGGCGCTTCGTCGAGGCGGGGAACCGGCTGTTCTATCGGGATGCGCTGGCACGCTGGCGGCGTTTGCGTCGAGCGGATGCCGGGGCGGCGACCGCGGTGGAGGCGGCGCGGGATGTCGTGCGTCATGGCGGTCGATTGTTCGTGGAGTACACCGCCGCGGATCAGGCGTTGGCCGATCCTGCCATTCGCTCGCTGGGCAGAACCGTCGCGGATGCCGCGCTGGATGTGCACTTGGCCACCGGCGGGCGCGAGTGGGCCGAGCGAGCGATGGCGCTCTACGCGACGCTGCACGATGCGGGGGAGCGCGATGCGGAGTTGCTGCGATCGCTGGCGATGGTCGCGGAATCTCTCGGCGATGATGAGACGGCGCTGGATGCGTGGCGGACGCTGGTCGCGGGGCTGCGGGTCGGATCGGACGAGTGGTTCAGCGCACGGACCGAGCACCTGCGCGTGCTCAGCCGTGTCGATCCCGATCGTGCCCGGGAGGTGATGTCGCAGCATCGCGCGTTGTACCCGGAGCTTGGTCCCGAGCCGCATCGCACGAAGTTGCAGGAGATCGAGCGGGCGCTGCAATCCGGGGCCGGAGGGAATGGATGAAGCAGCGCGAGGCGCCACTCGAGCGATTTCTGGGGAGGATCGATCCGGCGCTGGGGCCGTTCGGTGTGCTCGGGCTCGAGGTGCGCGAGTATTCGGCGCGGGAGATCAACGAGGCGATCCGCTTGCGGATGCTGCAGGTGGATCGGCATCCGCAGCGCGACAGCGTCGAGGCGGACGAGGTTCGGCTGGCGATTCATGTTTCCGCCGCGCAGGTGCTCGATCCGGCGATCCGCGCGGCCATGCTGGATCACATCCGCTCCGAGGGGGACGGTGCCGATCTTTCCGTGATGGATGACGGATGGATCTCGACGCTCGTGCTCCAGACGGTCGCGCGGTCGGGCGGCTGGAATGCGAACGCGAAGCAGCGGCTCGCATCCATCGGCCACGCGCACGGCCTTTCGGCTTCCGCGATGTCCGAGGCGCTGACGCGGATGAAGCCGACGGTGCGGGGCGGTGGCGCATCGGGAGATGAGCGGAACGAGCACGCGGTTTCGGTTGCCGCGGAGGAGCCGGAGAGGCATCGCGGCGCGTTGATCGTGGCGTCGGTGTTTCTGCTCGGAGCGAGCTTCGTCCTCGCGATCGCCCTGTCTGTCGTGACCGTGTCACGCTTGTCGGGCACGGAGCGCATCGCGAGCGGAACAACGCGGGAGCAGGAGCAAGCGGAGGAGCGGACCACGGAGCGTGTCGACTCGACCGCCGCGGCGGAACGCGAGAGCCAGCCGGTCGTCATGGAGGGTGAGGGGCGGCGTCTGGTCGAGTCGTTGCGCCGGGCTCGTCAAGCCGATGGCGATGCGGCAGCGCTCGCCGGCGTGATCGTCTCGACCACGGCGTTCCTGGAGCGATCGTGGCCGCACTTGGATGGAGCCACGATCGGTGTCCTGCCGCTGGAGTTCGCCGAATCACTCACCGCCCTGCACCAGATCGACGCCGCGGCGGCGCGCCAGACAATCACGCGACTCGGCAAGCCCATCTCGGCATGGGAGCGCGTGGGGGCTCCGGACATGCAGGAGATGATCGCGCGGGCGTGGGCCAGCGGATTGTTCGCTCGGCTGGGAGGCCTCGGGCTCGCGAGCGATCTGGCGCGCGAGCGGGACCGGATCATCGCGCTGGGCTACCGGGGGTACCGGGGGTACGGGGGCGAATTCCGGGGGGAGTTCCCGAACTCCTTTAACGATGGCGTCGTGCTCTCGCTGGAAACAGCGTTGGATCGCGTACTCCAGCGCCGGGGCGAGGGTGAGGGTTTCGAGCGTGCGTGGCGTCTGTGGATGGCGACGCTCGGGGAGATCGAGCGGTGGGATCGCGGCGTTGCGGAGGGGATGCGGCTCGCCAGCGCATCGCGGATCCTGCGCATGCGGCCGGGGCCGAGCGAGTCTCCGGCACTGGCGAGGGCACTGGATGAGGTTGTTCGAAGGATCAATTTCTCGCGCAACGAGCAGCGCGCGCACGAGCGGTTGCTGTCGTGGTTCGACGATCAGACGATCAGCGCGGACGACCTGTCGTTGCTGACGATGCGTCTGCATTCGGATGGTCTGATTTCGGGCTTGGGGATGGAGATGGTGCTCGGATCGGGAGCGACGCAATCGGACCGGCTGGTGGTGCGTGATGCGTATGCACGCCGGTTCGGACTGCCGCAGGCGGGGATTCTGGATGAGTTTGTGCAGCGGCTTCGGTCGGTAGGCGATGAAATCCGACGGACGATGACGGGTCGCGATGCCGGGGATGCCCTGGCCCGAGGCGTCGTGTACTCGATGCTCAGCAGCGCGGCGAGCGTCTACTGGAGCGGCGATGAGTCGGGGGCACGCACGATGCTCGCTCAGGCCGAGGCAGCGATGGCGGAACTCCGGACGCTCTCTTTCTCAACCGAGAACAAAATCGACGCCAGACGCTTCACCAGAAGATCGCTCCAGCCGGACGGGCGATGGGCGGTCGAGTATCTCAGCGTGCGGAATCCGGAGGAGCACATGAATCTGCTCGCGACACTCCGGAGCAGGGGTGGTCCGGAGGGGCCCGCCGATGCACTGGTGCTCGCCGATGCAGCGCTGCGCGGCCCGCACATCGCGCGCCGCCGGCTCGCGCAGGATGTCCTCTCGAACTTCTCGGACAACCCCTTCGTGCTCAACGCCGTCCTGGTGTCCATGTCCTCGAATGTCGCCCGCCAGCAGGATGTCCATGATCTCTTGCAGACGATCACGATCTCCACATTGCCGGAATTGGAGTCGGAGGAGTGGATGCGCACCGCCCGAGCGAGCGTCGCGCTGCGGCTCTTTGAGATGCTGAGCGACGATCGCCACGGAACGGTCGATCGACTGCAACAAAAGTTGGCGATGAACTATGCGATGCTCGCGGGCGCATCGGGGGTGAGCGGCCTTGCGCATCAGATCGCATCGGACGATGCGGAGGACGACGGTCCGGGCATGCTCGTCGGGCGGGGGAATGTTTCCGATGTGGCCTGGATGCTCTGCGATGTCTGGCTGCGTGGCGCACGACGCATCATCGGCGGCGCCTGGTCGCCGTTCTCGTACGATGAGATGCAGCGCCGGGCGAGCGCTCGCCGGAACGCCGATGTCGGAGCGATCGAGCAATTCGTGGGCGCCCAGTCGAGTCTCTGCGAGGTGCTCGGCTATCTCGTCGCGGCAGAGAGGCGGGATCGTGCCGATGGTGTGCGGGCTCTGCTCGATCGGGCGCGACACGAGCGGGGCGAGGCGCGACACATCTTCGAGCAGATCGAAGCACTGGAGCGAGCCATGTTCGGGCTCTGGGTGATCCGCGTTGAGCGCGGCGGCACGGGAGGGGAGGGCTGACATGCGTGCAGGAGTGTTATGGCTGGGAGTGATGGCGATGGCTCTGGTGTGCTCCGTGGCTCCCGCGCAGGCCCCCGAGCGACGGAGCAGCGGCGTGCCGAACCTCCAGCAGCGTCTGGCGGCACTGTCGCCCGAGAACCCCATGGACTACTTCAATCTCGCGGAGGAGATCGGCTACGAGATGCCGATGGGGGTGGCTCGCGAGTTGGCCCAGCGGTTGTTTGCGCTCAGCGCTGCGCTCGACCGACGATCCGCAAGCCCCGAAGGTTTGACGCACAGCGTGTGCATCGCGCTGGCGGAGTTGGCGACCGATGCCGATGAGCGCCGTTGGCTGAGATCGCTCGCCGAGGCCGTTCGCGAAGATGGGGGGCGGCCGTCGTGGCGACTGCGAGGCGAGGCCAGACAGACGGATGACACCCCCGAGCAGTTCGCGCGGGCGATGGGGTCGTTCCGCGGTGGCGACGGCGCGACCATGCGCGCGTTGATGCGTCGCGTCGATGGAGAGGCCCTGCTCCGCGATGCGGGGCTCGATCACGAATCCGCGAGCGGCGTCATGCGCGACCTGCAACGGCTCGTCCCCCTCATGCGTCCGCTGGGTCCGGGGCGCGACGGTCGCGTCGTGCGGTCGACCCGCGACGGCGTGCAGACAGTCGAGATCGACCCCGAGACCGGCGGCAACCCCGGGCCGGGGCTGACCTCATCCGAGTTTGTGGATCACCTCCGGGCGGAGTTGGTCCTGCTCGGGGCGCAGCCATCAACATGGTCCGCGCAGCTCATGCTCGACCGTGGGCGCGTGTACAGAGACCTCGATCCGGAAGCGCTCGGTGCGTATTTCCGCATCGATGTCGAGCGAAGCGTGTGGCGATTGGGCGGAGCGAGTCCGGACTGGACCGGTGGCTCGTGGGTCATCCCCTGACCCGCGAAATGATTACGAAGCGGTCTCGCTGCGCATCAGGATCGCGTGCTTGCGCCGGACAACATCGAGAATGTCGTCGAGTTGCGGCCTGCTCGTGATCTCGAAAGTCGTCCAGTGCGTGCGCCCGGTCTTGACCGAGTGCGCAAGCGCATCCTTCAAATGCTTCTTGAAGCGGTGCAGCGGCATGCTCTGGAGTTCGTGCTCCGAGAACGGCATCGCAAGACGCGGCTTCTCCGGATTCGGGACGAGGTAGGCGAAGTCGTGCTCCTGGCTGGTGGGAAGGCGATAGGTCAGACACCAGCGCCACGGCAGGCCGCGCCATCCGAACTCCTCGCTGATGCCCTCGTGGGTCAGGATCTTCGCACGGGCATCGTCGAAGAGCTGGCGCACGGGGGGGAGGTAGGGGGTGAGGCAATCTTCGAGCGTGGGGACTTCAAACTTGTTTTCCCATGCCGGGAGGTGATTGGTGGAGGTGGTCATCGTTGGATCGTCTCCGCAATTTCTGGCTGGCCGGAAGTATTCTCAAAGGGCGTGCGGCCCGGGATTTCCTAGAGGGCGATGCTAGGCGGCCTCGGGCTGGATGGCTTCTGAGCCCGTGACGACGCTAGGATGATGTCTGGAGGTCGTTTCCCATGTCTGCCGCCGACAAGAACTCCGAAGGGCGTCCGGTCATCAGCGAGGCCGATCTCGATGCACAGATGGATCTGGCCTCCGCGACCATTCTCGTGGTGGACGACCACGAGCAGAATCGCGAGTTGCTCCAGGCGTATCTGGAAGATGTCGGCTGCACCGTGACCTCCGCTGCAGATGGGCTCGAAGCGCTGCGCGAGATCGAGCGTCGTCCGCCGGACCTCATCATTCTCGATGTGATGATGCCCAGAATGAGTGGGTTCCAACTCTGCGAGCGCCTCAAGTCCGATCCTGCCATGCGCGAGATCCCCATCGTGATGGTGACCGCACTCAGCGAGATCGGGGACATCGAGCGGGCGGTCGAGGCCGGGGCCGACGATTTCCTCACGAAGCCGGTGCACAAGATCGAACTCGTGACACGGACCAAGTCCCTGCTGCGGGTCCGACTGCTCAAGCGTCAGTTGGAGGCGACCCTGCGGGAGATGCGTCGCCTCTCGGGCGATGCCGACTGAAGCCGGGGGCTCGGGTCAGAGCGAGACTTCGTACTTGCAGATTGCCGGGGTGGTGTTCGTCCGCACCCAGCGTGCCTCGCGCCCACGCGGCTCCTGCGCCACGGTCAGGTGTTCGAGGTAGTGGGTGAGATCATTCGGGCTGAAGGCCCCGAGGAAGGCCGGAGACGCCGTGGGATTCAGCATCAGGATCCGGTCGATGAGCTGCTCGCGGCTCAGGGCGGACAACATTTCGCAGATGGGGGCTTGGGCGACCATGCAGTTGGCTCCACTCACTTGGTGTGTGTGGCCCGACTCCCGGGCGATGCAGGCGCCTCCGGCGTTGGTGAGTCATCGTCCGATACCCGTCAGCCGGCGCACCCGATAACCACAACGGACCCACAGCCCCCACGCGATCTTGTGGATGCCACGAGATGTGGGGGAGCGCGCATCGCGGAGTACGACGAGCGGTAAGCGGCCTCCACGTCCAGAAGAGCGATGCCCGTCCGATAATTTTGTCGGCTCTCGACTCACCGAATCCGGTGAGACCCCGCTCGCCAGCGGGCCACAACTCGGGACACGCCTTGTGGGTCACGGATCGCCATCCGCGTCTCGGTACACTGACGGCATGAAGGCAGTCGTGATCGAGAAGCAGGGCGGCCCCGTCGCGGGCAACATCCGAAGCGTCCGGGACTGGCAGGCGGGCGAGGATGGACCCGGACCCGGGCAGGTCGAATTGCGGGTTCTGACCTCCGCTCTCAACCACATGGACATCTGGGTCGGCTTGGGCATTCCGGGTGTGGACCTGACCTACCCCCGCGTGTCGGGCTGTGATTGCTGCGCCGAGGTCGTCCGGGTCGGGGCGGGGGTCGACGAGGCGTGGCTCGGGAGGCGCGTGGTGGTGAACGCGGCGGTCCGCCAGCCGGAGCGGGTCCACCCGGACGATCCCACCGGGGCCACGCTCGCGCCGGAGTACCGCCTGATCGGCGAGCACGAACACGGCATGCACCGCGAGTCCCTGTGTGTCCCGGCGGCGAACATCGCCTGTATCGGGGATGCCGATCCGGTCCAGAGCGCGGCGTTCGGGCTCGTGTCGCTGACCGCCTATTCGATGATGTGCACGAAGGGGCGGCTGAGACCGGGGCAGACGGTCTTGATCACCGGTATCGGGGGTGGGGTTGCGACGATCGCGCTCTCGATCGCGAAGTGGATGGGCTGCCGCGTCGCGGTGACGAGCCGCCATCAGGAGAAGCTGGATCGCGCCCGCGAACTGGGTGCGGATCTGGGCATTCTGGATGAGGGGCAGGATTGGTCCAGGGAAGTGCGTTCGTGGACCGCCAAGCGCGGCGTGGACATGGCGGTCGACTCCGTGGGGCGTCCGACGCACATGAACTGCATCAAATCGCTCGCACGGGGGGGAGCGTTCGTGACACCGGGGAACACCGGGGGGCCGCGTGTCGAGACGGATCAGGCCCGGATCTTCTGGAACCAGTTGCGTGTTCTGGGCTCGACGATGGGGACGAACGATGAATGGCGCGAGGTCGTCGCGTTATTCCGAGCGGGCCACATCGCGCCGGTGGTCGATTCGGTGATTTCGTGGGATCGTGGCGCGGAGGCATGGGCAAAGCTGGAGGCGGGGGAGCAGTTCGGGAAGATCGTTCTCGACTGGCGATGACCGCATCGAAGCGCAATTGTGCAGGAAAACAACAACAGAGGAAACGACATGAGTCTTCTAGAGGGAAAAGTCGGTTTGGTGTTCGGTGTTGCGAATGATCGTTCCTACGCCACGCACATTGCCCGGTCGATCATCGAACTCGGCGGCAGGTGTGCATTTGCCCATCTCCCGGGGGAGAAGAACGAGCGGCGCACCCGCAAGGCGGTCGAGGGCCTCGGCGTCTCAGACGCGTGGCTGGCCCCCTGCGATGCTTCGAGCGATCAGGACTTGGAGGACATCTTCGCCCGGTACACCAGTACTCACCAGCGGCTGGATTTCGTCATTCACTCGATCGCATTCGCGGATCGTGAGTGGCTGCAACCCGGAAAATTCGTTGACACACCGCGGAGCGCGTACCTCTCGGCGATCGACATCAGCGCGTACACACTCAGCGCGATGGCCAAGCTCGCTCGTCCGATGATGCGTGATTCGGGGGGCGGCTCGATCCTGGCGATGTCGTACTACGGCTCGGAGAAGGTTGTGCCGGGTTACAATGTCATGGGCGTCGCCAAGGCAGCGCTCGAATGCACCGCGCGCTATCTCGCGGCGGATCTCGGGCCGGATGGCATCCGCGTGAACACGATCTCGGGCGGCCCGCTCAAGACGCTCGCGGCATCGGCGGTGGGGGGGATCGACACCATGCTGGATGCCACGCCGAAGTTCGCTCCGCTTCGCCGGAATGTCGAAGGCGCCGATGTCGGCGGCACCGCCGCGTGGCTCGTCTCGGACCTCTCGCGAGCCGTCACGGGCGAGAACATCTATGTGGACTGCGGCGTCAACATCATGGGCGGCGCGGTCTGACGCACTGACTCTTCGACCCCGTGGCGCATCGAGTCAGTCCCGCTGAATGGTCCGCGGCCCCTGCCCGGCGGTCTTCTCGTAGGTGCCATCGCCGGACTTGACATACTTGGTGAAGCCGAGTGACTCGAGCTTCTTGTCGTCGTTGACGGTGCGGTTCATCGCGCCCTCGGAATAGGACCCGCCGATGTTCGGCGCCAGAATCACTCTCTGCACCGGCTCGCCCGTCTCGGGGTGCTTCTTCAGGGCCGGCTCGGACATGGACTGGACCACCTCGAAACGCTCTCCGGGCGTGCCATCGTTTCGGATGACCTCATAGACATAGATCGGCACCGTTTTCCTCCTGTGGCGGAAGGCGGGAGAAACCCTCGGACGGATGCTGGGGGAATCCCGCTTCCGCAGTGATCCTATCGGCCAAAGTGGGCACGGGCATTTGGAGCCAACCAGCGGCGGGGTCGGCGGTATTTCCTGAGTGCCGAGCCCTCCGGGGCGACGCCGAGAGAGACGGTCCATCGACGGAAATCGGTCCCTGGTGCGTGTTGCCCGAAGCGGATCCGGTCGATGTTCCGAAACATAGAGTGCAGCGAGGTCCGATTCGCCCGCCGGGCCACAGTGTGGAACACCGTCAGCCGGGCAAGGGAGTAGAAAATGCAAGTGTGGAAGCGATCCGTATGTGTGATGATGCTGCTGGCTCTGACCGGAGCCGGGCTGGCCGCGGCCCATGCTCTTGCTGTGCCGGTCCGGGCGAGCGACCGGCAGCCGGAACAGCAGCAGGACGAGGCCAACGCCGAGGCCGAAGCGAATCAGGATGCTGGCGGGGAGGAAGCTCCGGCGGCGAAGCCCGAGCCGGCTCCGGACCCGCTGAAGGAGATGCGCGAGGAGCTGCAGCGTCTCCAGACCGAATACCAACTCCTCCAGCAGCGTCAGAAGAACGAACTTCTGGAAAGCGAGCTGGAGCGCCAGCGCCTTGAGGCCCAGGCGGCCTTGCTGCGTGCCCGGAACGACCAGGAGGTTTCGGATCTGCGTGCTCGCATGCAGCGGATGGAAGCTCAGGATGCTTTTCGACGGGCCGAGGCCTCTCGGGCGCTCGCCGATCTGGAGATCGAGCAGCGTCGCATGTCTCAGCGGAACGCATTGCTGATGGAGGAAGTCCGTCACGGCAAGGCCGAGCTGGACAAAATCCAGCAGAGCTACGCGACACAGGTCGCCGAGTTGCGGGGCCAACTGAGCGTCCGCGATGTTCAGAATGAAATCCGGTCGCGCGTTCTCAGTGAGCCGCAGCACCTCAAGACCCCCTTCGTCGATGGGACGCTCTACATCAGCGACCGTCGCATCCCGCTGAACGGACCGATCATGTCGGGAACCGCGGACTATGTGACGGAGCGGATCGACTTTTTCAATAACCAGTCGAAGGAACTGCCCATCTTCATCATGATCGACAGCAGCCCAGGCGGCTCCGTGATGGAGGGCTACCGGATCGTCAAGGCGATCGAGACCAGCCCGGCGCCGATCCATGTCGTCGTCCGGTCGTACGCCGCGAGCATGGCGGCGATCATCACGACGCTCGCGGAGCATTCCTACGCCTATCCCAACGCCATCATCCTGCATCACCAGATGTCCAGCGGGATGCGCGGCAACCTCACGCAGCAGCGCGAGCAACTCGAGAATGCTTTGGAGTGGGCCCGTCGGCTGGCCGAGCCGGTCGCCAAGAAGATGGGCGTGACCCAAGACAAGTTTGTCGAGTTGATGTACAAGAACAATTCGGACGGCGACTGGGCCGAGTTTGCCGACCGTGCCAAGGAATTGAAGTGGGTCAACCACATCGTGCACGACATCCGCGAGACGGGCGTCCGCGACAGACCCACGAGCCCTCGATTCTCCGGCTTCTTCTTCCTTGAGGAGTTCGAGCGGACCGATTCGGAAGGCCGGAAGTACATCGAGTTGCCGCGTCTCCAGCCCTTCGATCACTACTTCATGCACAATCCGGATGGTTACTACCGCCTCGCGAAGTAATCCTCCGGCTCGACATGATTGATTCACCACCCCACCGGCGTCGCGAGGCGCCGGTTTTTTCTGCGCGGAGCCGGGGTGATCCGGGGGTGACGATCGGACCATCGCGACCCAAAAAGAAACAGGAGGCCGGACGAGCCGACCTCCTGCGTGAGCACGGATTTGAAACGGACCAGCGAGAAGATCAGGGATTAGCGGCGACGCCGGCGAGCCACGGCCAGACCGCTGATTCCCAGAAGAGCCATCGCGCCCGGAGAGGGCACTTCGTAGATGATGGTTGCCTCGTACTTCGCAACTCGACGCTCGGTGATATCTTCGAGATTCGGAAGGCCCGTTGCGGGATCACGACGCTGGAAGAAGAGACGGCCAAAGAAGCCGAATCCTTCCTGTTCTTCGAGTCGAAGTTGTGCATTCATGTCAACGAGCACTTGGCCGCTGTCGTTGTAGAGCGTACCCACATTGCTGAGCACCCTGATGAATGCATTGTCATCGAATCCATTCGTCGCTGCGCCGGGAATTGGTCCGAGATGGCTCATGCCGAATGTGAAGATGAGATCGGTCGCAGTCAGCCCGCCATCTGCCTGAGTTCCGACTGCCAGGAATGGCGAGCCGTCAAGGGTTTCCCAGACGGCGTGAACACGGCGCGTGGTGGCACTGAGTTCCTCGACTGTGATCGAGATCTGTGCGTTCGATGAGTTCATCCCGAGTTGGCCGGGAAGCGGTGTCGTCAATGTCATGTTCGGAACCGCGGCGGCGTTCGATTCAAGATGACTGTTCAAGAAATTGCCGACGAGTGCCGCTGGGGCGGGACGATTTCCGATGTAAATGCCGGAACTCACGATGCTGTCAACATAGCCGCGCTGTTCGATATCGGTGATGTTGATGGGTGCTGCGGTGGCAGTGCTGCCCGCAATAAGCGCAACGATACCGACGGTGAAGATAGACTTCTGCATGACTGTGCCTCTTCCTGCTCAACTGTGCAGTCCCTGTGCAATGAGACTGCCACACAACGCATACAGCGATGTGTCACAACAATGACTGGGGACAAGCCGAACAGACCGCACCGTGCGTCAGCAATGCTCACTCTGTGTGCAAACAGAACCTCAGCACTGCTGGCTTGGACCCTATTTTGTTGTCGAGAAAGGGAGCGTGTTTCTGATTCCCTGTGCTTTTCCTCGACTCCAATACGACATTACAGCAGATACGCGAGCGGTCAACTCTGTCGAGCCGGCAAAATGCTCGCGCCAGCTCGCCGCGAAGTCGTAAGTGATTATTTAACAGGCAGTTGCGATCCGGGCAGCCGGGTTGCGAGGCTGCTGAACTAGGGGTTTGCCGGGGGGGAGGGGCAATCGTTTCTGATGATGCACTATGAAAAAGCACCGCCTCGTGGCGGTGCCTGGGTGAGAATTGATTGATGAAGCGGGCTTACTCGGTGCAGCCGAAGTCCGAAGCGAGGATCACGAAGTCGTCGAGATCAACATAGCCGTCGCCGTTCAGGTCGCCTTGGGCTCGTTCCATGCCCGGCCCGTTCCCGAAGAATGCGGCGAGAACGACGAAATCGTCAAGGCCGGTCGTTCCATCTCCGTTGATGTCGCCCGCACATGCCGGGATCAGATCAATGGTCGTGAAGGAGCGGGAAGTCGGAGTGGATGCCGTCTGAACACCATCGATGTTCTCGGCGACCACGGACCAGATGTAGGTGCTGCTGGTGCCAAGGGTGCCCGCAGGGACCATGATGGTTGTGTTTGATGTTGTCGTCGGGCCGAACACATTTCCACTGCCGCCGGTCACGGTGACGATGTACGACTCGGCATCCGATGAGCTGCTCCAGACCAGATCGAGATCAACATCGGGATCGACGTTGTCAGTGCCGTTGGCGGGGCTGTTCAGAGTGAACGGGCCGGGGGGCGGTGTCGGCTGTTCTTCGATCACGCGTCCGCTGATGACCAGAGCGAAGCCCTGCGTGCCGCCCACATTGACCGCTGCGGCGGTGACGCGTGCGGTCCAGACGCCTGTTTCGGGAACATTGCGCTGGACCATCTCGACATTGTTACGGAAGTCATGGCTGCCGCCCGTGACCGACTGTCCGCCGGAGAAAACATTGCCGCGGTACTGCTGACCACTCGGCGAGGTGACGAGCAGATCGAGGTCGTTGATCCACGCGGGACCTGTGCCTGTGTTGGAAGCGGCAGGGGGGTCCGTCCAGACGAGCGTGACCTTGAGTCGATCGGCGTTGCTCGCGACCTCGAAGGGGAGTTCGAAGAACTGACCCGTCGAGAGCCCCTCGGCGTTGCGGACATCCTCGACGATCAAGCCACCGGGTTCACCCTCGAACGCGAGGACATCATCAAGAAGCACGCGCCCCCAGCCCTCGAGATTCGACGGATATCCGGAGACTCCGGTCATGTCGACTGTTGAGTTCAGCAGCGTGGCCTTCATCAGAGCGCCGGTCGGAATCAGCGAGTCGGAAGGGTTCGCAGCACCGGTCGGATAAAAGCCGTCCACAAAGTACTGGCGAACCAGCATGGCGGCGCCGGCCACGGCGGGGCATGCCATGGATGTGCCGGTGGCAGAAGCTGTTGAGCAAGAGGAGCCGTTGCCGGAAGAGGAGATCGTGCCGCAACCGGGGGCATAGATCTCCGGCTTGCGCCGACCGTCGGCGGTCGGACCGGTGCCGCCCGAGCAGTGCTGATGCTGTTGTCCGGCGCTCCGTGATGCGCCCACGGCGAGAAGGTTCTTGGCGTTTTCCGGATTCCGCAGCGTGCTCGTGTTCGTCACGGCGAGAAGTGCCAGTGATTCCTCGTTGTTGTACTGGAACGCGTCGAAGGCATTCGCCAGACTGTTGTACCAGGTTGTGCCGTCGTCGCCCCACGAATTGGTGTGGACGCGTGCGCCTTGGTTGTGGTGTTGTTGCAGACGAGAGCCGGTTCCGGCAATGGAAATCGTGTTGAACACGAACCTGCCCATATAGGCCACGCCGCGACGGTCGGTGCTTGTGCCGTCATCACCCACGACCGTGCCGGCGACATGATTGCCGTGGAAGCTGCTGCCCGTCGAGGAGTTGTACGCCTGGATCTTGCGGTGATTGTTGCCGAAGGCGACATTGTCGAAGAACGAGCAGTGATTCGGATTCACCTGTCCGTCCATGATGCCGACGATCTGGCCCTCGCCGCGGATGCCCTTGGCGTAGATGGACTCCACACCGCTGATGTTGCTCTGCACGATCCAGCGAGCACGCGTATTTCTCAGTGTGATCTCGGGGAGTTCCTCGATAAACTGCACGCTGTCGATCGATGCGAGCGCCGGCACCTCATCCACATCGATTTCGATCGTGATGCTTCCGCGCCCGTAGAGTTCCTCGGTCGAATCCACGACAGCGCTCGGGGCGACATCGAGAACCTGCTGGGCTGTTGCGTGCAGGTCCGACCCTTTGAAAAGGGTGATGTGTATCGCGTAGCGACCTTCAAGGTCGAGCGCGAGTCGCTCCGGTGTCGTCAGAACTCTGTTGCCGATGTTGAGACATAGTTTGTGCTGCGAATCGATCTCCCCATGCCAGCGGATGAAGTCGAGCCGTCCCAGCCGCTGCGGCTGAGTATCGGCCGTATCAACCACATACGCATTGGGCGGGAGGTAATCGAGAATCTTCAAGCCGGACTGCTCGATGGCGGCTTGACGGGCAGCGTTCATGGGTCCGTCGAGTTGGATGATCATCCGACGCGGCGCTGTGCCCGCCATGATGCGGTTGCGAAGTTCCCCGATCGGGCGGGTCTGGGTCGTGTCGATGGCGCGGTTCGCGATCGAGATCAGCGTCGGGCTGATCCCGGGGATGAGTTCCTGACCATTCTGGTGGACGGCAT
>REDD01000226.1 GCA_007693725.1 Phycisphaeraceae bacterium
TGCGGAGGGTGATCTTGGTGTACTCGATGCGGGTGTTGAGGTGTTCGTAGGGCTCTGGGCAGTGGCAATCGAGGTAGAGGTGACGCCCGCGCCCGGCGACGATCCACGAGCGGAGTTCGATGGTGCACTCGATGTCGGGGATGACGGCGGCTTGGGGCTCGGGGGCGTGTGTGCGGGCGGGCTGCGTCGATTGCTCCGAGCAGGCGGCGATGAAGAGGAGGAACACGGAGCAGAGTGTCGCGGCAGATCTCATGGGAAGATCATTGATGTTGCGATGCAGCGGGTCCAGTCAAGCGGCGATTGTGTGATCGATCGGCTCAGTTCGCGGCGGGGGCGGGTTTGAAGCGGCCCCAGGGCGAGACCGTGACGCGGATGGTCTGGTCGAACTCGCCGGCGCGGACTTTCAGCGTCGACGGGCTGCCCTGGTAGGAGATGGTGTTGTCCTCGGCGAAGACGGCTTCGGGCGGAAAGACATCGCCGACCTGGATGCGGTAGGTGATGGGCTCGAGGTTGCGGACATCAAAGCGGCCCTCGGCATCGGTCGTGATGGGAACAGAGCCGGGGAACTGCGGCTGTTGTTCCGGCGTGAAATCGGGATGCAGGTCCAGATGCGCGTTGGGAATGGGGCGACCGGTGACGGCGTCGATGATCTGCCCGGTGGTGCGCATGCCGCGGACGAGTTGGATGGTCTGCACGGGCCTGGAGACATCGACGGTATGTCGATGGCCGATGGTGTCGTGGGTGGGTTGCACCTCGATGATGTGCTCGCCGGGGAGGTCGGGGTTGATGTTTTTCCACACGACGCGCCCGTTGGCATCGGGGGATTTGTCGGAACCGAGGTGCGAGTGTCGGTACGGGGAGTGGTAGATGAGGCGAGGGCGGATGCGCCGGATCGGATCTCCGAAAGGATCGAGAAAGCGGATGTCGAGGTCCACGCCGTCAACAAACTGGAGCGTGACTTCGCGTGTGAGGTTGTGTTCGGTGAATGTGAATGGGTCGCTGAGGATGCGTCGCTCGGAGTCGCCGGACATGTCACTCACGCCGATGCAGAAGGTCCGGTTGAGGGGGATGCCTGTGACGATGAAGCGACCATCGGGGCGTGAGTCGCTCTGCGCGCTTGCGCTTTGGGCATTCTGATCGATGGTGTAGAGGACGGCGGATATACGCGCGGCGGGTGAGCCATCGGGCATGAGTACGCGCCCGTGGACGGTGCCTGCCGGCTGGACGGGCTGGGTGATGACGAACGGCTCATCGCCGGGGGGAATTTCGATGGTGCCGATCTGATTGCGTGTAAACCAGTAACCGGGGAGGAGCTTCGGTTCGTACCGCACGCCACCGGGCTGATCGTTATTCGGCAATCGGATGGTCAGTGATGCTTCGCCGTCGCGGACCGAGAGGACCTGGCGATCGGTGCGGTTGCTCTCAGGAATATTCGCCCAGACGGTGATTTCGCCCTCGGGGGCTGGCCATTCGGGCGGCGGGACGAAGCGGAAGATGACTTGTCGTTTCGGATGCTCCGGCTCGGCTTGGTCGAGATCGATGATGAGGGGGCGTCCGCCTGCGTAGTCACGGGGATTGAATGAGCGTTTGACCGGCCCTGCGGTGATGGATGTGTTTGTGTGTGCAATGAGCGGGCCGATGCGGAAGCGGCGCGTCTCGGGATCGACCGTGGTGTGCAGCGGGATGCCGGAGCCGTAACTCATTCTGCTTTGCGTCTGGAAGCCCCAGCCGTCGTGGTAGGTGATGACGGGTTGATCATTGCGATGTTCCAGGCGGGTGATGTCGCCGCGAACTTCGCCCTCGATCCAGAGGGGCGGATCGACGATGATTTCTGCGGGGCTGTCGGCGAGCGAGAGCATGGGGAGCAGTTGATAATTCTCGCCCCAGCGGACCCAGTAGACATACTGGGTGTCGGGTCGGAGTGAATCGATGGAGAATCGTCCGCGCTCGTCGGTCGTTGCGAGAGCGGCCTGAGGTCTGCGCGCAGCGCGCGGCTCATTGATGCGAACGGATGCGTTGTCGAAGGCATGGAAGATTTCGGCATCGGCGAGCGGCGCGAAGCCGGTTGGGATCGGTTTGCTGCGGTCGAGGAGTGTGACGACGAGGGGCTCGGTGGGTGTCAGGCGCCATGTGTACGGCTGGTTCTCGTCGAGTGTGACTTCAATGGATTCCGCCGCGAAACCGGGATGGCGGACGGAGAGGCGGACGGGAGAGCGTGCAAGATGGTTGAATTGCAGATGTCCTGTTTGGTCAGTCGCTGCTGTCTCTCGGGCGCGATATGTGCCTCCGACCAACTGTTCCTTCGTAACGGCTACTCCCGGCATCGGTTGATCCTGTGCGCCGACGATTCGCAGCGTCGCGCTGTAGCCGACAGCGAGAGTGAATTCGATACCGTCGACGATTTGACCGGGAAATGTTTCTATTTGCTCGGTGGCGATCGGAGCATACCCATCGACATCAAGATGGAGCCGCATAGCACCGTGCGGGGAATCAATACGAAATGTACCGTCCGGCTGAATATCTCCAAGAATTGATTCGGCCATCGTCCACCCAGACGGCTGCACCACCCAGACATATCCGCGCACTGTGACTGATTCCGGCAGCGGCTCGCCGCCTTCGGTTCGCACGCGCCCCTTGATGGTGACGCGGTTCTCCGGCGCTTCGGCATCAATGATGCGATCGCTGAATTCCCCGGCGATCTCCCGCACCTGCTGGATGCGCTCTTCGGGCTTGAGGAGTCGCGCGGCGGTTTCGCCGACCTGTGCGGCGGTGATGCTCAGCGAGAACAGGAACACGAAAGAGATGCCGACGAGCAGGGCGAATGTCGTCCAGGGGATTCGCGCGGGGCGGGCCTCCGCGGGCGCGATCAGGCGGCGGATGCGCTGGAGGATCGGTGTTTCTTCATCGGCCATCGCGAGGGCGGCGACGGGGAGCGGCGATGCGGCGGGGCGTGTCGCCGCGGCGACCTGCGCGAGCGTGCGCGCGACCTCGTGCGGATCGCCGATGATTTCGGCGGCGAGCGCATCGCAACACGCCTCGCGCTCGATACGGAGCTGGCAGCTGAGCCACAGCAGGGCGGGGTTGAAGAAGAGGATGGCCTCGACGATCCGCTGCACGAGCGCGATGAGCAGATCGTTGCGGGCGATGTGCGCAAGCTCGTGCGCGAGGATGGCGCGGAGCTGCGATTCCTCGAGACCGGTGAGGGTGCTCGCGGGGAACAGGATGAGCGGGCGGATGAGTCCGGCGACCGCCGGGGTCGAGAGCGCATCGGTTGCGGCGATGCGGACGGGTGCTCGCACGCCGAGACGCTGCGCGAGCGCGCCGGCCTGCATCACCAGCGGATGATCCCCCGGCAGGGCGGGCGTGCGGAGGAGGGTGCGGGTGGCGATGAGCGATGCCGCGGTGCGGATGAGCATGACGAGGACGCCGAGGAACCACGCGAGCGCGGCCCACGCGGTCCACCCCCGCCCCCGACCCCCGCCCCCGGAGAAATCCCCGGAAGCGTCCGGCGTGCTGCTGGTCGGGGAGGGCCCAGCGGCAGCAGCGGTTGGCTCTGTCGGCAGCGCGGGCGTCGGGGAGATGGATGGCGCGGATGTGGCCATGCTCGGCGCCGAGGTTTCGATGATGGATGGTGCGGGGTCGGTTTGTGCAGTTTGGGGGGGTGCGGCTTTGGCGTGAGCGGTCCATGTGTCCCAGCCGCTGAGGGCGGCGAAGGTGAGCGGGAGCAAGAGGGCGATGGCCGCGACGCCGGAGAGGGCGCAGGCGTAGCGGGCATTGGCGCGTTGGACGGGGATGCGCCGGAGGAGAAAGGCGACGATGAGTGCGATGAGCGCGGCCTGCCAGAGGGAGTGGATGAGCGTCCAGACGGCGCGTTGCCAGAGGACGGCGTCGAAGAAGTCGAGGGTGAACGACTGGATGAGGTTCATTGGTTGCTCCTCTTGTGCTCGGCCTCGTCGAGGAGTCGGCGCATTTCTGCGAGTTCGTGATCGGTGACGGTGTCGGCGTCGAGGAGTTGTTGCATGGCCGCGGCGGGGGAGCCGGCGAAGATGCGCTTGACCATGGCGCGGAACATGGGCGTGAGGGTCTGCTTCTGTGTGACGGCGTGCTGGAAGACATTCGCGAGGCCGCGCCGGTCAACGACCTTGACGAGGCCCTTCTTCTGCATGACCTGGAGAACGGAGAGAACGGAGGTGTAGGCCCGCTGCTTTTCGTCGGGGAGGTCGTCCATGACTTCGCGGGCGGTGCTCGGGCCTCTACGCCAGAGCGTGGCGAGGATCTGGAGCTCGAGGTCTGAGGGTTCCGGAAGGGCGGCCTTGGGAGATCTGGGCATGCGGGGCCTCCTACTGTGAGTACAGTATGTACTGGGATCACAGTAGGTGCAAGCGGCCGGGGGAAAATTCGGTGCAAGAAAAAGCCCCCGGCGTGGTGCCGGGGGCGTGGTCAGAGATCGTGGGATTTCTGCGCCGTAATCAGGCGACCGTGATCGACTCGTCGAGGTAGACATCCTGGATGGCGTTGAGCAGTTGGACGCCTTCCTTCATGGGTCGCTGGAAGGCCTTGCGACCGGAGATGAGTCCGACGCCGCCGGCACGCTTGTTGATGACGGCGGTCTTGACGGCGTCCGCGAGGTCGGAGGCGCCGGAGGACTCGCCCCCCGAGTTGAGCATCGGGGCACGACCCATGTAGCAGTTGGCGACCTGATAGCGGACGAGGTCGATGGGGTGTCCGCCGGTGCCGTCCTCGTTGCAGCCGGTCATCTGGGTGTAGATGCGCTTGTCGAACTTGCCGTAGGACGATCCGCCCATGTTGAGCGCGGCGTATCCGCCGTTGTGAGTGGCCATCTTCTGCTTGATGATGTCGGCGCCGATGGTGACGCCGAGGTGGTTGGCCTGTCCGGTGAGGTCGGCTGCGGTGTGGTGGTCCTTGCCGTCCTTGATTTTGTAGGCGTTGTTGCGGATGTAGCACCAGAGGACGGTGACCATTCCGAGCGTGTGTGCTTCCTCGAACATCTCGGCGACATACTCGATCTGTCGGCGTGAGTCGTCGGAGCCGAAGTAGACGGTGGCTCCGACGGAGACCGCGCCCATCTCGAACGCCTGGCGCACGGAGCCGAAACGGTCCTGCTGATGGATGTTGGGGAAGGTGAGGAGTTCGTTGTGGTTGAACTTCAGCATGAAGGGGATTTTGTGGGCCCACTTGCGGGCACACGCCCCGAGGACGCCGAGCGTGGAGGCAACGGCGTTGCAGCCACCCTCGTAGGCAAGTTCGACGATCTTCTCGGGATCGAAGTAGAGGGGGTTGGGCGAGAAGGAGGCGCCGGCGGAGTGCTCGATGCCCTGATCGACGGGGAGGATGGACATGTAGCCGGTGCCCGCGAGGCGTCCGGTGTTCATCATGAGCTGGAAGTTGCGGAGGGTGTTGATGGAGCGATCGGTGTGCGAGAGAACGCGATCGACGAAGTCGGGACCGGGGATGTGGAGTGCGGACTTGGGGATGCCCTTGCATTCATAGTTGAGGAGGGCATCGGCATCTTTGGCGAGGAGTTCTGCGACCTTGGTCATGGGGCGGCTCCCTTGGAGCGAAGTGTGCGTGGCATGGCTCCGAGCACGGGCGTGTCGGAGGGGGACAAGTTTAGGGTGCAAAGGGAGCGCGGACCGCGTGCGGGCGTGGTCGGAGGGGGAAATATGTTGGAGGGAGTTGAGCGGTTTACTCGTCGTCGGAACCGGAGGCGGCATCCGAGACGATCTGGGTCGGGTCTTCGATCGACTGCTGCATGAGACGACCGACCTTGAACTTCACGACGCGCTTGGCGGGGACGGGGACGCGCTCGAGGGTTTTGGGGTTCTGGGCGGTGCGCGGCTTGCGCTCCCGGATCTCGAAGACGCCGAAATCACGGAATTCGAGCCGGTTCCCCCGCCCGAGTTCGAGGATCACCTGATCGAGGAAGGACTGGATGGTTTTTTTGACGACGACTCGTTTCTGATCGGTGGACTCGGCGATGCGGTCGATGAGTTCCTTTTTGGTGATGGTGGGCATGACGGCGTTGGCCTCTCGAAGTGGGGTCGAGTGGGTGGCTCGTGATTCGGATTCCGCTGCCCCAGGTACTCATCGGCAGGGGGAGGACAGCGGCGTGGGACGGACGACTTTGCAAGTATGCCGCGAACCCAAAGCCCGGTCAATTCTGGACTTCCATGAATCGAAAGGAGTTGAAC
Organism: Phycisphaeraceae bacterium; assembly: GCA_007693725.1. Taxonomy (GTDB): domain Bacteria; phylum Planctomycetota; class Phycisphaerae; order Phycisphaerales; family UBA1924; genus REDD01. The sequence continues at coordinate 6,213 of REDD01000226.1, forward strand.
CGGGGGGAACCCGGAAGGTCCGTGGAGGGGGTGTGTGTGAAGATGGGGGAAATCTGTGGATGTCTTTCCGGACCTGACGCGTGAGCCGAGATCATCGGTTTCGATGGCGACAGTGCGGAGAGGGGAGGAGCGGATGGGCCGGGCTCAGCGTTGTTCCCACCACCGGAAGAGGATGCGCCGTTCGAGGGGCTGCGGGGCCTGTGGCCACTGCTGGGTGGCGCGGAGGGGTGCCGCGACGCGCGAGGCGAGGCTGTGGTCCAGGCGGGCGAACTCGAAGCGCTCGGGCGGGGCGGTGTCGGTGGCGGCGCGTGCCATGTCGGTGGGGAAGATGTGGGCGTTGGAGCGGGGCTGGTATTCGGGGGCGGCGGCGCGTTGCTGGGGCTGTGATTGGCAGCCGGCGAGGGTGGCAGCGAGCAGGAGCGGGAGCACGAGATGGACGGCTTGGCGCGGCATGGCTCCGAAGAGGGGTACAAGGCGTGTGCCGAGGCGAACGGGGCGGGCTGGGCGGCTTTGACGGGGGATCGTAGGTTGGAGATGCGTTATCGGGGTTGTGTGGGGGCAACGGGCATCTCTGGAGGTGTGGAAAAAAAGCACCCCACATCCAAGGGGGATGCGGGGTGTGTGTTGGTCGGTGATCTTCGCCGGGGGGCCGGGAGGCCGGGGGGGTCAGTTGATGGGCCGGCGGGGCTGGCTTGTCGGAGTTCCGGAGCGGGCGCCACCCTGAGCGGGAAGACCCTGCGCACGGACGATGCCGTTGAAGATGATGGGCTTGGGGCCTTCTTCGAGGTCGGTGTGGGCGACGACTTCGCCGCGGAAGGCGCCGGCGCGAGCGGTGGTGGTGCCCCGGATGATGATCCACCATCCGCCCTCCTCGGGCGCGGGCTCGAAGTCGACTTCGAGATCCTCGATGGTTGAGTTCGAGACTTCGACCTTGCTGACATTGAAGGATCTGCCGCTCTCTGTGGTGAGCAGCGCGCGTGACTCGAAGGGGCGTCCGGGCGTGGACTCTGTGACGCGGATGAAGCGCGGTTGAGTGATGAGGTCACCACGGATCAGGCCCGTGATGAAGCCGTCGACATTGCGTGTGCGGGGCTCATCGCCGGGCTGCGCGGCGGCGAGCACGCGGACGACGAACTTGGCGTTGACGCTGCCGGTGGGCGCGTCGGGAGCGATGCGGGCGATGATGACCTTGCGGCCGGGGTAGTCGTCGCCCTCGGGGATGTCGCCGGTGTAGTCGACGGTTTCGAAGGTGAGTCCCTGCACCTCGGGTGCATTGATCTCAACGATCTGCATGCTGGGATCGCGTGACATGACGGTCATGGTGCCGTCGAATCCCTGTCCGGCCTCGATGGTGCCGAGCATGAGTCGGGCGGGCTCCATCGTGACGGGGGGTACGACATCGGCGGAGACCCGGAGTCGGATGGAGGGCTGGTTGGGGTCGTTGGAAGTGACTGTGATGTGCTTGTTGGATGGTCCCTGACCCTGCGGGCGGAAGGCGACTTCGAGGGTGTATTCCTCGCCGGGCTCGAAGACGCGCTTTGAGAGTTCGGCGGTGGTGCATCCACAGCTCGCGTGGATGCGCTGGATCTGGAGCGGCGCATCGCCGGTGTTGCGGAAAGCGAAGGTGGTCGCGACGGGATCGATGTCGTACACCTTGCCGAAGTCGTGATCGATGCGGTCGAATGTCAAACGAGGCGCACCGGCGGCCTGCGGCTGGCGCGTGTTGGTCTGGTTGACGGCGGACTGATCCATGCGGCGCGCCTGCGCGATCTGGTCCGGATCCGCCGGGATGACTTCGGTGAAGTTCGGATCCGTAACAAACTCGGCGTTGTCGGAGAAGTCTTCGACATTCACCTGTGCGATGGGCCTGCCCTGTGAATCCGTTCTGGGCGGCGGAGTCTGGCGTGTCTGCGCCGTCTCGGTGGCGGCGGTTGTGTTGTTGGCTTCGAGTGTCGATTGGGGGCGCGGCGGCTCGTTCTGATCACAGCCGGTCAGTGTGAGCAGAGCAGCGGCGAGAAGTGCCGTGCCTGCGCCGAATCCGATCCGATGGAAGTTGCTCATCGTCTCGCTCTCTCTTGTTTACGGGTTCGCTTGATCCACACGCCCGAGCAGCGTTCTTGCAATGATGCGCTGTCGGTTTCCTGATACCTGACATTCGGATGTCGACGCCCCGCCCACCGCGGACCATCGGAATGCCACACCCCCGCCATTTACGGCGTGGGAGGACACCAATTCATACCACCCATCGGCGGATTTGTTGCTCGACCCAACGCGCCCGGGAGGACTCGAACCTCCGACCTGCGGTTTCGGCGACCCCGCCGGTTTCCCGACGGACCGGACCATCTCTTCATCCTGACAAAGCCCAAAAAGGCGTGGTCAGGACGCCGGGCGCTTCCCGATGGAGGGCAAAATCCTCCGATCGGTACGCGGTTTATTGCCGGGGCGGCTCACCCGCTGGCCTCTACACCTTCCGTCGGCAGCAGCTTCGACCCGATGTCTCTGCTGCACCCCGCCGCCGGCTCGGCTCGGGATTGCCCGTCCTGGCCTGTGTGCCAGGGTGTGGGGTTCCCCGAATTCACCCGGTTCGCCTCGGATCGTTTCCGACCCGGGCCCCTCTTATCGAAGGAAACCGCCGCTCTATCCTAGCTGAGCTACGAGCGCTTCAATGCCCCACGGCAACGGAACCGCGGACATGCGTGACGGTCGAGTATATCGGGGCGAAGGAGCCCCTCCACAGCGATGAGCACTGGCGGAAGGAAGTCGGCGGAGGCCAAACGCCCGAGGAAGCGGCGGGTGGGCCTCGCGGTCCAGATGATCCGCGGCGCGGCGGTGCTGTTTGTGCTGCTGCTGGTCGTGGCGGTGGTGGTGACACAGACGCGTGTGCTCGGGTGGCTGGTCTTGCCGCGATTGAGCGAGGCGGCCGGCGGCGAGGTGAGTGCAAAGTCGGTCCGGCTTTCCGCGGACGGGGTGCTGCTGTTCGAGGATCTGGTGGTGGAGACCGCGGCGTTCGAGGGTGCCGCGGGTCGGATTTTCTCGGCGCCCCGGGCGCGCGCCGAGCTTGGCTGGCCTCCGGGTGCGGGCGCCCTCGAGCGGATCGTGCTCGAGCGTCCGACGGTGCGCGTGAGCCAGGGCGCGGACTTCTCGGTGAATCTCTCGGGGCTGCTCACCGGTGGGCGGGGAACCGGGACGCCGCAGCGACTGCCCGACATCGAGATCGTCGACGGCATACTGGAGCTGGGGGAACACGACGGCGCGCAGTACACGCCGCTGGCGACGCTGCTGGTGCATGGAGAGTTACGCAGATCGACGCAGCAAGCCGGGGTGTATCGCATTGTCTTGCGTGAGATGGACGGGATGCGGGTGGACGGATCGGTCGACCTGAACGACCAGAGCGCGCGGATGATGGTGCGCGATGTTGATCTTGATGCGTGGGCGCGTCGGAGCGCGCCGCAGGCGTTTCGTCGTCTGTGGGAGCAGATGGCGGTGCGGGGACAGGTACCGGAGGCGGAGTTGGAGTTCACGCGCGAGGGAGGCGTGCGCGCGAAGATCCATGTTGCGGGCGTGAACATGAACATCCCGTATCCGGAGGCGAGCGAGACGGACCCCGTGACCGGCGTTGCGACGGCCTGGCGCGACGGCCTGCTGGACATGAACGATGTGACCGGGACGCTTGTATTTGGCGCAACGGGCTTGACCGCGGATGTCGGCGGCTGGGTGGGAGATCTCCGCACGCGCGTGCGACTGACCACGGCGGGGTTCTCGCTGGATGCGCCGCTCACCTGCACGATCCACACGCCGAGCTTCGTGCTGGAAGACGATCCTCGCCTGCTGCCCTTTGCCCCGAACTTCGTGCGCCGAATCTTTCAGCGGTTTTCCGGGCCGACGGCCGAACTTTCCGGCAGCACGATGGTGGCGCGCGACGCTCAAGGCGCGTGGACCTATTCGGGTCTGTACCTGCTCGAAAACGGGCGTGCGCGATACGAGGGATTCCCGTATCCGGTGGAGAACATTCGCGCTTCGTTCGAGTTCGATCAGCACGCGGTGCGGATTCTGGACTTGACGGGGCGCGGACCGACCGGCGCGCACCTGCTCGCCTCGGGCGTGATTGCGCCCCCCGGTGATGTGGCGGCGGTGGAGATCGACATCACGGTGACGGAATTGCCGATGGATGAGCATTTCCGCGATGCGCTGCCCGATGATCGGCGGGCCGCGTACGAGGTGCTGTTCAACCATCCCGCGTACGAGGCGCTGCTCGATGCGGGCCTGGTGATGCGCCGGGAGGAGCGGTCGAGACTTGAGACGGAGCGTCGTGACCTGACGCGTCGGCTGGTGCTCTCACTCCCCGAGCACGAGCATGCGGCGCTTCGTCAGCGGCGCGATGAGGTCGAGCGGCGGCTCGCGGTTCCCGGCTTCGATCTCGGCGGGCTCGCCACGATGGACATCGCGGTGCGCCGGGAGATAGGCGAGCACACGGAGTACATCTCTGACATTCGATTCCGCGTGGACGAGGCGGGGGTGATCCCAGGGGCGTTCGCGTACCCGGTGCGTGCACGGGATGTTGATCTGCGGATCTTTGCATCGGTGGTGCATATTCCGAAGGTTGCGCTGGAGGGGATCGACGGCGGGCGAGCCACGATCGAGGGCGAGGTCGCGCTGCTGGACGACGGCGGGTTCGAGCCGTCGCTGCTGCTGAGCGCACGCGATGTGCCGGTGGATGCGTATCTGCTGGGGGCGGTGCCGGGCGGCGTCGCATGGGAGGCGGGGGGCGCCGGCGCTGCCGAACACCGATTTGGCGAGGGCGTGTTGCGCGGCGGCTTCTCCGCGTACCGGCTCATGCAGGCGCTGCATCTCACGGGGAGGGTGTCGTGCGATGCGCGGATCTTCAGTGATGAGGCCGCCGGCATTCGGTTCTCGGCGGTGGTCGGGCTCGATGGCGTGGGGTCCCATCCGGGGAGCGAGGGGCTGCGTCTCGACGATGTGCGCGGCTCGATCGAGATCAGCGATGAGAGCTTGCGGATGGATGGCGTGCGGGCGCGGATGGGGCGCGGGGAGATCGAAGCGCATCTCGTGGCGACGCTGGGCGGCGATGCGGCCGATGGAGGCGGGTCGGTCGAAGGATTGATTCGGGCGAGGGCGTTCGATCTGGAGCGACCAATCGAGACGATTCTGGAGGTCGTGTCCGCCGATGCCGGGAGAACCGCCAAGGAAATGCGCCGTGTCTATCGACCCGCGGGGGTGGTGGATGGTCGGATCGAGTTCCGTCTGGACGATGCCGGGTTCGGCTCCGCCATCACGCTGCACGATGCCGAGCGGATCGAGTTCGATCTGTTCGGCGGGCGCGTGTCGATGGACGAGGTCGCGGGGACGCTGACGGTCGGGAACGATGCGGCGCGGTTCAGCGGGTTCGGGGCGCGGGTGGTGTGGGAGGACGATCCGGCGGTGCGGATCTCGCTGGACGGCACCTTCGCGCTCTCGCGCGATGTGCTGGGCGCGGTGGATCTGGGAGTCCGGGGGCTGGATCTGTCCTCGGGGATGACCGGCGCGCTGCTGGAGACGATCAGCGCGGAGGGAGCCCAAGCGCTCCGCGGGATGCAGGCGCGCGGCGTGGTGGATGCGAGCGCCTCGCTGACCCAGCGGAACGGCGCCGCCTCGCTGCGGAGCTGGCGCATCGAGCCCAGGTGGCTGTCGTTCGTGCGGGGCGGCGAGCGCCTCGAATTCGCGCGGGCGAGCGGGGCCATCGGCTGGCGGGATGGGCGCGGCATTCTGGATGCATTGTCGCTGGATGCGGGCACATGGGCGATCGGGATGGACGGCGTGTGGTACGCGCCGCCCCGTGCGGGGATCGATGCGACGATGCGCGTGTCGGGCGATCGCTTGCCGGATGAGGCGCTGGGGCTGTTTCCCGGATCGGTTGTGGAAGTTCTGGACCGGGTTGGCTTGCGCTTCGACGGCGCGTTCGAGGCATCGCCCGCGCGGCTCATGCTGCGGATGAGTGAAAGTGGTGATGTCGGTGAATTGGCGTTCGACGGCGCCGTGCGGTTCGAGGGCGCGGAGGTCACCGCGGGGATCCCGCTCACGGAGATCACCGGGCGCGCCGAACTCATGGTGCGCTCGGAGGGTGGCGATGCGCTGACGCTGGACACGACGATCCGCGCCGAGTCGTTGCGCGCTGCGGGCGTGCGTGTCACCGACGGCTTCGTGCGGCTGATCTCCGGCGAGCGGGAGGACAGCTTGATCCTGCCGCGGTTCGAGGCGAGTTGTCACGGCGGCCGGATCGCGGGGCGCGCAGCGTACGGCGCAACTGGAGAGGGCGGCGGCGCCTCCGAGTTGCACCTGGAGGCGGTGGATGTTTCGTTCGGGCGACTGCTCGCGGATCTCGGCGGCGATAACAGCGACGACGAGATCGTGGATCGAGGGTTGCTCAGCGGAAAGCTGTCGCTGTCGTGGAGCGATCTGGGCGATCGACGCGGGCGGGGAACCTTCCGCGTCGAGGGCGGTGATGTGCTGAACCAGCCGGGGGTGATGCCGCTGCTGCAACTGTCGAACCTCCTGCCGCCGGCGGGCGAGCAGGTGGACCTCGCGTACACCGAGTTCTTCGTGGTCGGCGATCGGGTGCAGGTGGAGACGATGGAGCTGTACTCGCCGTCGCTGCGCATCGTCGCTGACGGGGTGGTGCTGCTGCCGTCGCTGCGTCTTGACATGCGCGTGGCGAGCTCGGGCACCACGCATGTGCCCCTGCTGAGCGATCTGTTCGAGAAGTTCCGCGATGAGTTAGTGACCGCTCGGGTCACGGGGACGCTGCGCGAGCCGCGGTTCCGCCTGGAGCAGTTCTCGGGGGCCAGGACGCTGCTGGAGACGATGATCGGGACCGATTCTGACGCACGCCGACAACGGGAGTAACCTTGCGGGGATCCGCGGTCGCTCGTCGTGGGTGGCGAGACGCGTGGAGCGAGAGGCAACCAACATCTTCAGGAGAACCAAAGACATGAGCAACCTTTCCAACCAGGCCGGCGGCGGCGCAATGGCGCGGCGCGTGGACGATCCCGAATTTCTCGGGCGCATCGACGCGATGATCCACGAGTGCGGCGGCGACCTCGACACGCTGGACGGCCGGCTGGTGCGCGACATTCTGACGACCGCGCTCAAGCTGATCACGGACCAGCGCGACACGGGCGAGCTGAAGCTGCTCAGCGCCTCGTTCAAGGAGCTTCGGTACGCGTACTCGGTCTTCGCGGGGTATCCGACGCCGCACAAGGTGAGCATCTTCGGATCGGCGCGGACGCCGGAGGACGACCCGGACTACCGGGTGACGGTGGAGTTCTCGCGGATGATGGCGGATCGCGGATGGCTCTGCATCACGGGCGCGGGCGACGGCATCATGAAGGCGGGGCACGAGGGACCGGGCGCGGAGGCCTCGTTCGGGCTGGCGATCCGTCTGCCCTTCGAGACGACCGCGAACGATGTGATCCGCGGCGATCCGAAGCTCATCAACTTCCGCTACTTCTTCACGCGGAAACTGATGTTCCTCAGTCAGTGCGAGGCGGTGGTGGCCTTGCCGGGCGGGTTCGGGACGCAGGACGAGCTGTTCGAGGTGCTGACGCTGGTGCAGACGGGGCGTTCGGCGATCGTGCCGATCGTGCTGCTTGAACACGCAGAAGGGAACTACTGGAAGCACTGGGACAACTATGTGCGCCGGTCGCTGCTCGAAAAGAAGATGATCAGCCCGGAGGATCTGAACCTGTTCCTGATCACGCGCGATCCGAAGGAGGCCGCCGACCACATCATCCGGTTCTACCGCAACTATCACTCGTCGCGGTATGTGCGCGACGATCTGGTGATCCGGACGAAGCATCCGATCAAGGATGGCGATCTGGAGCGGTTGAACGCGGAGTTCTCGATGATCGTGAAGGAGGGAACGATCCACCGCTGCAAGCCGTACGAGGTGGAGGATGAGTACCTGGATCTGCCGCGGATCGCGTTCACGCACACGAGACGCGATTTCGGGCGTGTGCGTCACCTGATCGATCGCATCAACGAGTTCGAGGCCGCCTCGGACGAGGGGCTGGATCCGAGCGAGATTTATTGATGGCGGATGGTCGGCGGTGTTCTCTGGTCTCGTTGCTCCTGCTGGCCGCTGCGCTGGCGGGGTGCGCGGGCGGGGAGACCGTCGATCGCGCTGTCATCGAAACCGATGTTCCGACGGTGACGAGCGAGCGCGTCCCGACGCTCGGCGCACGCTTCGAGTCGGGCCTGGAAGTGGTCCGCTGGACGACGGACGACACCGAGGCGCGGGTCGGCACGGTGCTGGCGCCGTTCGCCGAGCGATGGGCGTTGCCGGAGGGCGCCCGCGAGGCGTGGGAGCGGGCGGGGTTCCGCCTGCTGATCGTCCGCGAGGAGGAGTTGTACCGCGTGATGCAGGGGCTGCCGCCGGTGCGCTCGCTGAACCGTGAGTGGTTCGGGAACCGCGTCCAGTGGAAATCGCTGCGGACGAGCCCGCGCGGACTGCCGAGCGTGCAGCTCGATGATGAGCGCCTGAATGTCAGCCGCGATGTGCTGCGGCTGCTGGTGCGGTCGTGGGTCTCTCCGACGCCGGACGGCGCTCGCGTGCGCGTGGACCTCTGCGTGGTGCGGGGCGAGGAGGGGCGACGGACATTCTTCACCGAGACGCCGGATGCGAGCGCGCTCGACGATGCGAGCGGGGCGGAACTCCTCGGCAATCTCCGCGCAGAACTGGAACTGGAGGCGGGGGAACTGGTCCTGATCACCGGCGAGCGGCCGGGCGTCGTGTGGCGCGAGCGGGAGGCGCGCCCGGGCGAGGACGACGGCTTTTTCGAGCGCCCCACGAACGCCGGCCGGGAGCGGGGCAATGCGGGGTATGGGCCGGGGGTGGTGCGCATCCCGACGATCGGCGAGGCGATGCTGATGCGCGAGGACGACCGCATGGGCGAGGTGCGGTCGCTGATCGTGCTGGTGGCGCGGGCGCCGGAGGAGTTCGAGCTGCTGCCGTCGCGCTGAAGCGGGGTATTCTGTGGGCATGGATGCACCGAGGTTGCCGGAGCGGGCGGTGGACGGGCACAAGGGCGTCTTCGGGACGGTGCTGGTGGCCGGCGGGTGCATGTATCGAGCGCCGGATGACGATGCGGCCCCGATGCGGACGGTCATGCTGGGCGGCCCCTGCCTGACGGGGCTGGCCGCGCTGCGATCCGGCGCGGGGCTGTGCCGCCTGCTGCTGCCCGACCCGATGGTGATGTCCGCGCTGTCGATCGTGGCGAGCGCCACGGCGTACGGGCTGCCGGTGACGCGGGCGGGCGATCTGGTCGCGCACGAGGCGGCGGCCTCGCTCGATCACGCGCTCGGGGATGCGGCGTGCCTCGCGATCGGGCCGGGGCTGGGGACCGCGCCGGGCGCACAGGCGCTGGTGCTCCGCGCGGTCCGCCAGGAGCGGGTGCCGGTGGTGGTCGATGCCGATGCCCTGAACTGTCTGGCGATGATGGCCGATTTGCACCGCGATTTTCGCTGCCGGGGAATACTGACGCCCCATGTCGGGGAGTACCGACGCCTGGCGCGCGCGCTCGGCTGTGATGCGGAACCGACGACGGAGGAGGGGCGCATCCGGGCGGCGGAGCAGTTGGCCCAGCGGCTGGGGTGTGTGGTGGTGCTGAAGTCGAGCGTGACGGTGGTCTCGGACGGCCAGCGGTCGTGGGAGCACGCCGGCGAGAATCCGGTGCTGGCGACCGGGGGGAGCGGGGATGTCCTGACGGGGGTCATCGCGGGGCTGGCGGCTCAGCACGGGGACGCACCGGACCTGTTCGAGGTGGCCCGGTGCGGGGTCGAGGCGCACGCGCGGGCGGGGGCACGGTGGCGGAGCGAGCACGGAGCGAGCGGCGGAATGCTCGCGACGGACCTGCTGGACCTGCTGCCCGGGGCCGTCGAGGGGCTGCGGGGGGACGCCCGAACCGGGAAATCGGCAAAGGCGTAGGGACCGGACGCCCTTGGCCGATACACTTGGCGGACCCTTTTCCGGGAGCGCCTCCCCGCGGTGGGATTCGGCGCGGACATCGTTTTTGATCAGGAGCATCTGCAAGGAGACGACCGCATGTTCCGGACCGGTAATCCAGCGTTGAACAACTCGGCCTTCCAGCCGTCACAGTCGTGGGGTGATCTGGCCTCCCAAGGCCGGTACGCGGGGGATGCGCCCGGCGCGGCGAAGGCGGTGGACAAGACCGTCATGTCCATGCAGGGCACGGTCAACAAGACGACGATGGCGATCTCGATCTGCACGGCGGGCGCGCTCGGCTCATGGGTGGCGATCGAGCACAACCCCGGCCTCATGCTGCCGCTGATGTTTGGCGGGATGCTCACAGGCCTCGTGTTCGCTCTGATCACGATCTTCAAGCCGCATGTCGCTCCGGTGACCGCACCGCTCTACGCGGTGGCCCAGGGCGGCTTCGTGGGCGGCATCTCGATGTGGTACGCACAGATGTTCGCCGATGGCGAGACGCTGAACACCGGGCTGGTCTTCAACGCCGCCCTGCTCACCTTCGGCATCGCGGGCGGATTGGCTGCGGCCTACGGCATGCGCCTCGTTCGCCCGAACAAGACCTTCTACAACATCGTGACCACGGCGACGCTCGGGCTCCTGCTGTACATCGGCGTGGCGTTGGTCGCGGGGCTTTTCGGGAGCTTTTCGCTGCTGAGCGTGTACGACCCGACGAACGGCGGGCTGATCTCCATCGGCTTCTCCGGGCTCGTGGTGGCCCTGGCTTCGGCGAATCTGGTGCTGGACTACGACATCGTGAACAACGGCGTGAAGAACCGGGCTCCGAAGTACATGGAGTGGTACGGGGCGTTCACGATTCTGGTCACGCTGGTGTGGCTGTACATCTCGCTGCTGCGCCTCTTGGCGAAGCTGCAGAGCCGCAACTGAGTCCCTCGCGACTGACGAAGAAACAAAGACGCCCCGGCCGGAATGGTCGGGGCGTTTTTCGTTGGCGGGGTTTGTTTCCGGGGGGCTTACTTCCGGGGGGTTTACTTCCGGGGGGGGCGGGGGGTTGGGGGGAGGAAGGGGCTGCGGCGGTTGGGATCGCCGGGGGCGGGGGCCTCATCGGGATCGACGGGTTGGAGGACGCGTCCGCCGACATTGCGGACATCGCGTGGGGGCGCGCCGGAGGCCATGTCGCCGGGGAGTTCGGGGGCGGGGCGGAGGGCGACATCGAGGCGACGAACCCCCCGGGGCGGGCACGGCATGCGGTTGTCGCGTGTGCCGAAGCGCTGCCCGGCGGGCATGAGGCCCCAGACGATTTCGTCGGTGTTGAACTCGTTAGGTCCGGTGCCGCGTGAGAAGCCGACGACGAGCTGCTCGCCGACGGGGATGTCGACGGTCCAGACGGTCTGGCCGGTGCGGGTGTCGATGAGGGAAACGGTCTTGGGGTACCAAGAGGATGACTCGTAGGTGAAGCGGTCGGCGGAGTAGCGCGGCCCACCCTGATAGTGGCAGGCGGTGGAGGTGAGCGCACCGGCTGCGAGGAGCAGGGCTGCGAGGGCGGTCGTGTTTCGGCGGTGGTTGGTCATGCTCGATTATCCGGTCGTGGTCGTGCCTGGGTGGATCGTACGACGGTGCTGGCTCGGTTGTGCGGTCGGGCAGGGTACCCCGAGCCCAGACCCGGGATCTGTCATCGGGCGGAGAGGGGGTGGATCTGCGAGGAAATGGGCGATTCTCGGGCTTTGAGGGGTGGTCGGTCGGCGGGGCGGAGAAATCAAGGTGTGGGTACGCTTCGGCGATGGATGGAGCGAGCACTGGAACAGGGGCGATTCGGATCGGGCACGGCTACGACCTGCACCGGCTGGAGCCGATCGCTCCGGAGGGGAAGGGGCGTCCGTTCGTGCTGGGCGGGGTGCGCCTAGAGCACGACCGGGGGCCGGTGGGGCATTCGGACGGGGATGCGTTGTATCACGCGGTGACGGATGCGCTGCTGGGGGCGCTTGGCATGCCCGACATCGGGGAGTTGTTCCCGGATGACGATCCGCGCCACGACGGCCAGGACTCGGCGGTGTTTCTGGATGAGGCGGTGCGACGGGTGCGGGCGGCGGGATACGCGGTGGGGAATGTGGACTGCACGGTGATTCTGGAGCGGCCGAAGGTGAAGGAGATCAAGGATCGGCTGCGGGCGAACATCGCCGAGCGGCTGGGCGTGGGGGTCGAGCGGGTGAATGTGAAGGGGAAGACGCACGAGAAGGTGGATGCGGTGGGCGAGGGGCGGGCGATCGAGGTGCATGTGGTGGCGCTGTTGGTGCGGGCGGGGGGCGGATCGTGAGCACGGTGATCCACGAACAGGTGGAGCGGGCCCGGCGGGGCGAGCATCCGGGCGTGGTGGCGCGGATGCGGTCGGGGTGGGCGGTGCTGCACGAATGGCAGTTTCCCGCGGGGTGGTGCGTGCTGCTGGCGGATCCGGTGGTGGGGACGCTGAACGATCTCGGCGGTGAATCGCGCCGGGTGTTTCTGGAGGACATGGCGCTGCTGGGCGATGCGGTGCTGCGGGCGACGGGGGCGCTGCGGATCAATTACGAGATGCTCGGGAATCAGGCACCGGCGCTGCATGCGCATGTGGTGCCCCGGCTCGAAAGCGAGTCGGAGGCGATGCTGCGCCAGCCGGTGTGGCTGTACCCGGCCTCGGAGCGTGAGGATCCGGCGCATCGGTTCGGTATCGATAAGCACGAGGGGCTTCGTCGGAGCATCGCGGGGGCGATTGGGGCGCAGGAAGCGAAGCGTGCGGAGGGGGTGTTGATGTGGCAGCGTGCGGCGTCGTTCGCGGCGCGGGCGCATGCGGGTCAGGTTCGGAAGGATGGGGCGACGCCGTATTGTGCGCATCCGTTCCGGGTGGCGATGACGGTGCGGGATGTCTTCGGGTGTGATGATTGGGTGTGCGTGGCGGCGGCGTTGCTGCACGACACGATCGAGGACACGCCGGTGGACTACGACGACATCGCGGAGGGGTTCGGGGATGAGGTGGCGCGGTGCGTGGTCGCGGTGACGAAGGACATGCGGCTTGCGGAGGCGGAGCGCGAGCGGGCGTACGACGAGCAGATCCGGGCGGCGGATTGGCGGGCGAAGCTGGTGAAGCTGGCGGATGTGTACGACAACATCAGCGATCGGCTGTCGCGGACGGATGAGTGGTCGGCGCGTCGGCTGGTGGATCGCGCGGAGCGGGCGATCGCGCTGGCGGAGTCGGAGCGGGAGCATCCGTGGGTGGGCGGTGCGATCGAGGCGGTGCGGGCGATGGTGGGTGATGCGCTGGATGACCGGAAGGGCGTGGAGGGCGTGCGGGCATGAACGGGCTGCGCGGGAAGCGGGATCCGGTGGTGGCGATCGTCGGCGCGACGGGCGCGGTGGGGCGTGAGTTTCTCGCGCTCTTCGAGGAGCGCGCGTTGGAGCACGGCGAACTGCGGCTGCTGGCGAGCGCGCGGTCGGCGGGGGGAGAGATTGCGTATCGGGGGCGGGCGCACACGGTGCGGGCGTTGTCGCGCGAGGCGCTGGAGGGTGTGGATCTGGCGTTGTTCTCGGCGGGGGGAGCGGTAAGCAAGGAGTACGCGCCGATCGCGTCGGAGATGGGCGCGGTGGTGGTGGACAATTCGTCGGCGTTCCGGATGGATCCGGGGGTGGCGCTGGTGGTGCCGGAGGTGAACGGTGCGCTGCTCGACGGGATCGGGGAGGGCGGAGCGATCATCGCGAATCCGAACTGCTCGACGATCATCCTGATGCTGGCGCTGCATCCGCTGCGCGAGCGGTTCGGCATCGAGCGGGCGATCGTCTCGACCTATCAGGCGGCGAGCGGCGCGGGCGCGGCGGCGATGGAAGAACTGCGGAGCCAGACGCGGACGGTGCTGGATGGCGGAGCCCCGGAGCCAAAGGTGTTTCCGGAGGTGTGCGCGTTCAATGTGTTTTCGCACAACTCGAAGGTGGATGAGGCGACGGGACGGAATGTCGAAGAGCAGAAGATGATCGATGAGGTGCGGAAGATCTGGGGTGATGATTCGGTCAGGATCAGCGCAACCTGCATCCGCGTGCCGACGCTGCGGGCGCACTGCGAGTCGGTGCATGTGATGCTGGGGAACGCGGCGGGCGTGGATGAGGTGCGGCGTGTGCTGGCGGATGCGCCGGGCGTGGAGTTGGTGGATGATCGTGCGGGGAATCGGTTCCCTACCTCGCTGCGCGCGAGCGGGAAGGATGCGGTGCTGGTGGGACGGGTGCGGGTTGCCGGAGATGCGGCGACGGATGGCGCGGGGTGGGCGCGATCGTTTGAGTTGTTCATCGCGGGCGACCAGATCCGTAAGGGTGCCGCGCTCAACGCGATCCAGATCGGCGAGCGGCTGCTGGGGAGGGCGTGATGGGCGAGGCGCGATGGCGCGATGCGCACCTGCACCTGGCAGCGCACGGCGAGGAGCTGGATTCCGTGTCGCTGCGCGCGTGCGGGAGCGTTGGGGAGTGTCTGGAAATTCTCGCGCGGGCGGCGGCGGATGCGCCGGAAGATGCGTGGATCACGGCTCGCCATGCGCGCGTGGAGTCGTGGACCGAGCGGAGATGGCCGACGGCGCGGGAACTGGATGAGGCGACGGGCGGGCGGCGCGCGTTCGTGCAGTCGTTCGATCATCACGCCTTGGCGGCATCGACGCGGGCGATGGAGCGGACGGGGGTGCTGGAATATGCGGGCGATGGCGTGATCGAGCGGGACGGCTCGGGCAGGGCCACCGGGCTGCTGCTGGAGGGCGCGGCGAACGC
>REDD01000297.1 GCA_007693725.1 Phycisphaeraceae bacterium
CCAGCACGAGCGAGACATTGTGCCCCCCGAACCCGAAAGTGTTGTTCAGGCAGACCCGGACCCGGGCATCGCGGGCGGTATGCGCCACGAAATCCAGATCGAACTCCGGATCGGGATGCTCGCAGTTGATGGTCGGCGTCACGACACCGTGCCGGATCGCTCCCAGACACGCGATCGTTTCGACCGCGCCCGAGGCGCCGAGGCAGTGACCGATCATCGACTTGGTGCTGGACATCAACAGACCGCCGCCCTTGGACTTCAGAGCCCGCTTCCCGAAAACGGACTTCACCGCCGCCACCTCCGCGGAGTCTCCAAGAGGCGTCGAGGTGCCGTGGGCATTGATGTAGTCCACATTCTCAGGATTGAGCCCGGCATCGGCCAAGGCGGCCTGCATCGCACGAGCGGCCCCGGATCCCTCCGGGTGCGGCGCTGTGATGTGGCTGGCGTCGCTGGTCGCTCCATAACCGAGCAGCTCCGCGAGGATGTCAGCCCCTCTGGCCTTGGCGTGCTCCTCCGACTCAAGAACGAGCACCGCGGCCCCCTCCGCCAGCACGAAGCCGTCTCGGCCGCGATCAAAGGGGCGTGAGGCCGTCGCCGGATCGTCATTCCGCGTCGACAGGGCGCGCATGGTCATGAAGGCGCCGACGCACAAAGGCGAGATCGCCGCTTCGGATCCTCCCGCCAGAATCACATCCGCCTCGCCGCGACGAATGATGTTGAACGCATCGCCGATGGAGTGCCCCGACGATGCGCACGCGGTCGTGTGCGAGTCGCTCGGGCCCTGAAGTCCGTAGCGGATCGAAAGATCTCCGGCGACCGCGTTCGCCATCAGACGCGGCACCGTGAAGGGATTCAGCCGATCCGGCCCCTTCTGCATCAGCACCATCATGCCGGCTTCGATCGTCTGGATGCCCCCGACGCCCGAGCCGATGATCACACCGCACCGGGTCGGATTCTCTTTGGAAAAATCGATCCCGCTGTTCTCGACCGCTTCAATACCGGCCGAGATGCCGAGGATCGCGAATCGATCGAGTCTCTTGCCTTCCCGCGGACTCAGTCGCTCCGGAATGGACGAATCCTGGATCGCGCCGGCGATCTTGACGGACCACTGTTCGTCCGGGAACGCACGGAACGCGTCGCTGTCAATGGCAGTGACACCACTCTTCCCTCGCACGAGGGAGTCCCATGTGGTTGCGGCATCACGCCCCACATTGGTGACGGCACCGATACTGGTCACCACGACTCGCCGGGCTGTCGTCGCGCTGTCTGTCATAACGGGTATCGCAATGCTCGCCTTGCCATTCTCAATGGAAGACCATCCGTGACCGAGGGATCATCGGGGGCGACGGCGAGTTCCACCTTCAGTGGTCAGGTCTTGGCCGCGCTCTTGGCTTCAACAATGAAGTCGATGGCATCGCCGATGGTCTTGATCTGCTCGGCCTTGTCATCCGGAATCGAGGTCTCAAAACGATCCTCGAACTCCATGACAAGCTCGACGGTATCGAGACTGTCGGCATTCAAGTCAGTCATAAAGTTGGTGTCGCGCGTGATCTCTGACTTATCGACGCCCATCTGCTCGCCGACGATCTCGATCACCTGACGCTCAATGTCCTCTTTCGTCACGACCCTGTCTCCAACTGGGTTTGACCCGACGGAACGCGGGGGTCAAACGGATTGAGCAATATACCCCTTCGGGGGTCATCTCGACAAGCAAGCCGGTTCCATGTCCGTTCGGGGAGTATACGGGAAACCACCGACTCAGCACATCGTCAGTCCGCCATCCACACAAAGTACCTGGCCGGTCAGGAAACCGGCCGCATCACTGGATATGTATGCAACGGCCTCGGCGATGTCCTCCGGGGTGCCCAGCCGCCGCAACGCCATCGCCTCAAGAACCCGATCCTTGACCTCCTGAGGGAGGTTCGCCGTCATGTCCGTTTCAATAAAGCCCGGAGCAACGACATTCGCCGTGATCCCCTTGGCCCCCAATTCTCGAGCGAGCGACTTTGTCATGCCGATCAGCCCGGCCTTCGCCGCGGCGTAGTTCGCCTGACCAGCGTTTCCGATGACCCCGGAAGTCGACCCGATGTTCACGATCCGCCCGAACTTCTGACGCATCATCGGACGGGCAGCAGCGCGGCAGATGATGAACGCGCCGAGCAGATTCACCCGCAGCACCTCCAGAAAGTCCTCATCGCTCATTCGGAGAGCCAGATTGTCCTTCGTGATCCCGGCGTTGTTCACGACGATGTCCAGCCGCCCGTGATCAGCAGCGATCTTCTCGACGCCGGCCTGCAGAGAGCCGCTGTCCGAGAGATCCATCGCCTGCACGCTCGCGAGCCCGCCGTGGCTTTCGATTTCCTGCTTGACGCCTTCGAGCGCTTCGACGGTCCGGGCCGCCAGCACAACATGACGCCCAGACTGCGCAAGGCGCATCGCGACCGATCGACCGATCCCTCGGCTCGCTCCGGTGATCAATGCAACCCGTTTCGCTCCAGCATCCGCAACCATGACCGGCTCCCAAATCCGCATTCTCTGCCGAGAATGCTCGCGGACAGCATAATCCAGATCGGGAGCTGCCGTCGGTCAGCGCTGGCGCCGTGTCGGCATGCGGAACGGATCGCTCTGCGGATCCCGCGGACGAGTCTCATCGCCGCCATCGCTTCCGCCGGATTCACCCGACAGCATGCGACGAGTCCGCTCATCAACATCAACGCGCACGGTCGCAACCGTACCGAGCGAAGGTTCCACAAGGCGGTCCGCATCAAGCATAGAGACGCGCTCACTGGGGAAGGGCTTGCACGCAGCGCCGTCAAAGACCCACTGGCCTCCGGCATCTTCACGCCCGATCCAGCCGGTCAAATACGCGCCGTCCTCGTCTTGGATTCCGATGCCCAGTTCCGCCCCTCCATCTTCCAACCGATGGAGCACGCAGATCCGCACCGCCTCGATTTTTCCGCCGGCGAAGCCGCCGTCATCGTCGGACATCGCGATCGAGAGCACCCGACGACCCTGGCTCCCGAGCGCGCTGCGCATCAGCTCGACATCGCCGTTCACGATCCCGTTCGCAAGGTCGGCAATCGCCTCGGCAAGCTCCGGACTCCATGCCTCCCGGTCATCCGGCCACTGAACGCGAGCATCCAGCCGAACATTCGCCATCGGATCGACCTTCACCACCGCGGGTGGCGGCGGCGGTGGTGGGGGGGGCTCTTCCTTGCCGCAGCCGCTGGTAAAAGCCACTCCCGTAATCACAAGCCCGAAGGCGGGGAAAATGGAGAGTGAACGCCGAAATCGGTTAGGGGTCTGCATGGCTGGCCACCTTCACTTCTCGGTCAATCCGTCTCATCAACCCGGACAAAACCTTGCCGGGTGCTAATTCATGGTACGCACCCGAAACCGCTCCGACGAGCCAGGCACACCCCTGCGCCCAGCGCACAGGGGCCGTGAGCTGCTCCACGAGCCGGTCCCGAATGCTCCGCTCGATTGGATGCCCAACATCCGGCCCGGTTCCATGGGCCACACCCGTAACATTCGAGAGCACCGGGCAACGGGGTTCACGAATCTCCACCCGCTCCAGCACCTCGCGCAGCCGCTCCCCAGCGGGGGCCATCAGGGGGGAGTGAAACGCCCCGGCCACCGCCAGCACCGCCGCCCGGAGCCCCATCGCGTCCGCGACGCCGGCCGCACGGTCGACCGCCGCACTCGACCCGCTCAGCACGATCTGGCCCGGAGCGTTGTAATTCGCGGGCACAAGAACATCGCCGGCCCCCGCCCGACGGCAGACTTCATCCGCTTGGGCCTCATCAGCACCGATCAGGGCAACCATGCCGGAGTTGCTCGCTTCCGCGGCATCCTGCATCGCCCGCCCCCGCACCGTCACCAACTCAAGCCCATCCTCGAACGAGAACGCCCCCGCGAGATGCAGCGCGGTGTACTCGCCCAGACTCAGCCCCGCCGTCGCACTCAGATTCCTCTCGCCGGGATTCCCGAATCGTCCCACGAAAGATGCCACCCCGCACACATACAGCGCGGGCTGGGCCACATCGGTCCGGTTGATCAACTCCGCAGGCCCCTCGAAGCACGCCGTCTTCAGACTGCACGCCAGACGATCCCCCAGGAGATCCTCCGCACGATCAAAGACGGCGCGAGCTTCCGGAGAGTGCTCGTACCACCGCTTGCCCATACCGACCGACTGCGCCCCTTGGCCGGGACAGAGAATGACGAGTTCTTCGCTCATGCTCGCATTTATACCAGCGCCCGACCGCCCAGTCAGAACTGCCAGAGCGACGACGACCAGGTCAGGCCGCCGCCGAACGCCACGAACATGACCCGCTGGTTCTCAAGGCACTTCCCCGCCCGGCGCAGTTCGTTCAGAGCGACGGGCACGGAGCCTGCGGAGCAGTTCCCGTACCGATCGATGTTGATGTACATCTTTTCTTCCGGAAGCCCGAACCGCTTCCGAGCCGATTCGAGCATGCGCGCGTTCGACTGGTGGCACACGAACTGATCGACATCCTCCGCCTCAAGGCCCGCCGCCTCGAGGGTTTCGGCGATCAGGTCCGCGAATGTTCCGACCGCGAACTTGTACACCTCGCGACCGTTCATCTGCAACGAGTTCAGTCGCATTTCGGTGAAGTCGGTGCCCTCCGGAACATCATGGACTGTCCGAGGAATGTACAGATCGTGCCAGCGCGATCCGTCCGCGTACAGGCGGTTCGCCAGAAGACCCTTGCT
>REDD01000276.1 GCA_007693725.1 Phycisphaeraceae bacterium
GTTGGCGCAGCCGAACGAGATCCTGCAGCAGCAGCGTCCCGCGCTTGTAGGTCGCGAAACGACGAGCGAATCCGATCGTGAAGATCCGCGGATCGAGCGACGCCGCGGCGCGCTCCGTCTCCTCGAACGAGGCCCCCCGGCTCTTCATCTGCTTGCGGATCTTTCTGCGGCACCAGGTGATCAGGCGCTCGCGCTGGCGCTCACGGTGACGCCACAGTTCCTCATCCGGAATGTCGTGCACCTTCTCCCACAGGTGGAAGTCGGTCGGATCGAGCTGCCAATCCGGCGAGAGATAGCGGTCGTACAGCGAGACGAGGTTCGAGGCGATCCATGTCCGCGGATGCACGCCGTTGGTCACATGCGAGATCGGGACCTCATCCTCCGGGAGCCCCGGCCAGATCCCCTTCCACATCGTCCGCGACACATGCCCGTGCAGTCTGCTCACGCCGTTGCTGAACTGGCTCGACCGCAGCGCCAGCACCGCCATCGAGAAGAACTCGTTCGGGTCGAAGGGATTGCTCCGCCCGAGCCCGAGGAAGTGGTCGAAGTCGATCCCGAGCGAAGGCAGCATCTCGCCGAAGTACTGCTCCATGAGTTGCGGCGCGAATCGATCGATGCCCGCGGGAACCGGCGTGTGCGTGGTGAAGACATGCCCCGCCGCCGCCGCCTGTCGCGCCTGCTCGAACGAGCAGTTGTGCGCAGCGCGGAATCGTGCGATGCGTTCGAGCGCGAGGAACGCCGCGTGCCCCTCGTTGATGTGGAAGACGGTCGGCTGCTCGCCCACCTTCTCCAGCGCCCGCACGCCGCCGATGCCCAGGACGATCTCCTGCATCATCCGTGTCTCGATGTCGCCGCCGTACAGCGTCTTGGTGATGTCGCGATCGGCCCGGTTGTTCTCGGGCATGTTCGTATCGAGCAGGTAGAGCGGGATGCGCCCCACATCGCACCGCCACACGCCCACCGTGACGCGCCGACCCGGCAATTCGACATGCACCTTCACCTGCTCGCCGGTCTGCTCGTCGTATACGCGTTGCACCGGCTGATTCGCGAAGTCCAGATCCGGATAGGTCTCCTGCTGCCATCCGTCGGCGTTCAGGTACTGGTGGAAATATCCGCAGCGGTACAGCAGCCCCACCGCGCACATCGGAACGCCGAGTTCGCTCGCCGCCTTCAGGTGGTCGCCCGCCAGACACCCCAGACCGCCCGAATAAATCTGGAGGCACTCCGTGAGCCCGAACTCCGCCGAGAAATACGCGATGCGGATCGGCGCAGCGCTGCCCGCCGTCTGCTCGACCAGATGCGGGTACTGGCGAAGGAACCACGACCGACGCTGGCTGTGCGCCTTGAAGCGCGCGTGCACGAGATTCAGCCCGTGCAGATACGACTGATCCTGCGCCACGCGCTCGAGCAGATCCTGATCGATCATCCCCAGCATCCGCACCGGGTTGTGGCCCGTCTCCTCCCACAACTCGCGGTCCAGTCGCACGAACAGCGACACCGCCTCGGGGTGCCACGACCACCAGAGGTTCTGCGCAATCTCCAGCAACGGCGCCAGCGGCTGGGGAAGCGAGGGGATCACTCGAAACGAACGGATCGCGGCCTGTCCGGCGTGCAGCATCGTGTCTTCTCTCGCCCTGAGGACTCAAACCTTCCTGCCGCTCGCCGGGGCGTTCTCGGCGAGCGTGCGTGGACTGCGAAGATATCGGCCCGATTCCATCGTCGGTGCGGCACAACCGCGCTCTCCACATCGTCCGAATGATGTTATTCCGTCCCCGACCCTCGCTTCGCCGGACGCTCCAGCAGCCACCATAGCTCCGGGCGTCGCATGACCACCGCCCCGCCCAGATAGATCGCCGCTCCCAGCCCCACATCCCGCGCCAGGGCCACCAGCGACCCGCTCCAGGCACCGCCCGGCAGCAGCCCCGCCGTCATCCGCTGCACCACCAGAATGCACGCCACCATCAAAACCGACCATCCGACGGTCAGCATCACCGATCGCGCGGCCCCAGCGTCCACGCGCTCCGTGCCGGCGCCGTCATTCCGCACCAGCAGCCGCATCGCCAGCACGCTGAGCGCGAGGGTTTGCCCGCACGCCGCGATTGCCGTCGCCAGCGCCAGCCCGCGCTCCTGAAGCCACCACATCAGCACGATGCTCCCGCAGACATTCGCCAGCACCGTCACCAGCCCGACCCGCATCGGCACCTTGGTCATCCCGACGGCGTAGAACGCCCGCGTCAGGACATGCGTCAGCGAGTATGCCCAGATCGCTAGCGCGTACATCGAGAGTGTCGCGCTCGTCCGCGCCACATCGTCGTCGCTGAACGCCCCGCCCCGATAGATCGCGGTTGCCAGATCCTTCGAGACCAGCATGATGCCCACCGTCGCCGGGATCCCGATGAACAAACTCAGACGCACCGACCGCGACAGCGTCAGTCGGAAGTTGAGCGCATTCGCCGCGGCACGCGCGAGCGCGGGGAAGACCGCCGTGGCGATCGCGATGCCGAAGACGCCCAGCGGGAACTGGTACAGCCGGCTCGCGTAGAACAGCACCGACGCCGAGCCCTCATCCATCGGGTACGCGCGCCCGCCCGGCAGCGTCGCGCCGAACAGCACCGGGTATCCCGCGAGCACGCCGTCGATCAGCGTGCCCAGTTGTAGCGTGCCCATCCCGATGATCACCGGGCCCATCCGCAGCAGCATCGAGCGGAACAGCCCCGCCGCATCGCTCACCGCCCGCGTCCAGATCGCGATCCCACGCAGCGACCACAGGCACCACCCCACCTGCGCGAACCCCGCCACCAGCACCGACACCGCCACCACCACGACGCCATCTCGCACGCTCAGTCCCCACCACCACGCCGCCATCGCCGCGCTCCCGGCCATCATCACATTGAGCAGGATCGGGCTGGCGGCGTGCGGCACGAACCGCCCGTGACTCTGGAGCATCCCGCCCAGCATCGCCGTGATGCACACCAGCGGCATGAACGGCAGCATCACGATCGCGAGCACCAGCGTCAGCCGCCCCGCGCTGCCTTCGGGCAGCAACCCGAGCACCACGATCAGCGCAAGCTCGACGATCAGCACCAGCAGCGACAGAAAGACCGCGAGCGCGCCCACCGTCAGCGATGCGAAGCGGTGCGCCAGCGCGGGGTCGCGCTCCGAAAGGCGAGCGTACTCCGGGATGAACGCCGCGGAGATCGCCCCCTCGCCGAACAACCGGCGGAAGAGGTTGGGAATGATGAACGCCGTCACGAACGCCGACCACTCCGCCCCCGCGCCGAAGACCCGCGAGCACACCGCATCGCGCAGCAGCCCGCTGATCCGGCTCAGCAGCGTGAAGCCCATCACCGTGCGCGCATGGCCGCCGAAGGATTCGCTCTGTGCGCTCTCCTTCACCGCTTCGGGCGATGCATCAGTCATGGGCGTCGCCCCCGTTCGAGATCGCTCCCAGCAGCAACGCCCCCATCAGCGGCAGCGCCACGCCGAGGATGTTCGCCGCGGCATCATCCAGCCGCGCGTGACGATGGATGAAGGGGAGCGCCTGCGCCGACTCGTTCGCGAGCGCAAAGCCGGTGCTCACCACCCCGGCCCACGCGATGTTCCGCGCAGACAGCAGGGGGCCGAACCACTGGCAGACGAGCATCAGGGCCGTGAACCCGCCGAAGGCGAGCAGGTGCATGTACAGATCCGGACGCGGCACATCCCCGACATCAATCTGCAGATTCGGCCACAGCGTTCCCAGCAGCAGCAGGATCGTGTACGCCACAAAGACCACACGGGCGGCTACGAGCGCGCGCCGGTCCTGCATCACGCCGTCGTCCTCTCAGCCGTCCCCGCCGATACACCCCGCGTCACGATCTGCTCGGACATCCCGCGCCGAGCCAGCATCTGATCCCACTCCTCCATCAGCAACTGCGCGACCTGCTGATAGTCGATCGCCCCCGCGCACCACCGCGCGTACTCGAACACCGTCTGCCCGAACGACGGGCTCTCCGCGATCTTGATGTTCCGACGGATCGCCGGGCGATACACCCGCGCCCCCGCCCACGGCACCTCCGTTCCCCGCGACTGCTCGAAGAACTGCTCCAGGTCCGCCACCACCTCGCGAGCATGGCGCGTCGTCTCCTCGTGCATGCACAGCACGATCCCCGAGACGCGCAGCTTCGGGTTCACATTCTGGCCCACGAGCTGCACCGTCTCCAGCAGCTTCCCGACCCCCTGCAACGCAAGGAAGTGGGCCTGCATCGGCACGATCACCTCCCGCGCCGCCGCGAGCCCGTTCACCGTGAGCAGCCCCAGCGACGGGGGGCAATCAATCAGGATGAATTCGTAGCGATCGCGAATCTTCTCGAGCGCACTCCGCAACCGGCTCCGCCGGTCCACGGCATCCGCCAGCTCGACCTCGACCGCCGCCTGATCCACCTCCGCCGGGATGATCGCGAGATTCGGTCGCACCTCGATCGCCGCGTGCTCCGCCTCGTCCGGATCGAGCAGCACATCGTAAATCGACCGCTCCGAGGCCCCCGGCTCCAGCCCCATGTGCAGCGTCGCGTGCGCCTGCGGATCGAGGTCCAGCACCAGCACCGATCGTCCCGCTTCCGCGATCGCAGCGCTCAGATTCACCACGGTCGTCGTTTTCCCGACCCCGCCCTTCTGGTTCATGAACGCCACCACGCGGCTGA
>REDD01000299.1 GCA_007693725.1 Phycisphaeraceae bacterium
GCGCCCTCGCCCGCGCCGAGGACTTCCACCTCGCTGTTGCGGTCGAGGTTCACCTGCACCAGTTCGCCGTCGTCCTTGCGCAGTTCGAGACGGTCGATCCAGACCTTGCCGTCGCGCCCGTGCGCGAACCACGAGCCCGTCTTCTGCTCCGCGAAGCGCACCACCATGCCCTCGACGCTCATGCGCTCACGGGCGCGCGTGCCGAACTCGATGCTGTTGGTCACGCGCACGCGCATGCCGGGCTGAAAATCCTGATTCGTCCACATCACAAACGACCCTCACGCTCTCCGGAAGACTCAGCGAACACTGTCTCTTTCCCAGCCGAACAACTCCGGCGCTTCGATCATCCCCGGCGGCCATCGGCGGACGCGCTCGACCCGGTAGCCGCGGACCACCCCGCCGCGCATCCGGACGGTCACCGCCTGCCAGACCTCATCGACGGGGAGCAGGACATCGACCTCGGCGATCTCGCCGCGGATCCAGACGCGGCTGACATGCACGACGGGCAACGCCTCGTCGAGTTCGACATCGGGCAGGACCGCCTGGCCCGGACCGACCGCGTTGGCGATGCGCTGGGCGACGGCACGCTCCATGCCGCGGGGCAGGTTGAGGATGTAGCGTCCCTCGACGGGATTCCGTTCGAGGGCAGCGCGGAGGCCCGCTTCCATCGCCGTCGGACTCGGGGAGAGGTTGAGATCGCTCGTCGCGGACTCGCCGGGACGGGGCGGATAGGTCGCGTTGACCACGACGCACCCCCCGAGCACGCCGACCACGCTCAGAACCGTCAAACCCGCAAAGATGCCACGCAAAGACCGCATCGGACGCCTCCCTGGCTGCGAAACCACGATGTCGAGCCACCATCGTACACCCCAACCCCCGTTTCGACCCCCCGCCCCCGGAAGACCCCCTGAATCCCCCTCGGACCATACCGTTCACCATGACCAGCGCCCCGACGCCCATCCAGCCCCGCCGTCGCCATGTCGTCGGCATCACCGGCGCCTCCGGCGCGGTCTACGCCCAGCGCCTCATCACGGAGCTGGTCCGCCTCGGGCACGAGACGCACATCGTCATCACGCGCTACGGCAGGCGGCTCCTCCACGACGAACTGGGCATCGAGCACCTCTCGAACGACACCCTGCATCGTCTGGCGGGCATCCCCGAGCACGACCACCCGCGCACGCACGATATCTACCTGCACCCCGCGTCCGATGTCGGGGCTTCGCTCGGGTCGGGGTCGTTCCGGCATGACGGCATGGTCATCGTGCCGTGCTCATCGAATTCGCTGGGCGCGATCGCCTCGGGCTACGGCGATGAGCTGCTGACGCGCGCCGCCGCGGTGTGCCTGAAGGAGAAGTTCCCGCTGGTGATTGCGCACCGTGAAGCGCCGCTGAACCGCATCGACCTGCGCAACATGATGGAGCTGCACGACGCGGGGGCGATCATCTGCCCGACCAACCCGGGGTTCTACCTGCACCCGCGGAGCGTGGACGACATCGTGGATTTCATGACGGCCCGCCTGCTCGACTGCATCGGGGTGCAGCACAGCGTCTCGAAGCGCTGGGATCAGGAGCTGGCGGACCAGCACGCGGCGAAGAGCGCAAGGCGCTCCGAGGGCGGGTGAGGGGCGCGGCGACCGGGAGCGGACGCGAATGAACGGGGCAAGTTAGGGGCGATGCCCTTTCCGGGATTGTGGGTTACACTTCTGGTGCTCATGCAAGGAGTACCAATGAAGCGGATCAAACTCATCGTCGTCATGCTTCTGCTGTCCGCACTCGCCGCACAGACGCTGCATGGAGAGTTTCTGTACTCGCGCGGTTCTTCCTCTTCAGGATCCGCGGAAGAAGCGTACTACCACCTCGCGCCCGTGCTGCCTGTTCTCGATGGCGTGCTGGATCGCATGCGCGATCTGCTCGGTCTCGACGATGAGCAACGCATGGCTCTCGATGCGTTTGTGCTCATGTATGATGATGAAGCATTATCCCACTGGGTCGCCGCGCAAGAATCGCTCTCAGACCTTCACGGACGGCTCCAAGATGATTTTACTGCGCGTCGGGTGTCGAGAAGCGAGATTCTAAGCGCGCACAGAAGTCGCGTGATGGAGGTGCGAGATCGCTTCTTTGCGGATGTCCGCCTCATCTTCACTCCTGAACAGGAAGCGATGTGGCCGCGTGTCGAACGAGAGATCCGGCGAATCGAGACACTGATGCAGCACGCAACCCAACCCGATGAGAACTTTGATCTCATCGTTCTCGCACACACCTTCGCGGGCGATGCATCGGACGACCCCCGGTTGGCTGCGCTTGCCGAGGAATATGCACAGGAGATCGATCCTCATCTCCTCCGCAGGAATCGTCTGATTGATGATGCGATCCGAGCCGTCAGAGAAGCCGAGGCCCTTGAAGCGGCGCGACACGCTGCGATGATGAATCCTGATGCCGGAGGCGTCTTCGATGGTCAACAGCAGATCCAGGACATCGATGGCGTACTCTTCGGTCTCGCGAAGAGCGTGGAGGATCACTCCAAACGGATCGCGACCGTCAACCGCACATTTGTGCCGAGATTTGCGGACTTACTGCCCGAGCAGGCGCGAATGGAATTTCTCAACACCGTTGTGCAGACCGCGCCGCCGCAGCGAATTCGTCACAGGGCACAGGGATTCGACAATCTCCGAGCATCCCGTGCCGCGGAGGCCCTGACCAGACTCACGACAACCGGCGCATCACGACTGAGCTACTACCGGCAATCACCTTATGTGCAGGAGAACACGCTCGGCTCGCGACTTCCCACGGTGGAACCACTCACCGCCGATCAGATGGACCGTCTGACGGCGATCATGGATGCGTACAAGTCGGAAATCATCGACTTGCTCGATGAGTCTGCCCGCATCGTTGCTGCGCGTCCCAGAGTTGAATTCGAGGAAGACAATGAAGAGCATGTCGAGATCAATCTCGGTTTTCAGCAGATCTACATCAGCAGGCACGACATGAACAAGCCCAGACAACCTCGCCGACGGCAGCCCGAGAAAGAGCCCCGCATCGAACAACTCTTCACGCGTGCAAGGCAGATCGACCAACGGGCCCTGAACGACATCCGCGAGATCCTCACCATCCGTCAGCGCGCCCACATCGCGAACTACTGAGCCGTTCATCCTCACACAATCCACATACCAATTGCCATGCACACCACCCGCCACACCATCCTGCTCCTCGTCACTGCGGCGATCCTCTCGATCGCTCCGCAATCGCACGCCGGCTCCGGGTCATACACCATCATGAGGGTCGCCAACAGTGGTGTCGACGCCGACAGCCACCTCTCCCCGACACTCCCCATCCCCGAGGATCTCCTCGCCGCGATCGCCGACATCCTCCGTCTCACTGAGCAGCAGCGCACACTCCTCGCCGACCTCCGCACCGGCGCGGATGCCCAAGCCCTCCGCCAGTGGATCGTCACGAGCGAACAACTCCGCGACCTCTCCCAATCAATCATCTCGTCCGACGAGAGGGAATCCCGGCGCTCTGAACTCCTCGACCGGAACCGCGACGCCGTGCGCGAGATTGAGCGCGACTTCCTCGACGATCTTCGCATCGTCCTCGATCCCGAGCAGGAACGCCGGTGGGCAAGCATCGACCGTGAGATACGCCGGTACCGCACGCTCACCCGCTACGCCACCCGCCCCGATGAAGCGCTCGATCTCGCTGCGATCGTTCGCAGAATCGTTCCCGATGCGCGCCGATCCGAAGAACTCCGCGAGGTGTTGAACCAGTACGCCATCGCCGTCGACACGCCGCTTGTCGCACGCAACGCTGTCGTCGAACAGTCGCGCGACCTCTGGACCCGCGTAACCGATCGCACGCGAGCCGAGCACATGACTGAGGATGATCGGCATGAAATCCTTACCCAACTCAACAGCAACGGGCGGCTTGTCGGCCGACATGCCGAGAGCATCGAGGCCATCAATCGGCGCTTCTGGCGCAGCTTCTTCGACATCCTCGAAGACGGCGACCGTCAATTCTTCATCGCCTCGACCGCTATGGCAAAGCCCGAAGATACCGGCATCGAAGCCGAGAATGACATCACCAACGCCGTCCTCGCGCAATCACGCTCCGGGCGCATTCTCGATCGCCTCCAACGCCTCGATCGACCCTCGCCTGAGGCGTCCATCTCCTTTGTTTCCTCGCGCTCCAACCTCCCCGACCCAGAGCCGCTCACCCCCGAACAACGCGAAGCCCTCCAAGTCATTCGTATGAACCTGCTGGACGAACTCGACACACTCGTCCGGGGTTATCGCTCCGAGCTCGGCGCCATCACCAGACAACAGTCCGGCGAACGCCTCGAGGCCTTCAACGGATTCGGCGATCCAATCAATCTGGGCGAGTTCAGCATCAGCGTCATCGACCAGGAAGCCTTGACGCGTGAGATCGACGAGCGCCAGAAGGAGCAGTCAGAAAACAAGCCCAACCCGGATCTGATGCGCCGGCTTGTCGAAATCGATCAGCGTGCCCTCAAAGCCATCCGCGAAATCCTCACCATCCGCCAGCGGGCGTACATCGCGAACTACTGACCCCGCATTTCCCCCGGTTCACCCCCCCATCCTTCCATCCCGGCGTCGCCACGGGTAGCGTGATCCGTCATGGACAC
>REDD01000121.1 GCA_007693725.1 Phycisphaeraceae bacterium
CATGAGCCCGAGCCGGACCAAGCTGAGCAACTGCATGGCCTCATCGGTTTTGAGGAGGCGGGCGTGGAGCAGCGTCCCGTACGCGCGGTGCACCTGATCGTCGAGGATGGATTTGCGTTTGTCGAGGAGTGTCTTGCGTGCGAGGCGCTCGTAGTCGATGACCTTGGGGATCACATTGTGCTCGAAATCGTGCAATAAATCGCGTTCGGACTTGCCGAGCGTCGTCTGGTTCGAGATCTGATAGAAGTCGCCGACCGCCTCCGAGCCCTCGCCGTAGAACCCCCGGACCGCGAGCGACATGGCTCTGGCGGCGCGTCGGACCTTTTCCAGGTCGCCGGCGAGCTTGAGCCCGGGCAGGTGCAGCATGACGGACATGCGGATCCCGGTCCCGACATTGGTCGGGCAGGCGGTGAGGTACCCGAACCGGGACGAGTAGGCGAAATCGGCGTTGGCCTCGAGACTGTCATCGACTTCGTTGATGTGGCGGAAGGCGTCGTCGAGATCGAGGCCGCGCCGGATCGCCTGGACGCGGAGGTGATCCTCCTCGTTGATCATGATGGCGAGGCGCTCGTCCGGACTCGACACCGCCAGCGCCCGCGGCCCCTCGCTCTTCGCGAGTTGCTTGGAGATGAGGTGGCGCTCCATGAGCACCTCGCGCTCCAGCGAAGACAGCTCGCAGAGGTCGATCCAGAGCATCTCCTTCGCGAGGTTGGAGCCGAGGATCTGGCGTTGGGCGTAGTCCAGCACCTCGCGTCGTTGGGCAGGGTTGCACTTGGCCGGGAAGGGGAAGCCCGCGAAGTTTCGCGCCAGGCGCACCCGTGACGAGACGACGACATCGTTCGAGGGCCCTTCGCCTCGTAACCACTCGGTCGCTGATCCCGTGCGAAGATCCGTCACGCATCCTCTCCGGTACGACGATCGTCAAGTTCGATGCGATCACCGTTCTCGAACTGACGAATCTCATCCCGCAGCAGTGCCGCACGCTCAAACTGCTCCGCGGCGACGGCTTCGGCCAGTTGCTTTCTGAGCGACAGGATCCGTTGCTGTCGGTCGTAGGACGCCCCGGCGCGCCGGGGGATTTTTCCGATGTGATGCGTGCCCCCCTCCTGTGCCCGCTCGATGAGAGAGCCGAGCGTCGTCTCGAACGCCCGGTAGCACTCGGAACAGCCCAGAACGCCTTCCTTGCGGAACTCCGCGAAGGTCAGCCCGCAGCATTCGCATTCGCTCACACCGGCCGGCGTCCCGGCGACCTTGCTCTGTGCGATGACGAAGGAGGTGATGACCTGACCGGCGGATGCGTGTCCCTTGCCCCCGATGTTGACCTGATGGACGCACTGCTCGCAGTACGAAATCTCGATCTTCTCGCCGTTCTTGACGATCAGTTCCGTCGCGACGGGCTTGTTCGTGCAGCCAGAACAGTTCATCTTCTTCTGCATACGGGACTCTATGCGTCAGACGCCGACGGGAAGCAAACCCCGGTCTCCTCACTCGCCACCTTCGCGTGCGGCTCCGGAGAGCCGCACCACCAGCTCCAGCAGGCGCGGCACCTGATCGAGCGGGAGCATGTTCGAGGCATCGCTCGGGGCGTTGGCCGGATCGGGGTGGCACTCCAGGAAGATCAGATCGACCCCCGCCGCCGCCGCCGCCCGTGCGAGCAGCGGGACCCGGGCGCGGTGCCCGCCCGTCGTGGCCCCGGTCCCGGGGGTCTGCACCGAATGGGTGCAATCGAAGCAGAGTGCGGGCCCCGTCTCGCCCCCTGCGCCGACCCCGCCGGGCTCACCCCATGCCAAGAGGTCCCCGACACCTATGAAATCGTTGACCAGGCGGTTGTATCCGAACGAACTGCCCCGCTCGGTCACGATCACGGAATCGCAGCCCGCCGATCGCACCTTCGTCACCGGCCCCCGCATCTCGGCGGGGGACAGGAACTGGCCCTTCTTGATGTTGACTGTGCATTGATGGCGTGCCGCCGCCTCGCCCGCGGCGAGCAGGAGGTCCGTCTGGCGGCAGAGGAATGCGGGAATCTGCATGACATCGACGACCCCGGCGAGCACCTCGGCCTGCGCGGGCTCGTGGAGGTCCGTCGTGACGGGCACACCGAACTCTTCCCGGATGATCGACAACTGCTCCAGGCCGTGATCCAGACCCGGCCCGCGGGCGCTGCCGAGACTGGAGCGATTCGCCTTGTCGAACGATGCCTTGAAGATGTACGGGATCCTCAATCGCTCGCAGACTTCGCGCACAGTCTGCGCGATCCTTCGGGACAGATCGATCCCCTCCAACACGCAAGGCCCGGCAATCAGGACCAGCGGATGGCTGGTTCCGGCATGGATCGGACCCTTTGGGCCACGAATTTCGCAGTGTCTCGGCATGCACAGAGAGTAGCCGCTCGGGTCGGGAGTCCGCACCGCACCGTGCGGAGATTGACCGCTCGCCCCCTCTTGTGCTGGCCCGGCCCTTGCGAATCGCCGATAGACGCTGGCAACGGTTCCCGACCCCCCATCGAGAAACCGGGGAATCGCGGTCCGTCGAGAGTGCTGATGTCCAGACTTCCCAGACAACGCGAGGCCTTCGCCGAACAGGTGCTCAAGCTCCTGCACCGGCTGCGTCCGGACCTGAACGCCATCCTCTCCGGCCCTGCGGAACTGGTGGTGGAGGGACGGCGTCTCGACCTTGAGAATCTGATGCGTCTCGTCCGGACGGACGAGGGGCGCGGGGTCGAGATCGTCGAGCAATATCTGGAGCAGCTCTTCGATGATTCCACGATCGCCATCAGCGCGATGCCGTGGGAAGTCGCCCGGGACCGGATCATGCCGCGTATCCAGCCGGTGACGATCTTTGAGCATCTTTCTCGCGAGCAGGTCGCTCATGTGCCGTATGTCAACGAGACGGTGATCGTCTTTGTGATCGACATGCCGAACATGACCGTCAGCGTCACGACCGAGCAGATGATCCGCTGGGGCGCGGACACGGATCTCCTCGACGAGCTTGCCCGCAAGAACCTGAGGGCCTGCACGACGGACCTCGAATTCCGCACCCTGGAATCCGAGGACGGCGGGAAGGCCGTGCTGCTCACCATCCAGGACGGCTACGACGCCTCCCGACTGCTGCTTGAGGATCTGCACATCGCGCTCGCCCCCCATCTGGGCGGGGATTTCCTCGTCGCCACGCCTTCCCGGGACATGCTGCTGGCGGTGACCCGGAATCCGGAGCCCTTCATCAGCCGCGTGCGTGAGAAGGTTCTGGCGGACTTCACGCGGCTGCCCTACCCCATCACCAGCCGCCTTTTTTATGTCTGTCGCGATGGGGTCGCCGGCTCGGACGCCGCGAACCTGGCGGCGTGACCCGCACTTCCTTGTCGCAACATGCCTATCTTGTCCCCCGCGGCACACACCGCCGCGCTGTCAATCTCACTGGACTCCCCCGGACTCCCCCCCCGGATCTCGCCGGATCCCCCCGCCCATGTTGCTCCTGATCGACAACTACGACTCGTTCACCTGGAATCTGGTCCAGCGGCTCGCCGAGATCGACCGCTCGCTGCACATCGAGGTCGTGCGCAACGACAAGATCACGCCCGATGAGGTGCGCGGGCTTGCGCCCTCACACATCATCATCTCGCCCGGCCCGTGCACTCCGCTTGAGGCGGGCATCTCGAACGAGATCATCAAGGCATTCGGCGGGGTCGTCCCGATTCTCGGCGTGTGTCTCGGGCATCAGTGCATCGGACACACGCACGGGATGGTGGTTCTCCGTCACGCGCGAATCGTGCACGGCAAGACCAGCGAGATCCACCACGACAACCGCGGCGTCTTCGCCGGTCTTCCGAATCCGTTCACCGCGACCCGCTATCACTCGCTGGTGATCCTGCGCGATTCCATCCCCCGGACCGGCGAGTGGGAGGTCTCGGCCTGGACCACGGACACGCTCGACGATGGAACAACGCAGGAGGTTGTGATGGGACTGCGTCGGGCAGACACCTTGGAGACCGCACCCCTCGAGGGTGTTCAGTTCCACCCCGAATCGTTCCTGACGGAGCATGGACCATCGCTCCTTGCCAACTTCCTCTGGACCGGACCCGGGCGTGCCGCACACTCCGCATAGACTACGATCCCGACTATGGAGACCGTCACAATGACCGATACCGGCGTAGCCCCTTCGAGAAAAGCCCGAGCCGTACTGGAAGAAGCGACGAATGATCGTGTCGTACTGACCTTCCCGAACACCGACTACCGCCTCCACCTGAAGGTGCTCAAGGCGCCGTCCACACCGGTTGGGAAGCGCATCCACGGGACGATTCGTGTCGGCGCCCGGCGCATCGACAATGTCCGGACCGGCGGGGCGTACATCGAGCCGGTGTACGGCGAACCACGACGGCTCCAGGGCGAAGTGCTCGCGATCGACCCGACGGACCAGACCATCACGATCAACGCGGGGGCGTGCCCGGTGGTCGTGAAGGTGAACCACCTCCAGAAGGCCGAGCAATTCAAGCCGGGGGATTTCGTCTCGTTCGATGCGCTGAGCGGAGCTTCATTCCTCCCCGTCTGAGCCGCTGTGTGAGCGCCATGTCGCCCTCGAACATTCTGCTCATACTCTCGGTGCTCGTCTTCGCGACGGCATTCGTCACGGTTCTGCTCTACACACGGAACATGCAGGTACTCGATGCGAATGCTCTGGCCTGGTTTGCGCAGGAACGCGGGCTGGAGACATTGAACAAGGCGGATCGTGCATTTCGCAAGGCGTGGAAGCGGGTTCCGCACCTTGCGCCGATGGGGGCCGAACTTCAGTTCACCCGCATCGCGTACGGCGTGCTGCCTCATGACGACGGGGACATCACCGTCTTCCCGACGAGCGCGGTCATCATCTTCCCGGGCGGCGGCATGGTTCGCCATCGGACCGTTTTCAGCGTCAGCATCCAGTTCATCGAATCATTCAGCATCGTGCGGCGATCCGGCTGGCAGCAGCTTCATTCCCTGCGAGTTTCCCCCACTCAGGATCCCGACTTCGACAACGCCCGGCTGGTTCTCTCGAAGAGCAAGGATGCCGCGCACGCATGCCTGACCGATGAATTCAAAGCGATCATTCTCGAAACGGATGACTGGTGGTCTCCGTTCCGGAGTTGGAACAACACCACCTACCCGATATGGATCGTCACCGGCGGCCGACTAATCCTCGTCGTTCCGCAACGACCGCACCGCTTCCCGCTCGACGAAGCGTTCGATCGCTTGCTGCACGCGCGCGAGACCCTGCTTGCGGCCGTCTGAATCACAGCATCGGCCTCACCCGACCGGATCGGCGCAGTGCCCAAGCTCGGAGTCGGTGGCCGGAGTTTCCGGCTTGCGATCGTGCGCAGGAGCATCGGAGTGCATCATGCCAATCTCGCCCAACTCCCCCTTCTGGCTCAGCACGGGCACGCCGGGGGTTCGCCACTCGACGATCTCCTTGCCGCTCCGCCCGACCTGCACACCCGCGGACTCGGGGGCAGTTCCTGGACGCGCGACTTCTTTGTTTGAATGCTCACGCCGTACCATTTCACGCCTCCCTTCTTCATCCACCGCCTGTATTGATTTATACGCATGCGCGGACCCTGCGCGTTCGGAATCTGACGCGAAGGCGCGCAGGTAAAACGCTTTTCCAGTTTTTCGTATGCCCCGTTCGGGTGGTTTTACGAAGCGCCCGCGACCGCTCGGCAGAACGCCCCGATGAGCATGGGACTCTTCACGCCGCGTTCGCTCTCGACGCCGCTGGAAACATCCACCGCGTAGGGGTGAACCACCCGGATGGCCTCCGCCACATTCTCCGGCGTCAAACCACCGGCCAGAATCAGCGGGTGATCACAGATCCCGATGTGCTTCGCGAGCGCGGTCCAGTCGAAGGCGGTGCCCGCGCCGCCCGCCGAGCCGTCGATCAGCACCCCATCGATCTCGTCGACCTGATTCCATCTCCGGAACTCGCGTTCGATGGTCTCCGCCTCGAAGCGAATCGCCTTGAGAATCGGCACGCCCGCGGCCTCGCGGATCTCCCGAACCCTCGACTCATCCTCGCCGCCGTGGAGCTGGACCATGTCGTACGGGAAGGCCTCGCCGAAGTCGTCGATCTCCTCCGGTGTCGCGTCGACGAACAGCCCCACCTTCGTCACGAACGGCGGGAGATAGCCCGCGATCTCGTAGGCATCGTCCGGATCGATGTTCCGGACGGACGACTCCACGAAGACGAATCCGAGTGCATCGGCGCCGGCCTCCACCGCGGCCAACGCCGACTCCACATCACGGATGCCGCAGATCTTCACGCGTGTACGCGCCATGCTTCTTCCCTCGCTCCGAACTCCGTCCGCTACCCCAACTCATCACGCAGGGCGCCCGCGAGCACCTGATGATCTTCGGAAAGCCCGGACTTTTTCAATTCGGCAAGCAACTTCTTCGCCCGCACCGGATCGTTGAGGTATCGGGCATTGATGAGCGCCAGCAGCAGGCGGACCTCATCGGCCTCCCGGTCCCTCGGGTACTTCTTGATGAACAACTCGAAAATGACCGATGCCGCGGTGTAGTCCCCGCGCTCGTAGGCATGGATGCCGAGAGAGTGCTGTGCATCGCGTCCGAGCACGGCGTCGGCATCCTCATCCAGTGCAGCGCGATACAAACGCAACGCCCCGGATACATCCCCCCCACTGAGCGCCCGGATCACCTTCGCCCGACGCTCGGAGCGCTCGGCATCCCGCTTCTGGTCCCGCTCGCGCTTGGCCTGCATGACTCGACGCCGATTGGCATCGTCGGTACGGAATGCACCGCCGCCCTTGGAGGCGAGATCCTTGTAGCGGGATCGTCGATGCGCCTGCCGCCCCAAGCTGAACAGGTCGTACGGCTCGCGCGAAATGACGCTCGCCCACAGCAAGCCGGTCGAGACCAGCGCGCCGTATGCATATCCACCCAGGTGCGCGCCGTAGGCCACAGGATTCGCGCCCGCGGCAAGCCCGAACATGTCGCGCATCACGGCGAACGCGATGAACCACCACGCGGGG
This sequence comes from Phycisphaeraceae bacterium, assembly GCA_007693725.1. Taxonomy (GTDB): domain Bacteria; phylum Planctomycetota; class Phycisphaerae; order Phycisphaerales; family UBA1924; genus REDD01. Next base: position 7,016 of record REDD01000121.1, read on the forward strand.
ATCGAAAAGATGCCGATCAGGATGAAGAACAGCAGCACCCGCACATGTACAAGCGGAAAAAGCACCAGAAACGCCCCCGTGACGCCGGAGATCGAGCCCGAGGCCCCGAGGACCGGCGTCGCACCCGCCGTCAGCCAGTGCCCGAAACCGGCCACCACTCCGCCGAGCAGGTAGAACAGCCCGAAGCCCCAACGCCCGAATCGGTCCTCGACCGGCGGGCCGAACACGAACAGGAACAGCATGTTCCCAAGGAGATGCATCGTGCTGCCGTGCATGAACTGGTAGGTCAGAAACTGCCACCAGCCAGAGGCCAAGCTCCAACGCCCGCCCTCTCCGACTGGGCGAAAGAGAACGCAGGCATCGTGCATCTCCAGGCCCGGGAGCACCCCGCCCTGCACGAGCACCTGGAGCATGTAGATGAAGATGCACAGACCCATCAACCAATAGGTCACCCGTGTCGGGCGTCGGCGCGGACGATCTGTTCCCAGCGGTATCAGCATGCTCGACTACAAACTCGCGGGCTCGAAGACCCGTCCTCCGAAAACACGGTGCTCGATCAGGTCGTGGGACCAGTTATAGATCAGACGCCCGATCAGGTGGTCATCCATCCATGTCTCCGGCAATCGGAGCACCAGCAACTCGCCCGCCATCCCAACGCCCAGACGCCCGCAGTCGTGCCAGCCGAGCACATCCGCGTTCCTGCGGGTGATCATCTCCCAGGCCTCGACCGGCGACGGCACGCGCAGGGTTTCTCCCGTCAGCATGCGCCGCACCTTGACCGTCTCGATCATGCCCCGGGCGACCCGCGGCATGGCGATGTCCGGCCCCGCGGCGACATCGGTGCCGAGCGCGACGCGCACGCCGTGCGCCTCGGCCCGGTCCAACTGAAAGAGCCCCGCCTCCAGAAAGACATTCGCTCCGGGGCAATGCACGGCGACCGAATCCCGTTCCCGCAGCAACGCCCACTCCGCATCGGAGAGATGGATGCAATGCGCGAGCAGCGTGCGCGGGCCAAGCAGTCCTGCGCGGTCGTAGATCGCGGTGTAGTGCTCGGACTCCGGGAACATCGCGGCGATCGCCTTCAACTCGTCCGGTGATTCCGAGAGATGGGTCTGGACGAACATCCCCGGGTGCTTCTCCCGCGCCCAGCCCACCTCCGCCATCAGCTCCCGTGTGCAGGCCAGCGCGAATCGTGGATTGGCGGACATCCACGCCCGCGGCGATGGAGCGCCCTCCTGCAACTGCGATGCACCCGACGAGACGATCGGCGACGGGATCGGGCGCATCGCGGCACGCTCCCGGTCCTCCCGTATCAAGGCATCCGGAGCGCCGCAGTCCATCTGCACGCGCCCGGCGACCATCCGCATCGGCGTCGCCGTCTCGATCCAGTCGAGAACGGATCGAGCCGATGCCGCATCGCTGGTCAGATAACCCGCGAACCCGCAGGTTCCCTGCATCGCCATACGACGAACCGCCTTGCGCGCCATCGAACGCGCGGCCCCGTCCCCCCACCACGCTTCGGCGGGAAAGATCACCCGATCGAGCCACTCCAGCAGCGGCAGACCGTCGCATCCCACCGAGTCGATCTGCGGCAGGTGGGTATGCGCATCGAAGAAGGCCGGGCAGACCAGACGATCTCTGCCGCCGAGGTCGGGCGGCCCCGCGCTCGCCGGGGGATCGCCCGCTTCCATCTCGACGATCCGCCCATTCTCGACCCGCAACCACCCCCTCTCGGGCGCTTCGCCGGGATCAATCAGCAATCGCCCGAAAATCAGCATCGTTGCATCCTCGCTTCACTTCCGCCCGTGTCGGTTTGCTGGGAGTCGGGGCGCATCCTATAGTCGGATTCGCCGGACGATGGGGCGGAAACCCCGAAACCCGCGATACAGTGCACTCCAACACCCAGCGATCCTTGGAAAGGGCTCACTGCAATGTCCACGACCGCCGCCAGCAAAGGATTGGCAGGCATCGTTGCCGCCGAAACCGAGATGTCCTACATCGACGGGGAGCGAGGCATCCTCGAGTATGTCGGCATCCCCATCGGCGAGCTCTCCGCCAAGTCGAACTTCGAGGAGGTGATCTTTCTCCTCTGGAATCGCAGACTCCCCACCGAGTCCGAACTCAAGCAATTGAAGCTCGACCTGAGCGAGCGCTACGAGCTTCCGGCGGGCATGTCGAACCGGCTGCTCGCCCTCCCGATGAACGCCGGGCCCATGCACATGCTCCGCACCATGATCTCCGCGTTGAGCATGCACGATCCCGATCCCAACAACATCGAACTCGATCAGGCACGCCTCAAGGCGCTCAACATCCTCGCCCACGCCCCCACCCTCATCGCGTACTTCGATCGCTATCGGCGCGGCCGCTACCTCGTCCCGCCCCGGCGCGATCTCTCGTTCTCCGAGAATTTCCTCTACATGCTCAACGGCTCCGTGCCGACTCCGACGATGGCCCGCGCTTTCGACATCTGCATGATCCTCCACGCCGACCACGGCCTCAACAACTCCACCTTCGCCGCCCGGGTCGTCATCTCCACGCTCTCGGATGTCTACTCCGCACTCACCGCAGCCATCGGCTCGCTCCGCGGCCCGCTCCACGGCGGCGCCAACGAGGGTGTGATGCTCATGCTCAATGAGATCCCCTCCCTCAAGGATGTCGAGCCGTATGTCATGGACAAGATCGAGCGCAAAGAGAAGATCATGGGCTTCGGCCACCGCGTCTACAAGACCAAGGATCCTCGCGCAACCGATCTCCAGAAACTCGCCCAGCAACTCGCCAAGGACACCGGAAACGAAGATCTCTTCGCCAAGAGCCAGGCCATCGAGAAGATCATGGAGCGCGAACTGGCGGCCAAGGGCATCTACCCGAATGTCGATTTCTACTCGGCCACCACATACCACTGTCTGGGTCTGGACCTCGACCTCTTCACGCCGATGTTCGCCATGAGCCGCATCGCGGGCTGGGCCGGGCACATCCTCGAACAGCTCTCCGACAACCGGCTCTACCGCCCCGCCGCCGAGTACATCGGCCCGCACGATGCGCCGTATGTCCCGATGAAGCAGCGTTCCTGATCGAATCTCATCATGGCACTGAACCACTACCTCGGATCTCTGGGGTTGGTACGCATCACGCCCGATGCCGGTCCCATGGTCGTCATCTCGTACCCAAAGTGCGGACGCACATGGCTCAAGGTGATGCTCGGACGCGCTCTGTGCGCCCACTACAACCTGCCCGAACGCCTCTCGCTGAAGTGCTTCGACCCGAAGCGCCTGCCGCTCCGAACACGCGCACGCTTCCCACGCATCCGCTTCACGCACGCGGGCACCGGCTCCGGCTGCTTCTCCGAACTCGATCGCCTGACTCCCCCACCGGACTCCTATCCCGAACGCATCACCCTGATCGTGCGCGAGCCGAAGGATGTCCTCGTCTCCTTCTACCACCACATCCTGCACCGGACCCGCTTCAAGGATGAACTCGCCGCCTCGAACGGCGCTGGAGCCGAAGAGGATTCCCGGAACCGGACGCGACAGGAGTTCTACGACTGGGCCGGGATCGAAACCGATGCCGACGGCGTCGCCACCCTCTCCTCCTATCTCCGCTCCGAACGCTACGGGGCCGCCCGCCTGCTCAGCTTCTACAAGGTCTGGACGGATGCACAATCCGCCCTGGGCGATCGGCTCCACATCATCCGCTACGAGGAGATGCACGCCTCGCCGCTCCGCATGCTCTCCGACCTCTTCGGTTTTCTGGGCATGCCGCAGATTCCCGAGCAGCACCTTCGCACCGGCGTCGATTTCGGCGCGTTCGACCACATGCGCGAGATGGAGAGGACCAACGCGCTGAACTCATCGGCGCTCAAAGTCGTCGATCCTTCCACGGAATCCGGCTTCAAGACCCGCGAGGGACGCATCGGCGGCCACATCGACCACATGACCCCGGACGACATCGCGTTCGTCGATACACTGGCGCAGTCATTCGGTTGTCCCTTCTACACCCCACGGAATGTCCCAGTGAGCCACGGCTCCGCCTGACCCTCGAAATGGGCCTCTCCAGATCAATCCGCCGCCTTCGACTGCGTCTCCGCCAGCACGGCGTGCGTGTGCTCGAATTGCACGATCAACTCCAAGGCCAGATCGCCATCGAGGAGTCGTACTTCCTCTACACACGCGCTGCCGGCATGAAGACCATCGTCGAAATCGGATCATTCCGCGGTAAATCCTGCACCATGCTCGCCCTCGGCTCGGCTCCCGATGGCCATGTCACCGCCATCGACCCACACCTCCGCAGCGAGGGCGCCGGACGCACCAACTACAACGCCGAGGATGAAAGCGCCTTCCACGAAACCATGCACCGCATGGACATCGCCGACCGTGTTCTCCACATCGTCCAGACCTCGCACGAGGCCCACCACCACTGGCCAAAGGACAAGCGCATCGATTTCCTCTGGATCGACGGCGATCACTCCTACGAGGGTCTCCTGACCGATCTCAAGGATTGGGCGCCGCTCGTCCGCCCCGGCGGACTCCTCGCCGGACACGATTACAAGCACCGCGACTCCGTACGCCAGGCGTGGCACGACTACTTCAGCGTGCATCCAGAATGGGCCCCCGCTCGCTTCGTCCGGTCCATCGCGTGGACGACCCGCAAGCAATAGCCATCACCCGGCGCGATCCGACTCATCCTGCGGCTCCTCCAACCATGCATCGGACTCCGCATACCCCAGGATCTTCAGCAACTCACCCGCGATGCGATGCACATTCCGCCGCTCGGTCGGATTCAGATCCCGACGCCACCGCCCCCGCGCCTTCTTGGTGATCGCTCCGGCCGCACCCGGATTGTGCAGCAATCGTCCCGGATCGCTCTTGAGATCGCGCTCCTCACGCGGCTTGAGCAATTCCGGGCTGTAGTCCACGCCGAGAAAATCGGTTACTCGGCGCAGTTCCCGCTCCGGCTCCTCGATGAGACGCTCGTAGCGGACCGATGTCACTCGCGGATGCGATTCATACGCCAGCCCGAGCGTCACCGCACGCACCCATTCGCCCGCCGCGTCGGCGTACGACAGCGTCTTCGGCTGCCGACGCTTGACGACCTTGCCCCGCACAAGTGTGTGCGTACGGAAGGTCGCCCGCGAACACGCGACATCGCGACCGTCGCGGATGATGTGGATGAACCTCGAGTTCGGGAAGGCGTGCAACAGCCACGGCAACACCGAGATATTCCGCGGCGTCTTATCACCCCACTGCGGCTTCCCCTCGCGCTCGGCATGCTCGCGGAAAAATGTTTCCGCGAACCGAACGACATTCTCCGATCGCTTCGCCAGCTCACGCACATGCGCCGCATCCAGCTTCCAGATCTCGGCGAGACGATCCGCATTCAGGAAATCGCAGAGGAATGTCGTCTCCGCACCGATCGCGAACTGCGGATGACGATCGATCATCTCACGCAGAACCGTCGTCCCCGATCGGCCGCACCCGACGATGAAGACCGCCGGATCGAGGCATGTGTCGTTCGTGGCGTACCAGGGATGCGCATGGAACAGCGCCTTCTTCGCTCCGCGCCGCGCGGCCGAAAGCATCCGCTTCGGAGTCAGAGTCGCTATCGCACCTTTGGGGCCGTGATCCATGAGCAGTCATCCGTGTGCCGGGGGAACATCCAACATGATGCGCTAGCATAACTGGTCACCCGAAATCCGCCTGCGCCCCCCACCGGCTACAGTGATTCACGATGCCGACCGCCGCTCCCAACCCGGATGCCCCGCCCTCACCCGTCACCCTCGACGACATCCGGGCCGCGGCACGCCGACTGGACGGCGTCGCGCACAAGACGCCCGTCCTCTCCTCCCGCTCGCTCGATGACATGCTCGGCGCTCACGCCATGCTCAAGTGCGAGAACTTCCAGCGGGTCGGCGCCTTCAAGTTCCGCGGCGGGTACAACGCCATCAGCCGATACATCGAGTCCGTCCCGTCCGAAGAACGGACCGGCATCCTCACATACTCCTCCGGGAACCACGCCCAGGCCATCGCTCTCGCCGGACGGCTCCTCGACATCCCGACCGTCATCGTCATGCCCTCCGATGCTCCGATCGTCAAGCTCCAGGCCACCCGAGGTTTTCTCTCCACCCTCCCCGGCTCCGAGATCGTTCTCTACGACCGGAACACCCAGACCCGCGAGGAGGTCGGGGCACAGATCGCCCGCGAACGCTCGTTCGTGATCATCCCTCCCTACGACCATCCGGATGTCATCGCCGGACAGGGCACCGCCGCGCTCGAACTCATCGAGCACACCCGGCGCACACCCGATCCCCCCATCGATGCCCTCTTCGTCTGCTGCGGCGGCGGCGGACTCCTCTCCGGCTGCGCCATCGCCACCAAGGCCCTCCTCCCGAACTGCCGCGTGATCGGCGTCGAACCGGAACTCGCCGACGATGCCACCCGCTCATTCCGGACGCGAACACTCCACACCGTCCACAACCCCCCGACCATCGCCGACGGCGCACGCACGCCATCCCTCGGGCGCTGGACCTTCCCCCTCGTCCTCAAGCATGTCGATGACATGATCACCGTCAGCGAATCCGAGATCGCCTCCGCCCTGGCCTTCTGTCTCACACGCATGAAGATGCTCGTCGAACCCAGCGGCGCGCTCGCCCTTGCCGGAGCCCGGCGCATGGCCCGTGAAGGACGACTCGACGCCCGGCGCATCGGCATCATCATCTCGGGCGGAAATGTCGATCTCGCCGACCTCCCACGACTCCTCTCCCTCGCGGAAGACGACCATGACTGACACACAGAAGCAATCCACCGAACTGATCGCACATGTCGTCGGGCGCACCGAGGGCTGGGCGCTCGAACCGGCAGGCGTTCGGCGCGACTGGATGGATGCGACCGACGGCTTCGCCTACCGCTGCCTGCCGCTCGTCATCGCGAATCAGGCCGGATGGGTCGTCCGCGCTCCATGCGATGTCACCGCCACTTGGAACGGCGGACAGGCCGGGGCCGACATCCACCTCGAACTCCCGCCCGAGCATCAGTCCTACTCGGATCAGATCCTCTCCCACTTCGGCTGGGGGATCCTCACCTTTTCGATCCCGTGGCTCTTCCGGACACCCCCCGGCATCGGCATGCTCGTCCGCGGCCCGACCAACTCCCCCAAACCGGGTATCGCCGCGCTCGAAGGGTTCGTCGAGACCGACTGGGCCGCCGCCACCTTCACGATGAACTGGAAGATCACCGACCCCGACCGCCCGATCACCTTCCGCAAGGGCGAGCCGGTCTGCCAACTCACCCCGTTCCCCATCGATCTCCTCGAACAACTCGTCCCCCGCCTCGCGCTCCTTTCGGACGACAGCGACCTCGCGGACCGCTACCGCGCCTGGTCGCAATCACGAAGCATCTTCAACGCCAAACCCGACCGCAAGCCCGAGGAATGGCAGCGCGACTACTTCCGGGGCCAGACCGTCGACGGAGCCAAAGCCCCGGAACACAGAACCAAGGTCCGCCTCGCACAGTTCAAGCCGCGCACGGAATGATCCCATCACTTGAGCCGGATCCGTACCGGCCCCCGCGCGCTGGACGGATCAACCACCCTTCCCTGCTGCATCATCACAACCTTCTTGGAGGCGACCAATCGGCGTGCGGCCATGCGTGTGCGCTCCATCATCGCTCGCCACGCCTCGGCATCATCGTCCCCCGCGACCGCACGCGCCGCCTCGCTCGGACAGATGGTCCCCCCACCCGCTCGCCCGCGGAGCAGAGACACGATGGCCTCTTCGAGAGCCAGATCCGTCTCATCCATGCGAGTCCGTCTGCACTTCTCCGAGCAATAACGCACCGACTCCCAATCCCGCTCCCACTTCTTCCGCCAGACGATCCGCCGACCGCAGCAGACGCACGCCTTCTCCCGCTCCGCACCGGCCCCCGTCGTCACGATCCGCCCTCATCATCCCGCAGAATCCCGGCACGCTCCAGAAACGCGACGATCTCATCGTCGTACCAGTTCCAGTCACGCGGAAAGTCGTTGTGATTCCCCTCCGCCGTCCGCAGCGTGACATCCTGACCGATCTCGGCCAACGCGCGCGAATGCGACACCGGGATGATCGTGTCACCCTCGGCGTGAAACAGCAGCACGGGCCCCTCGAATCTCCGCAGTGTCCGATCGGTCCGGAAGGGATTCCGCACCAGAAACGAAGGCGCGAGATAGCGCCGGGCCATCGCCGTGGCGCTCTTGAACGGAGACTCCAGAATCAGCGCCCGCGCCGGATGCACCTCGCTCAACGCGCTCGCCACCGCGCTGCCGAGCGAGATCCCGTGATACACAAGCCGCTCGCCATCGACCTCATCCCGTTCCAACGCCCGCTCCAGAAACGCGTGCGCATCCTCCACGATCCCACGCTGTGACGGCCTCCCCGTCGACCGCCCGTACCCGCGGTACTCCACCATCAACACATTGATGCCCCGCTGGGCGTACATCCCCATCTGAACCGCCCGATGATCGATCAGCTCGCCGTTGCCGTGAAAAAATACGAGCAGCGGCCCCGGCGAATCCGCCGAAACCCCGCTCCCGACCCGGAACCATGCCTCGGTGCGGCTGCCCTCCGGCGTATCGTGCCACCACTGTTCCCAGATGTCCGAGAGAGGTCCGTCCGCCGTCGGAGTCTGCACAAGATGACGCGGGAACATCATCGCATCCTGCATCACGAACAGCAGCACACACCACACAAAATATCCGAGCACCACAAGCCCCAGCACCGTAGCCATCAATCGACGCCAACTCCCTACACCCCGATCTTTTCTCACAACTGGCGGAACGCGTACTTCATCCATGGCTCTGCACCTTGAGACATCCTACCGCTCTCGCACGCCCAGGCCGGCACCTTTGCCGACCAGTCTGCCTTTCGTTATCGTTTTCCCTGTTGATGCAACAGCTCGTCATGCACCCCGATCATGAATCCCTTTTCCGGGCACTCGGGCTCTCCTCCTGCTCACAAATCTCCGCTCACTTCGCCCCCCTGATCGCCGCGGCCCCCAAACGCCCGCCACGGGGACAGGCCAGCGTCGTCGCGACCACCCTCGCCGACACGCCCGTGTACTACAAGCAGTACGACTTCCGCCCCGCATCGTGGCGCTACTTCATCCGCGGCTCCAAGGCACGCATCGAATACCGGAACAACATCGCCTTCGAGCAGATGAAAATCCCCTCGCCATCGCCGATGGCCTACGCCGAGATCCGCAACCCCATCGGATGCCTCCGGCGTGCGTTCATCATCACGCGGTCGATCCCCGATGCTGTGCCGCTCCCGGAGTACATCAAGAACTTCGCGCCTTCACCCACGACCGCCGAACATCGTCGCCGTCGCAACGCCATCATCGCGCAACTCGCCCGCGCACTCCGCACCGCCCACGGCCACAACTTCTACCACAACGATCTGCACTGGCGAAACATCCTCATCACCCACGCCGAAGATGCACCAGAAGATTCACCCAAAGTCTGGTGGATCGACTGCCCCCGCGGCCGCCACGACCGCTCGCTCTTCCTCCGCACACACCGCATGGTGAAGGATCTCGCCACGCTCGACCGCACCGCCAGCGCACGATGCACACGCACCGAGCGCCTCCGCTTCCTCCTGATCTACCTCGGCACGCGCCCGCGATCCGCCGCCGAGCGAAACGCCCTCCGCACCCTCGCCCGTCGAATCGTCCGCTACCGCCACCGCCGATGGCGCAAAGCCCGCTGGGTCAACGCACGCGGCGTCGATTACCCCAACCTCAACACCTGACCGGGGAACAAGCCGCCCCGTCCGCGCGTTCGCGTACCGTCACGACACATCGCCCCACACGCGAGAGGTCCACCATGCCACCCATCATCACCGGCATCCACCATGTCACCGCCTTCGCCCGCGATCCCAGCGCCAACCTCCGCTTCTACACCGACATCCTCGGCCTCCGCCTCGTCAAGCAAACCGTCAATTTCGATGATCCCTCCGTCTACCACCTCTACTACGCCGACCGCACCGGCACCCCCGGCACCCTCATCACCTTCTTCCCCAACCCGCACATGGGGCGCGGCCGCCACGCCTCCGACGAAATCGCCACCACCACCCTCTCCGTCCCCCACGCCTCGCTCCCCTACTGGCGCGACCGCCTCGCCGCCCACGACATCCCCACCACCACCGACGACGACGCCCCGCGCCTCCACTTCCAGGACCACGACACCCTCCAACTCTCCCTCATCGAGTCCGACCCGCCCGCGCACACGCCCCTGAACAACCCCGACATCCCCACCCAGCACGCCATCACCGGCATCCACAGCACGGCCATCCGCGTCCGCGACCACAACGCCACCGCCGACTTCCTCACCCGTCACCTCGGCTTCACATCCCACCCCGACACCCCCGGAATCCCCGGAACGCCCGACACCCCCGGAAGCCCCAATCGCACCTGGCTCACCCTCGGCGACGCCCGCGCCTCCCAGCACATCGAACTCATCCACGACCCCGCCGCCGATGCCGCCCGCTTCGGCGCGGGCATCGTCCACCATGTCGCGTGGCGCGTCCCCGACGAGGCCACCCAACTCCGCATCCGCGAACAACTCCTGTCCGATGGCATCCCCGTCACACAGGTGCTCGACCGCAACTACTTCAAGTCCATCTACTTCCGCATCCCGCCCGGTCTCGTCTTCGAGATCGCCACCGATGGCCCCGGCTTCACCACCGATGAACCCCTCGACGCGCTCGGCACATCACTGAAGCTCCCGCCACACCTCGAACCCCACCGCGACAAACTCGCAGCGCAACTCCCACCGCTTGCACTCGACTGACTCCCTCACGCCATCTGCTTCATCTGCGCGGCACGCTCCAGCCGCTCCCGCTCCGCATCGCCGACACGCCCCATCAGACCCAACGCCTCATAGGTCTCCAACTGCGACCGAGCATCCAGACGGGCATACACGCCGTCGGCATCCACGATCCGCTTCCCCATGATCGCCTCGAGCTGCTCGCGCGAATATTCCGGACGCACCGCCGCCGTCGATGCCGTCCCGTACTGATTCAGGTTCGATGCAAAGATGCCCGCGGCACTCACCGGCAGGAAATCCTCGTACCGCAGCCCCTCGCGCCGGACATACCCCATCCGCACCAACTCCTGCATGTCTGTCGTCTCGATCGACCCACGCGCTGCCGCACCCTTCGGCGTCGGCTCGTACACCGCGTACACCAACCCGCACTCCAGCAATCCATCAAGCGTCTTCGGGAACGATGCGAACGCCTCCATCTGCAACCGTTCGAACGCCGCCTCATCCCGCTTCGCCAACCCCGGATCCGCGGCACGCGCCTCCTCGAACGCCGCCAGACACTGGTCATACAGCGCTCGTCCCGCCGGCGTCGTCGCGTAGAACCGTTGCTCGATCTCACCGAACCGGGCCGTGTGTTCCGATGCGATCTCGCGCCCATCCGCCTCACGGAACACCACCGGCTCCGTCAACGCCTTGTACGCATCCTGACGCAGCAGCACCGGCGTGTCCGCCGAAGGGCCCTCAGTGAAATCCTTGAACCCCGAGTGCGGCAGCTCGCTCAGTCGCAGCTCCGCACGCTCCAAACGACCCACCAGCCACGACACCGCCTCCGCAACACCACGCGCCCCCACCTCCGCCTCGCCGAATCCCTCCACCTCATCGCGCCCCAGTTGCTTGAAGTGCAGCATCAGCCAGTCCGTACCGCTCATCTCCAGCATCCGCTCCAGCGCCCGCGTCGCACGACGCTCGAACACGGCGCGATCCGATGCACCCATGCAGAACTTCATCGCCGCGGTGTACAGATCCATGCACAGCGTATTCGGCGTCAGATGATTCAGATGGTGCCGCTCGAAGCACGCGATGTCCGCCGCGATCTTGAACCCACCCTTGCACAACTCCTCGTACAGCCCGAAATCCCGCGCCCGCCCCGTCCACTTGAAGATCCGCCCCGTCGCCTCGCCGATCAGCGACTCTGCATCCTCCCACGACAAACCACCATCGCGTTCATGGCGATCCAGCAGCGCGATCGCCTCATCGGAGAACACCCGGCGCTCCGCCAACACACCCTCGATCCGCGCCCGCGTCCGCTCGTCGAAGTAGTCCGTCATCAGCAGCGAAGTGAACACCCGATGCTCCGGACGATGCACCGATCGGAACGCCGTCGCGATCACCGGCTGGCTCTTCGCCCCGGTCACCGTCATGTCGTAGAAGTTGTGCGGCTCCATCCCAAAACAACCGAAAAACCGGCACATCAGCCGGTACTCATCCGCCCGACCGATCCGGATCGCCCCGTGCCGCTCGCTGCTCGTCCGCTCCAGCAACGCATCCGACACCGAAAACCCCGGATGCTGCAACGCAAGCAGATCGCACACCGCCCGGTTGCACTCGAAGTTCACCGCCAGCGACTTGTCGTACAGCGGCACCTCCTCGCCGAACATCCTCGACAACTCCGAGAACAACCGATTCTGCATCTCGATCTTGTCCGCGAACGCACCAGCCATCACGCAACCTGCCTTCCCGTTCCACACCAACCCACACCCCAACTCTACGCGCCTCCACCACACCCCCTGTATCCTCGCCACACCTCCATCGAAAGCCCACCATGCGCATCCTCATCACCGGACTCCGCGGCACCGTCGCCCCCGCCCTCGCCGCACACCTCACCCACCACGCCCACACCGTCCTCCCCTGGAACCGCGAGACGGATCCACCCACCGACGAGCCCGGCGTCCGCGCCCACATCGAGCAATCCCGGCCCGACCACATCTGCCACATCGCCACCGGCCCGCCCGACTGGGCCGAGTGGATCGCCCGCGCCTGCCGCGACCTCGCCATCCCCCTCCTCTGGACCGGCTCCGTCTCCATCTTCGCAAACCGCCACACGCCCCCCTTCACGCCCGACATGGAGCCCGACGCCACCGACGACTACGGGAAGTACAAAATCGAGTGCGAGCGCCGCGTCCGCACCGCCAACCCCGACGCCGTCATCGCTCGCCTCGGCTGGCAGATCGGGCTCCAGCCCGGCTCCAACACCATGACCAACCACCTCGTGAACCTCGCCCGCGACAACGACAACCGCATCGACGCCTCCACCCGCTGGACCCCCTCCTGCGCCTTCCTCCCCGACACCGCCGCGGCACTCGCATCCCTCATCCACCAACACACCCCCGGCACCTACCACCTCGAAGGCAACACCAACGCCCTCAGCTTCTTCGACATCGCCACCCGCCTCGCCCACACCCTCGACATGCCCTGGCACATCACCCCCGCCGACACCCCCCACATGGACAACCGCATGAGCGACCCGCGCCTCCGGATGGCGCAGATCGATGCCCGACTCTGACATCGCCTTGACCAATCCGGAGCGCCCGATACACCCTCCTCCCAAACCCTACTGTATACCGTACACGCAACCGGCGTGCAAGCGAAATGGTCCGAAATGCGCCGAAAATGTGTCGATTTCGGGCGCATCGTCCGCGATTGTGCGCACAAGGGCGGGCACTCCACGGGTGCCACTGGTGGCTGGCCCACCAGTGCTCTGGACGAGCCGGAAGCGTCAGCGATATGCCTCCCCATGTGCCATCACTTCAACCGAGCACGACGCCAGTCGTGCGAGGGTGAGTGATGCTTCTTCCCC
>REDD01000081.1 GCA_007693725.1 Phycisphaeraceae bacterium
GATGCAGGTGGCGAGGGCCGTGGTTGTCTGCTCATGCGGGGTGTGGTCGCGCGGAGTTGAGTTCGGCCATGACCGCGTTGGCGGTTGTCAGTACGGGGGCGAGATCATCCGGGCAGGTCACCGAATCGCGGGCGAGGGTCGCGATCAGGTTCGCGTGGCGCGAGAGTGTTCGGCGGCGGGCATCGTCCGATGTCTGTCTGCCCGCGGCTTCGATGGCGTTGAGGAGTGCGACCATCACGGCGGTATTGGCCGTGGCTGATTGGCGGATTTGGTTGAGGCAGAGCCCGGTCAGCGCATCGAACGATCGGCCGCTTGCGATCAGGCGGACTTTACCATCCTTTGCCCGGACTCGATCCGGAATGGATCTCGCGGCCAGCGTCTCGAGCACCGTGCCGAGATGCTCGACGCACATCACGCTGGTTGTCGTGTCGCTTACCCCCGGCGGGAGCGCCTTGAGTCCGATGTCCACGATCTGGCGGATACCGAAGGCGGCATCCTGCTCGACCGTTCGGGCTGCGCCGATGTCGAACATGCTCCGCAGGTCATCGAGGAGCTTTTCGCTGGGAGGAGATGCAATCGCGATCTCGCAGAGCGACCCGGCGGATGTCACGAAGGAGCCGATGTCGGCGGACATGCGGACGACGGCGTCAATCTCCACGGCCCTTGCGAGCAGGTCCTTGGTGTCAAGGGACTGCACATAACCGAACCGCTGAGCGGAAACCGTGTACCAGCGATATCCGTCATGAACATCCTCATCGGGATCAGCGGCGGTCCTCATCGAAGCGAGCACCGGGTCGGCGGCGGCGGGCTCACCCACATCGGCGGGGAACATGTTGTTGATCGCTCGCAGGGTCTCGTTCGTCACACGGCGGAGGATGATGCCGACCTGGATGGATTCGGCTATGTGGTGAATGAAGAAGATGAGCACGCCGATGCTCAGTAGGGCAAGAAGCAGCCCGCCCATGACGGCGAGAGACGGAACGAACGCACTCTCATCGCCGTCGCGTATGGTTCTCAGCACGACGAGGCAATACGCGAACAGCCCGACGAAATACCCCAGCACGAACTGATTGAGCCGATCCCGCATGAAGTTGCGGATCAGGCGTGAGGTGTATTGCGAGGATGCGGTGGCGAGCGTGGCAATGGTCAGTGAGAATGTCAGACTTGCGACCGTCATCATGGAGCCGGCGATGGCCGAGAGCATCCCCCGCGCTCCCGAAGCGCCTACCCCGAACACCAGCGACTGATTCTCGGTCCAATCGGAACCGACGGCCAGGTCTGTTGCGATGAGCATCATCGCGAGCACGATCGCACAGAACACAATGCCGAGTGGCACGAACCACAGACTTGAGGAAATCCGGATCCAGAATTGAAGGAGATGGTGCAATTGAAAAGATTGTAGGACCGCGGGGTGGCGCGCTTTCGACCTGCGCGGAATCAATCATCAGGAACTTCAGGAAGCGGGCTTGGCATTTGTGCCGGCGCGTAGGAGGTTCTCCGTATCGTCGAGTTGGTGTGCATGTCGGGCCTGTTCGTCGAGTGTGTTGGCCTCGCTGGAGAGGCCGCCTTCCGCCGGCGTGACCAGGGCCTCCGGGGCGTGATCGTGGCGTGCGGGCGGCGTCGGGGCCGGGGGCGGTGCATGTGGTTGCGCAGCGGTCTGCGGCTCGGAGAGCATGGTGACCGGAACGCCGCGGGGGAAGATGACCTCTCGGGCCTCGTCGGGCATGGAGATGCCGTGGTCCTGAAAACTTCGCTTGACGAGCCGGATGACCGATGAGCGGACCTTGAGGAAGCTGTGTTCCCGGCCGTTGAGCCAGAAAAAGACGCGAAGGGTCACTGTGGACCTTCCCAGTTCCTCCGCAAGCACCCACGGCTCGGGGTCATTGAGAACTGCGGGATGCCCTTCGAGGATTCTGCGCGCAACTTCCTGCGCTTCGTCGATGCGATCTTCGTAGCCGATACCGACGGTGAAGTCGACGCGTATGTTGGGGTTGTCCGAGAAATTGCGGATAGGGTTCTTGTACACCATCGCGTTCGGCAACTGGGTGAGTGTCCCGTCCAGCGCCATGAGGATGGTTGTGCGGACATTGAGCTGCTGCACATAGCCGGTCACATCCGCAATCTCGACCAGATCGCCGGTCCGGAAGGGGCGTTGGATGCTCAAGAAGATGCTGGCCAGGTAGTTCTCGGTGATATCGCGGAAGGCGATCCCGAGCGCCAGTCCGACCAAGCCCGTGCCGCCGATGATCGTGAGAGCCAGTTGGGTGAGGCCCGAGATACGAAGCACGATGTAGAGGCCCGTCACCAGCACCAGCACACCTGCCACGCGGGCGAACAAGCCGCGGAGCAGACGAGAGCTGATGCGGCGCATGAGGACTATCCGGACGGCGTGCATTGTCAGCCACGCAGCGAAGGCGAAACAGGCGAGGATGATGAGCCCCATCAAGAGCAGAGGCAGGGCATGCACGATGTCCCGCCACAGCGAGGTGAGTCCCGATTGCGCGTTGCTGAAGTCCCAGATCGCCGACTCCCTGACGGACATCTGATTGGCGACAGCGGCGACATCCTGCGTGTTGCGGGCCAGGTTGCCCGCCCAGACCTTGAGTTCCTCGGACTGCGCACGCCCGCGAAGGAAGACCACGCCCTCTTCCACGCGAACAGTCGGATCGTAGAACCAACCGGTCGCGGTCAGGATGCGCTCGAGACGCTCGCGGATCTGGTCATCGCGCGCGACCGGCTCGATGTCCACTCGTGCCGCGGCAGGTGAGACCTCATCTCTGGCGGGGGATGATTGCGCGGGAGGTTGGTCCCCGGGAACGGGCGACGGCTGTGCCGTGACCGACGGAATGAACTGAGACAGGATCAAGCCCAGCAGCAATGCGGTGAGTGGGGCCCGACAGGCGACGCTGATCGCAAAGCGGCTCATCGAGCGATTGTAGAGAGTTCGTTGAACAAAGAAATATGATTAAAGAGACACCTAAGGGTTCCATATCCCGCAAAGTCGGGGTGATGGGATCTGAATCCTCAGGTCCTATCACGCCTGTCGGATGGAATTCTGACAGGCGGGACGCCTGTCCCACCAGAGACCCACCACTGCTCCAGCGTCGTTCCGCCGGTTCATTCGACTTCGAGCACCCAGCCCTCGGGCCAGAGGGCTCGCCGGGGTTTGGCGGGGTCCTGCAGGATCCATGTGGGCGCCTGTTCGCGGTGGATGCGTCGCGCCTGGTGGACATACGACGCCTTGATGTTGACTGCGATCGGCTCCTCGTCGGCGTGTTGTGCGCCTTGCAGGCGGAACTTGACGCGGTGGATGCGTTCGCCGTTGATGATGGTGTCGGTTCGTTCGATGGAATCGATGTGTGCGGGCACGACTCTGCCGCGGCGGACGATGCGTTGGCGGATCAGTCGGTGACGCAGCACGAGCAGGATGGCCAGCGTTGCGCCCGCGCCGACCATGGAAAAGAGCGACCCGACGATCAGTTCGACGAAATCCCGGTTGGATGACGACAGCAGGCCGATGCCGATGCCGCCGAACCCGAGGGCGAAGACACCGGCGCCGAACATGCCGGCTGCCGTGCCGCCCCATGCGCGTCGGCGGATGGCGGGATCGGTGCTCCAGCGGGGCGGCGGGTGGTCGCGGAGGGCATCGACGACGCGCTGCGGCACGAGGCGCTTGCGGACCTTGGCGCTCATGATGCCGCCGCTGTGGAGCATCGTGCGTGCGGCCTCCTCGGTGAAGGATCCGGGGACAGCGCTCTCGGCGCGACGCCCGGCCTCCGGGTCGTCGACGATCGCCATGCAGGCGAGGGTGGCGTCGATGACCATCCTCTCGAATTCGTTTCGCTGCGAGGCATCGTCGATCTTCCGCCACGACCGGGAGCGCTTGATCGAGCGCATTGCGATGATGCCGACATCGGTCGACTTGATGTGCAGGTCGCGGGCCTCGATCAGGGCGTCGATCGCGGCACGGTCGAGCAGCGAACGCACCGATCCCGGATTCGCGGTCACGATCATGTAGCGCTTCATGAACTCCGGTTCGTTCGGAAGGTCGAGCGTCGGCAGGCCGAGGGCGCCCGCGGCGAAGGAGAGGATGCGAACGCCGAGACCATCGCGGGGGATGATGTCGAACTCCGGGAAGTGTGCATCGGGGCGGTAGAAGTAGAGCAGCAGATTGCTCCGCGGCGTGCTGTGCGAGCTGCTGGAACCGCTGCTTTCGCGCCAGTTCGCTTCGACGAGGACATCGTTGCCCCCATCGTGGGTGCGGATGTATGTGTGGCCGAAACTCATCGCGTTGCCGTCGATCGCCGTCTCGATCTCGTAGCGCAGGTCGGAGGGCATCTGCATCTCGACGAAGCCGTGCAGGGGATCGGTGTTCGGCGGCGCGATCGGATTGGGATGCGGGCTGTCGTGCGTGGGCATGGATGCGGTCTCCAGCCGGGGTGAAGAGGTGGCATCCTCCCATTGCAGGGCGATGATCACAAGTCTGCGGCGATCGACGGAGTCTCTGAAGGATTCCAAGCGAAGGACGGCTGAATCATGACTCGCAAGGACAGCCATCTCGCATGAAGATGCGATCATCGA
>REDD01000301.1 GCA_007693725.1 Phycisphaeraceae bacterium
GTGATGGGGCGCGACGGCTGTCTCGCCGACGGCTTCACGCTGCCGCTGCGCAACCTCATCGCGCTGCCGGACGACCTCGACGACGAGCGGGCCACCTTCGCGGCGGCGCTGAGTGAGGCGATCCACGCATCGCAGCAGGTGCATCTCGAAGGCAAGCCGTACATCACGATCCTCGGTGAGGGCACGCTGGCATTGCTCTGCGCGCAGGTAATGAACAAGCTCAACGCCTCGGTGCGGCTCGTCTCGCGGAACGAATTCAACCTCGCTCTGTGCGACAAGTGGCAGGTGCGCCATCGCCACCTCGACGAGGTGGGGCGGCGCGAGGATCAGGATGTCGTCGTGGATTGCACGGGCAGCGCAGAAGGACTGGGGACAGCGCTGCGGCTGGTGCGCCCACGGGGGACGATCCTGCTCAAGTCGATCGCTTCGTTTTCCGGAACACCCGATGCACCCTTCGACACGAGCGCGATCGTGATGAAGGAAGTGCGCATCCAAGGCAGCCGCGCCGGGGGCATCTCCGAGGCGATCGAGATGCTGCGCCGCGAGCAGGTCGAGGTCGCATCGCTCATCACGCGCAAGGTCGATCTCGACGAGGCGGAACGGGCCATGCTGTGGGCGGGCGAGCCGGATCAGGTGAAGGTGCTCGTGCGCACCGCGGCGTGATCACCAGAGCTCGACAAGCCCGGTGAACAGCAGCGATCCGAAGACGATGCACAGCGCGACGCGGTACCAGCCGAACGCCGCGAGACTGTGACGATTCAGGAAACCGATGAGCCACTTCACGGTGATGGCCGCGCTGATGATCGTGACGATCATGCCGACCAGCACCGGAACGATGCCCAGTTCGGCGAACATGCCGAGCGATTCGCCATCGTGCGAGCGGAGGTAATCCTTGCCGAGTGTGTACACGGTCGCGGCGGCGATGGTCGGCAGGCCGAGCAGGAAGGAAAACTCCGCGGCCTGCGCGGGCTTCATGCGCAGCATCACGCCGCCCGCGATCGTCATCATCGCGCGGGAGGTGCCCGGCCAGATCGAGAAGAACTGGAAGATCCCGATCCCCAGCGCGTGCTTCCAGGTCATGTCCTCGATGGTGAGCCCCGGCGGATCGTCGCCCTGCTCGGCCCGCTGCTTCTTCCAGCGCGATCCGAGCCAGATCATCCAGACGCCGCCGAGAAAGAGCGCCGCCAGCACCGGAACAGGGCGGAAGAGGTACTTCTGCGAGAGGCCGATGAGCAGCGGCCAGAGGATCAGCGCCGGCAGGAAGGCGATGATGATGTGGGTGAAGAGTTTGAGCCCGGCCGGATCACGCCCCATGATGCCGCGGAGCATCTGCATCATCCGCGACCAGTACAGCCCGACGATGGCGAGCAGCGAAGCGCCCTGAATGACGACGAAGTAGGCATCGAGTGCCGCCTTCTCGCCGGGATCTTCGCCCAGCCCGAGCGCGGCCGCGCCGAGGATCAGGTGGCCCGTGGAGGAGACGGGGAGGAACTCGGTGATGCCCTCGACGATGCCCAGGATGATCGCTTGGAAGATGTTCACGCGTCGGTCATTCTGACGAAGTCGGCCTGTGAGTGCATCGGCAGAATGTACAGACTGCGTGAGATGATCCGCGTGCGTCCCGCTTTCGCGGATTCCGCACCGCGATCTACGCCTCCCGCAGCCACTTCAGCAGGGTGAGCATGGAGGGCGGCTTGCCGTACATGAGGACGCCGACGCGGAAGATCTTGGCGGCGGCGATCGTGACCAGGACCACACCGGCGAAACCGACAACGATCGTCGCGAGGATCTCCCACAGCGGCACCGGGTATGCGGGCTGGCTCAGACGCATGACCATCACAAAGGGGGTCGTGGGCGGGAAATACGAGAAGATGCGGGCCCAGATGCTCGCAGGATTCTCGATGATCGGGAACATCAGGACGAAGGGGAGGATCATGGAGAAGGTGATGGGTGCGTACAGCGCCTGCGCCTCGCGGATCTCGGTGACGGCCGCGCCGACCGCGACCATCATCGCCCCGAGGAAGGCGTACGCGATGAGGAAGTAGATCACCATCCAGCCGACCTGCGCCATCGGGATGAGCTGGAGAAGATTAAAGCGATCGGCCAGCAGCAGCCCCAGCCCCGTGTACATGACGAGGATGGTCAGGCCGACCAACCCCTGCCCGACCAGCTTGGCGATGAGCAGTTGCATCGGCGAGATCGCCGACAGCAACACCTCCATGACACGCGAACCCTTCTCCTCGAGCGTGCCCATGAGCAGATACTGCCCGCCCGTCACCGCGGCGGTGAAGAGCAGCATCATGAAGATAAAGGGCATCATCCGCTGAAATTCCGCGCGCGATTCGCGTTCCTCGCCGCGCGAGGTGACGACGGTCGTCTGCGGCTCCGGCTGGCTGCGATCGATGGCGCGGACCATGGCGACATCCATCCCCGCCCGGCGGAACCGCTCGTTCTGAGCGATCTGCGCGACAGCGCTGCGGAGCGCGCGGACATGATCCGAGTCAAGATCCTCGGCGTGCGCGAAACGGAAGGTCGGCTTCGATTGCATCGGCCCCTGCCGGCTCGCGGCCGCCTGCTGCAGCAGCGGATCGTCATCGATGATGACCTCCTGCTGCTCGGCTTCCGTCAGTTCGGGCAGGATCAGTGTCGATTCCCCGACACGGATCAATGCGCGGAGTTCTCCGGCGCCGAGGCGATCACGCGCAGCATTGAACTGCTCCTCGCTCTCCAACGGCTCGAAGACGATCTCGCCGATGCGCTCGAGTCCGAGCAGCGGAGCCGCCATGCGCATCGCCCGCTGCTTCTCCTCCTCGCTCATCATCGAGGACATCGGCGATTGATCCATGAGTTCCTGGATCTGCTCGCGCCGCTTCTCATCGCGGGCGCGCTGCGCTTCGGGATCAAAGTGCGCGGTCAGGGCTTTGAAAAAGAGCTGATCCTCGCTCTCGTCGAGAATGGCGATCCGTCCCTCCATGACCGCCTTCTCGCCGGTCAGGAGGCCAAGCCCCGCCACCGCCGCGATGATGCCCCAGATGGCGACCGGCAGGATGACCGCGCCGATGAGGAAGGCGGGAGTGAGCGCTGTCGTGCGGTATTCGCGGACGGCCGCGGCGAAGATCTTACGCATGGAGGGCCTCCGCTCCCGCTCGACCGCTCAACGCGGCACGCAGCATGTCCTCGGAATCGCCGGGTTTGACGAGCAATACGAAGATGTCTTCCAGAGTGGCCCGCCGAACCTCGACGCGCCGCACCGGGATCCGCTCGACGATGGTCCGCATCACGCTGCGCGGGTCCGCATCGTTGTCCAGATGCGCCTCGACGACGCCGCGATCCCCCATCGACAGCGAGTACACGCCGGGAATGCTGCGGACCGTGGACTCGTAGTCAGCGCCGGGCGACGGCTCGAAGACGACGGTGTTGGGATCGTGGTCGGCGCGGATCTCATCGACGGTGCCGTCGAGAATCTTCTTCCCGCCGTTGATCATGAAGATGCGGTCGCACATCTGCTCGGCCTGGATGAGCACATGCGTCGAGAAGATGATGGTCTTGCCGGCATCGTGCAGCTCGCGGATGAGTTCGTTGAGCAGACGGGCGTTCACCGGGTCCAGGCCACTGAACGGCTCATCGAGAATGATGAGGTCCGGGTCGTGGATGATCGTCGCGAGGAACTGCACCTTCTGCTGCATGCCCTTGGAGAGTTCCTCGCACCGCTTCTTGCGGACCTCCGGCAGCCCGACGCGGTCGAGCCACTGGTCGATCCACTTCGAGAGGGGCTTGCGATCGACCCCCTTGAGCGTCCCGATGTAGGTCAGGAACTCGCCGACCTTCATCTTGCGGTACACCCCCCGCTCCTCGGGGAGATAGCCGATGCGGTCCTTGGACTCGATGGCGGACTTCCGCCCGAGGACCGAGATCCGCCCCTCATCGGGGAGGAAGATGGACATGACCATGCGGATGGTGGTCGTCTTCCCGGCGCCGTTGGGGCCGAGGAAGCCGCACAGCGACCCGGCGGGGACCGCCAGATCCAGCCGATCGACCGCCACCTTGTCGCGGAACCGCTTGGTCACACCCTCGATCAGGATGGCGGGGTCGCTCATCGGGTCGTCTCCAATCCCGGCGTGGACATGCTCCGAACCGGCCCAAACGGGCACGCGGGGGACTCTCTTGTTTGGATGGCGGGCGGGGCGGTTTCGGCCAGCGGGCCATTCTGGCCGATTCTCCGTGATTCACAAGGGCGATGGGCCGAGCGGCGAGAAATCCCCTCGATTTCCATCCGTATTTGCGGAAATATGGTAGAATGTGCCCGGCGGCGTCGTGGGAACACCGCCGGACCAGCACCCGACCCGTCCCACAGACCAGACTCAGAGGAAACCCGCCCCATGGCGAGCCGCTTCGCACACGAACTCTCCCGACGCGTCCTGACCCTCGACGGCGCGATGGGCACCTCCATCTACGCCCACGATCTCGACCTCGAGAAGGACTACTGCGGCTGCGAGAACTGCACCGACATCCTCGTCAAGACCCGCCCGGATGTGATCCAGGAGATCCACGAGAGCTTCCTGCGGGTCGGCGC
>REDD01000162.1 GCA_007693725.1 Phycisphaeraceae bacterium
CACGCCGCACCGATCAGAACATCGCGCCTCGACGCGGCGGACTGCACGGGAAAGCGCATCGCATTCCCGAGCGTCAGCGGGGCGTGGATGGTCAGCGCCGGGCGCATGCCCGAATCTTAGATCAGCCGGTCGTCCTTCGCGATTCCGTGGGCCGGGGCCGTGTTCAACTGCACAACCTTCTCCCCCGTCTTCACCTCGGCGTGCAGCTTCCTGGCATCCTCGGTATCCACGAAGTCAGAGTGGCAGGACGCCTTGCCCCCCTCCTCGACCAACCCCGCCTCGGCGAGCTTGCCGCGGGTCTTCGCCGCGAGCTTGTGGATCTCCTCGGGCTTGAGGTAGCCCCGCTGCTCGAGGATGCGCTGCTGCTCCTCGGAGAGCCCTTCGGAGAGCTTGGGCGCGCCGGCCTTGGTGCCGTCACGCCCGCCCATCCGCTCGAAGCCGTCGGCCTTGCCGGAGGCGAACTCCTGGATCTCCTTGCTGATCCGGACGCTGCACCAGTCGTGCCCGCACATCGCGCAGAAGTCCGTATCGACATCGAGATCCTCATCGTGGTACGCCCGCGCGGTATCGGTGTCGTACGCCAGCTCGAAGTGCTTCTCCCAGTTGAGAGCAGCACGCGCCCGCGTCAGGTCGTCGTCCCAGTCGCGCGTGCCGGGGATGCCCAGCGCAACATCCGCCGCATGCGCTGCGATCTTGTACGCGATGCACCCCTCCTTGACATCGCCGCGCTTCGGCAGGCCAAGATGCTCCTTCGGCGTGACATAGCACAGCATGGCCGCGCCGTGGTACGCCGCGTTCGTCGCGCCGATGCACGAGGTGATGTGGTCGTAGCCCGGGAAGACATCCGTCACAAGCGGGCCGAGCACATAGAACGGCGCACCGTGGCACGCACGGCGCTGGAGCTTCATGTTGTACTCAATCTGATCCAGCGGCACATGCCCCGGACCCTCGACCATCACCTGCACGCCGTGACGCCACGCACGCTCGGTCAGCTCGCCGATGGTCAGCAGTTCGCGCAACTGCGCCTCATCCGTCGCGTCGGCCAGTCCGCCCGGACGCAGGCCATCGCCGATCGAGAACGACACATCGTACTCGCGCATGATGCGGCAGATGTCGTCCCACAGCGTGTAGGTCGGGTTCTCCTTGTTGTGGACGAGCATCCACTTCGCCAGCAGCGACCCGCCGCGCGACACGATCCCGATCAGGCGGTTCTTGACATACTTGAGGTGATCCTTCAGCACGCCCGCGTGGATCGTCATGTAGTCCACGCCCTGCTTCGCCTGATGCGCAACGGTCCCCAGAATCGTCTCTTCATCCAAGTCCTCCAACCGGCGTCCGATGATCATCGAGTAGATCGGCACCGTCCCGATCGGCACCGTCGAGGCGCGGATGATCGCGTCGCGGCAGGCATCCAGATCGCCGCCCGTGGACAGGTCCATCACCGTGTCCGCGCCCCACTGCTCCGCCCACCGCAGCTTCTCGACCTCCTCCTCCGTGCCGCTCGACACCGGCGAGGCCCCCATGTTCGCGTTCACCTTCGTCTTGCTCGCGCGCCCGATGCACATCGGATCGAGCCGGTACCCGAGATGCACGCGGTTCGCCGGGATGATCATCCGCCCAGCGCCGACCTCGTCGCGGATCTCCTCCGCGGTCAGGTGCGGCTCGCGCTGCGCGACGCGCTGCATCTCCGGCGTGATGATGCCGAGACGGGCCGATTCGAGCTGGGTGACGGGCCGGAAGCCGGGCGGCGTGGTGATGCGCCGGGTGATGCCGCGCGCATCGGTGAAGACATGCGCCTCGTGGCCGCAGGGTGAAGATGCAGCGGGCGCGCTGTCGGCATCGGGCAGGATCTCGACGGTCCAGTCCTCGGGCAGGAAGTCCCACGCGGTCTTGTCGGAGACATCGGGCATGCCGGGCGTGTCCGGGCTCGAAAACATCCGCGGCCCGCCCACATCCGCACGCAACGCGAACGATCCCGGCGTCGTCCCCGCACGATCCGAGGCCGGATTGTGCGCCCCGTGCAACGGCGGCGAGAACAACTCCGACAACCGGGGCGATCCACCCCGCGCCTCGTTCGCATCGCCACCCTGAGCCAGCCACGCCGCGCGATCCTGGCCGATGAGGTGCGCCGCCTTCCACGCCGCGCTCCCCTTGCCCATGTGCTCCGGCTCGACTTTGGGGTACCGCGCTGCGTTGGAGTCCGTGGAGGAGCCGTTCTGTGCGTTGTGCTTCTGAGTCATGCTGCGTGCCTTCCTGATGGCTTGATCAACCGCGTTGGACCGGAAAGGACTCCCCCGGAATCGGGGTTCCGGGGGTCCGGGGCTTCCGGGGCTTCCGGGGCTTCCGGGGGTGCCACGGCTTCCGGGGGTCCGGGGAGCACTTCC
Organism: Phycisphaeraceae bacterium; assembly: GCA_007693725.1. Lineage (GTDB taxonomy): Bacteria > Planctomycetota > Phycisphaerae > Phycisphaerales > UBA1924 > REDD01. The sequence continues at coordinate 2,385 of REDD01000162.1, forward strand.
GGGGGGTTCCGGGGGGTGCCACGGACTGCTCGTCAGTCCGTGCGGACAAATTGTTTCCGGGGGATCGGTTTCAGGAAGAGGACACGCCGACCGCTCGCGTGCATGCCGCCGCCCACCACGGGCAGGCGTGCCGCACACCGAGCCGACGCGTTCGCGTTCCCTCCGCCGGTCCGAACCGGGTCAGGTTCCACGGGTCCATCTCAGCCCCGGACGACGGCCAACCCGCCGCCCGACGCGCCCCGCGCGAACTGCAGAATCAGTGTAGCGTCCCGAGGAATCCCGGAAAACCAAAAACCATTCACCTCCCTCAGGCGTCTATTGCACAGCATGACCATCGATCTGCAGCAACAAACCGATGAAGACCTCATCCGCCTCTACGCCAAGAACGGCAAACCCGAGGCCCTGCACGCACTCGCCGCCCGCTACGAGCACATGCTTCTCGCCCTCGCCACCGCGATGCTCACCGGGGATCGGGCCACAGCGGAAGACGCCGTGCAGGACACCTGGATGCGTGTCATCCGGAATGCCCGGACTTTCCGACAGCAGAGCAGTGCTCGAACATGGATCTACCGAATTCTCATACATCGCTGCCGCGACCTGCTTCGGGCCCGGAAGCACAGACGCACCTCCCCGCTGCTTGATCAGGCCCTTTCAACCGGATACGACAACGATTCCCATGATTCCTCAGATCATCCCGAAGTCACAAAGGCTCTCGCCGAACTCTCCGATGCACGCCGCGAGATCGTCCTTCTCTGCTACCACCGCGGACTGACACACCAGCAAGTCTCAGATGTGCTTCAAATACCAATCGGAACCGTCAAGACCCGACTCTACGCAGCCATGGATGAACTCCGCGCCATGCTCGGAGCGGAGGTGGAGCAATGAAAGACAGCAAGCACGATCACATCGAGGCCATCCTCTGCGACCTGACCGATGCATCACCACGCACGCCCTCGATCGCGCATCGAGCGATCGAAGAGCTCCATCACACCGATGGTCCTCAACAGAGTCGGATTCGCCGACTCCTGCGCCACCGACCCGCCGTTGCGGCTGTCGTCGCTTGCGTCACGATCTTCGCCATTGGAATTCCGATCTATATTGCACATAGCCCCCTATCAGATCGTTCCTCGCCGATCATGTTCATGAAGGTGCCATCGCAGTCGGACAACAGCTACCCACATAGGTTCGCCGGCGGAACGGCCGACGTTTCCGTCCATGCACGAACAGGCCCCCCCTCGCCTCTTGATGCAAGCAGTCAATCGTCCCGTACCTCACCCGCTCTCTCCGATTTCCCGGCGCATCGCACCATCATCCGTTCCGGTTCCATCACCATCCTGTCCAAAGACATCAACGATGCCGCTCGCCATGTCAGATCCGTCATACGCCCCGAACTTGGCGAGTACCTCGGCGAAGTCTCCATTTCCCAATCCGAGTACCGTCCCTCCGCTTCAATCATCCTCCGTATTCGCGCAGAACGGTTGGACAGCGTCATCGAACAAATCGGAACGATCGGCGAAACATCACAGCTCAACATTCAGGCCCGTGATGCGACTGACCAGATCCTCGATCTTGAAGCCCGGCTGCGAAACGAACGCCGCATGGAAAGCGAACTGCTCGATCTACTCAGCGCCCGCCCCGATGCCAATCTCGCCGACATACTCCGCATCAGAACAGAGCTCTCCGAGTTTCGCACCTCGATCGAGCGCCTCGACGCCCAACGCTCACTGATCAGCGAACTCGCTGCACTCGCAACCCTCAGAGTGACCATCGCCACACCATACGAGAATGCCCATACGCCATCCGACAACTCCATCGGTCAGATGCTTGCTCATTCAGCGCAAGCCGGGCTGAACTCCCTTGTGCGATCCTTCGCGTGGCTGATCGAGGCGCTCATCGGCGGCCTCATCTGGTGGATTATCCTTGCATTCCTCGGGCTCTACCTCTTCAGGCGCCTGCGTTGGTGGCTCACTTGGGCGTAACCCCCCACCCCGCTACCCTTCCGCCATGACCCGATTCACCACCACACTCGCACTCGTCCTGGCGTCTCTCCTCGCCGCCCACACCCTCGCCGACA
>REDD01000103.1 GCA_007693725.1 Phycisphaeraceae bacterium
GGCTGGCAGCGCGCGGCGTGAAGGCGGATGCGCGGATGGGGTTCGTGCGCCTGTGCCCCGATGTGCTGAATACGGAGGCGGAGTTGGCGCGTGCGGGGGAGGTGGTTGGGGAGGTGGGGTGAGGGGATGCAAGCTTTGAACGCGATCAAGACATACGAACAAATCGCGAGTGCCGCTGATTTAATCGTGAATCGCAAGCCGATTCGGGATGCACGGATAGGGGATCTTCGCTCGCTGATCGAATCGGTGCAGAATCACCAAGGCGCAGCCGTTGCAGAAATTAGCGACACCGGCACGCCCACGCTTGCGAATCCTACGGCCCTTATCCTTGAGCACTGTCGGATTGATGGTTGCTGTCTGGCAAAAATGATTGTTGGTATCCAACTTAAACTGTACAATTGCAATCTCTATGGGATCGATTTTCAATCGTGCCACTTCTGTTCAGAAGTACGGATTGAGAACTCGCGCGTTAAGGACGATGCATACTTCTGCCAGTCAGATTTTCACTCCATGACGACATTTCGGAGATCGACTTTTTTCCAGCGGGCCACATTCGCCGAGGTGCGTTTCTCAGGTCATCCGGCATTCTGCCAGACTGATTTTCAGGGGGATGTCTTGTTTCACGCGTGCGCATTTCCTCGTGGCGCCAACTTCTATGGGGCCACATTCCCTGAAAAAGAATCAGAAGCGAGCTTTGACGCAAGCCGGATTGCAGGCAATCTGAATTTCAGTACAGCAGCCATCAATGGACCGCTCAGTCTTCAATTGCACGAATCCAAATGCAGCATCCTTCTTGAGGGCGCATGTTTCGGACACGATGCGAGGATCCGGCTGTCAGAGACGACGTTCCGCGAGGGCAGTGTGATCAAGCTGCCGAAGGCATGGATCGCCGCAGAATCTCTTTCTCATGCGGATTGTCCCGGCGCAGTCCGAGATTTGCTGCCGCCGGAAAGTGTACTTCGAATCACTTTAGAGTATTTCATGGCTGTCACGGCTGCATGGCGAGAAAATGTCTGGCCTTGGTTGCGTCGCCGGCTTGGTATTCGCAGCCATGGGTACCTCATTCATGGTGAGGACTCCGGACGACGCGCCGATTTGCTCGGTGCATCAGCACAGTACAACCTGCTTCGCGACAATTTTCGACGACAGCCGAGTACGGACGAGCTTGAGGACTTGTGCCACTTCCGCTACATGGAACTGCGTCGTAAGACCGGTGATTTCCGCGGTCAAGCCAAGCGTTGGGATGCTTCCGGAAAACAGCGCCGAATGACTTTGGCCGAGATGATCCAATGGCTGCTTGTTGATGGTGTGTTTTACTGGTTGATCTGGCGGAATTGCGTTGGGTATCTGGTTCGTCCGATGCGGCCTCTGTTCACGGCCATCATATTGGTCGTGGTGTGTGCATTGATCTACTCCATCGGAGCAAGCGACAGCACGATTCTCTACAACGGGCAGATGGATCCGGGTAAGAGCGCGATGGAATACTGGAATGCAAGTTCCTTTACCGCGCTGTATTTCTCCGTCACGACATTCACGACTCTCGGATACGGTGATTTTGCCCCGACGGGCTGGCTTCGCCTTGTTGCGGGTGTTCAGGCCGTACTCGGCGTGACTCTGATCGCGTTGTTCACGGTTTCTTGGGGCCGCAAGATGATTCGGTGAGTGAGTATGCCATGCAGGGGAAGTGTCCCCTGCACCCCATCTTCGGGAGGCGGGGGTTGGTTGCAGGTGGGGAGGGTGCGGAGTCGTTGGAGAAGTTGGAATCTTGGCAGGTGAATCGCATTGAGTACTGGGGAATAGATGGAGACAAGATTCAGATTGGGTGAGTGTTGGGGGAGAGGACAGGCAATAGGAGAAGGACACACGGTTTGCAGCGTTCGCCCCGGAGGGCTCACGCTGACAAACCGTGGCACCCTTGGTGTCGGTGGGTGGTCGAAGTTTGGAAATCACGGGTGGCACGGTTCGGCCGCGCAGCGGCAAACCGTGTGGGGGAAGGCAGCACCAGTCTTCCGTCGATGCTGCACATCCCCCGGAAGCCGCAGTGACTGGTGGCACAGGGATGGGAGAGGATGAGAGCACCAGTCATCCGTCGATGCTGCGCATCGCCGCAGGAACTGGTGGCACAGGGGGAGAGGGGAAGGCAGGAAAGAGGGAGTGAGCGCGGGATGCATGTGGTGAGGGTGTGGGGTGGAAGTGCGCTGATCGTGTCGCTGACGCTCCACGCTCGTAGTGGGCGAAGTTGCAAGTGGGGAAGGTGCGGGGGCTTTGGGTATCGCGTGCCCCGTCACTTCGTTCCGGGCTCGTATTGGACGCGGATTGCAGGTGGGGTGGGTATGGGTTGATTGGATTTGGATGGTGAGGCATGTCGCTGACGCTCCATGCTTGTAGTCGGACCGTGTCCCACCGGGAAGTTGTGGCACATCATGGAGAAATCGCTTGCTGCGCTGCGCGATGTCTCCATGGCACCTGATGAACGCGGGAGGGAAGGGTGACTGACGGGACTCGAACCCGCGACCCCCAGGATCACAACCTGGTGCTCTAACCAACTGAGCTACAGCCACCATCATGGCGCGGGGTGTGTGGGCATCCTGCGCAGGAGGAAGGGTAGATCGGGGGGGGCGGGTCGTCAATGGAGCGTGGGGCGGGCGAGTGGGCATCTGCGGGCGCGGGCGGCGGATCACGATCGCGTGCGTTCGGGGCAAGATCAGGTGATAATCATGGGAAATCGGGCGAAATCGGGGGTTTTCGGTTGACATTCCGGGGGTGGGGGGTGAGGGTACCCGTGCGCGCCCTTTGGGCGTGCGTGAGGGTTTTTGAGGTTTCGAGTGAACACCGAACACGGCGTGGGGCGAAATACCCCGCGTCGCAAGGAGCCATGACAGATACCAGCACACGCGATGAACGGGCGATCAAAGTGAAGGGTTCGGGGGGCCGGGGTTTGGGCGAGGATCTGGGAGCGGCATCGGGCATCCGGCTGCGTTTCCCCCGCCCGGATCTTGATCTGGATCAGGATGAGGAGTGGTGCGAGGCGCGGATCGACGGGCAGTGGCAGCGGTTTCGCTTCCATGATTACCCGGAGATCTTTGATGTGCCGGGGTTGTACGAGCGGCTGTTCCACGATGAGTTGAAGTGCAACTCGCCGAATCGGGTGGTGGGTCTGCTGGAGACGGTGCTGCGCGAGTCGAATCACTCTGTGAATGAACTGCGGGTGCTGGATGTGGGCGCCGGGAACGGGATCGTGGGTGAGCGGCTGCGGAAGGGGGGCGCGGCGGAGGTTGTGGGGATCGACATCATTCCGGAGGCGAAGGACGCCGCGGAACGCGATCGGCCGAGCGTGTACGACGAGTATCTGGTCGCGGACCTGACGGATCTGGGCGGGGATGAGGTGAAGCGTCTGCGCGATCGTCGGTTCAACGGCATGACGACGGTGGCGGCGCTGGGGTTCGGAGATATCCCGGCGGACGCTTTCGCGACGGCGTTCAACCTCGTGGAGGAGAACGGGTGGATCGCGTTCAATGTGAAGGATTCGTTCCTGAGCGGCGAGCGGAGCGGGGGGTTTGATCGGTTGATCGACGCGATGGCGGATGAGGGCGTGCTGGAGATGCACGCGTATCTGCGGTATCTGCACCGGATGAGTGCAACGGGTGATCGGATCTACTATGTTGCGTTGATTGGGCGCAAGAAGCGGAGCATTTCCGCGGAGATGATCGCGAAGGCCGATGATCCGGATTGAGCGTGTCGGGAAATCGTTTGACGGGGGGCGGACCTTCGTCGTCGATGATCTGTCGCTGCATGTCCGTGAGGGCGAGATCGTCGTGCTGCTGGGGGAGTCGGGGTGCGGGAAGACGACGACGCTGAAGATGATCAACCGGCTGGTGGAGCCGACGCGGGGTGATATTTTCGTCGAGGGCGAGTCGGTGTTGCGTGGGGATCCGGTGCGGCTGCGTCGTCGGATCGGGTATGTGTTTCAGGGTGTGGGGCTGTTTCCGCACATGACGATCGCGGAGAATGTGGGCGCTGTGCCGCGGCTGTTGGGGTGGGATCGGGGGCGGATCCGGAAACGGGTCGGGGAGTTGCTGGAGATGGTGGGGCTGCCTGTGGAGGAGTACGCGGGTCGGCTGCCGAGTGCGCTTTCGGGCGGTCAGCGGCAGCGTGTGGGGCTGGCGCGGGCGCTGGCTGCGGAGCCGCGTGTGATGCTGATGGATGAGCCGCTGGGCGCGTTGGATCCGGTGACGCGCGATGGTTTGCAGGATGAACTGCACGCGTTGCAGCGTCGGTTGGGGCTGACGGTGGTGCTGGTGACGCACGACATGACGGAAGCGTTGTTGATGGGGGATCGGATCGCGGTGATGCAGGGTGGGCGGATCGTGCGGCTGGGGAGCGCGCACGAGGTGATGAGTGATCCGCAGGATGCGTACGCGGAGCGGTTGATGGCGATGCCGAAGCGCCAGGCGGATGCGGTGGAGGCGATCGCGCGGGGCGGGGAGGGCGGATGAATCCGAACCTGAGCGAGCAACTGAATCGGCTGCCGGATCTGCTGGGGAATCATCTGCTGCTGGTGCTGACGAGTCTGCTGATCGGTGCGGCGATCAGCGTGCCGTTGGCGGTGTTGTCGTTGCGTGTGCGGTGGTTGCGGGGTCCGGTGCTTGCGGTGGCGAGTGTGGTGCAGACGATTCCGTCGCTGGCGATTCTGGCACTGATGGTGGCGGCGTTCGGGATGTTCGGTCGTGTGCCGGCGATCGTGGCGCTGAGCGCGTACTCGGTGTTGCCGATCCTGCGGAATACGGTGACGGGGATTCTCGGGGTGGATGCGAATGTGGTTGAGGCGGCGCGTGGGATCGGTATGACGGGGCGGCAGGTGTTGTGGCGTGTGCAGTTGCCGCTGGCCGCGCCGGTGATCATCGCGGGCGTGCGGACTGCGGCGGTGTGGGTGGTGGGGATCGCGACGCTGTCGACGCCGGTGGGGGCGCGTTCGCTGGGGAACTACATTTTTTCGGGGTTGCAGACGCTGAACTTCACGGCGGTGCTGGTGGGTGTGTTCGCGGCGGCGGGGCTGGCGTTGCTGCTGGATGGGTTGATCCGGCTGGGTGAGGTGGCGGTGGCACGCCGGTCACGCGGGATGGGGATGGCTGCGATCGCGGGTGCGCTGGTGATTGTGGTGGGCGGGATGCTGCCGCTGTTCGTGGAGTTGCAGCGATCGCGGGGGGTGGTGGCGGCGCTGGAGGGTGATCGGGGCGAGCGGTTTCAGGGGCGTGTGGTGATCGGGGCCAAGACCTTCACGGAGCAGTTCATCCTGGCGCGGGTGATTGCGCAGACGCTGGAGGAGGCGGGGTACCGGGTGGAGATCAACGAGGGGCTGGGGTCGATCGTGGTGTTCGAGGCGTTGTTGCAGGGGCGGATCGATGCGTATGTCGATTACTCGGGGACGATCTGGGTGAACAACATGGGGCGTGAGGATGTTCCGGATCCGACGACGATGCTGTTCGAGATGACGGCGTGGCTGGCGGGTCGGGGGGTGTTGTGTCTGGGGCCGCTGGGATTCGAGAACGCGTACGCGCTGGCGATGCGCCGGGATGTGGCCGAGCGGCTGGGTGTGGAGCAGACGGGGGATCTGGAGGCGCACGCGTCGGGGTTGCGGATCGGATCGGACTATGAGTTCTTCGAGCGGCCGGAGTGGCGTGCGTTCCGCAGGGGGTACGGGCTGGAGTTCGCGGAGGAGGTGGCGTTCGACTCGACGCTGATGTACCCGGCGGTGAGCGAGGGGCGCGTGGATGTGATCACGGCGTTCACAACGGATGGGCGGATCGATGCGTTCGACCTGAGTTTGATCCGGGATGAGGCGCGGGTATTCCCTGCGTACGACGCGGTGCTGTTGCTGGGTGAGACGGCGGCGATGGATGGCACGCTGGTGGATGCGCTGCGGGGGCTCGTGGGGTCGATCGACGATGCGATGATGCGCCGGGCGAATGCGCGGGTGGATATGGAGGGTGAGACGCTGGACGGCGCGGCGGGGCGGCTGAGGGAGGAATTGCGCGAGGGTGGGTGAGGGGGAGGAATGGCCGTTTTCGGGGTGAATCGGGGGGTGCATGACAGGTGAGTACGGGCAGAGTAGTATTCTTCTTGTTGGACAGGAATTTTTCAGGGGGGCATCCATGATTGATTCCGACGATGAGGGGTATTCGCTCAGTGAAGCAGCAGGCAGCATCAGATCAGAGGCGTGGCCCGATTGGGTGGGTTGTTGATCTCTTCTCGAGTGTCTGGCTCGGGATCAGCTTGTTTGTGATTCTGTTTGTGTACTCGGCGGTGGGGTCGGCGGGGGTGGTGTACCCGACATCGCTGCGCTTTTTCGATGCTTCGGTGTGGCGTCATGACATGATTCGCCAGTGGCGGATCTTCGAGATGACGGAGTTCGAGTGGTTCCACACCTGGTTTTTTTATCTGGTGTGCGGGCTGCTGACGGTGAACATCATCGTGACGACGCTCCGGAGGATTCCGCTGAAGGTGATCAATCTTGGGGTGTGGACGATCCATACGGGCGTGGTGGTGCTGATCGTGGGTTCGGTGGTGTACTTCGCACGGAAGGTGGAGGGTGATACGCCGGTGATTCGGCGGGCGGTGCACATCGAGATGCCGGACGGCGGCGTGACGATGCTGCCGGTGGTTTCGGGGGCGATGCGGAGTGTGGAGACGAGCGAGGGGGTGTACCGGTTCTCGATCGCATCGATCGAACCGGAGCGATTGGAGGGTGGGTTCGGTGCGGTGGTGAGTGTGACGAGGCCGGATGGTGAGCGGCTGGTGCAGGAGGTTGTGGATGGTGCGGGTGTGCGGTCGGGCAGGGGTCTTGGGATGCGTCTGGGGACGGTGGCGCAGGAGTATTTCTGGGTGAAGGATTCGTCAGCGCTCGCGGTGCGGCGTGCGGAGGGTGGACGGTGGGCGCATCGTCCGATTCGTGGGCTGCCGCGGTACAACGACACGATCGGGAGCGTGGAGAGCGTTTGGCCTGCATTGCGGGGGCAGCCGGCGGAGGAGATTTCGGGCGCGACGGGGCGTGTGCTGGATCTGCCGGTGTCTGTATCGGAAGAGTGGGATGTGCTCGGGGATGTTGATGTTCGGGTCACGGGGTTTCTTCGGTACGCGATCGAGCAGTCTCGACTGACGCCTGCTCCGTCGGGTGAACGGAAGGAGCCGGTGGCGGTGGTGGAGCTTGGATCTCCAGGTCGGAGCGCGCAGCGTGCGGTGGTGGCTGCGTATCGACCGGAGCAGCGGATGGCGTTCGACGGGATGCTCGCGTTCAGTTACGCGGAGAGCGAGGCGGAGGCGGCGGAGTTGCTGTCGGGCAGTTCGTCTCGTTTGTATGTGGCGTTGGCGGATGGGGGGGTATCGCACACGGTGGCGCTGGATGATGAGCGGAAGTTCGATGTTTTCATCGCGCTGGGGGACTCGGGTTGGGAGATTCGGGTTGACGATGTGATTCGTGATCTTCCGGTTGATCCTGTGCGGCGGATTTCACTGGCGATGATCACCGTGCGGACGCCCGAGGGCGAGGAGTTCGTGCGGTGGGTGGCGGATCGCGCTGAGGACACGCGGGATCTCGGTGTGGAGGTCGGTCCGGGGATGCATCAGGGGGATCCGGCATCGGCGTTCCGGGAGGTCGATGAGCGGTTGGTGACGCGGTTCAGTCCGGGGGTGTCGTCGCGGATCATCGTCGTCGCGGGTCCGGGGCGTGAGGATCTTCGCGCGATGGTGAATATGGGCGGGGGAGCGCGCGAGCACCGGATGAATCCGGGTGAGTCGATCGAGTTTCCATCGGGCGCGACGCTGCGGGTCGTGGAGTGGAGTCCGCACGCGGTGGAGGAGTCGCGGCCGTTGATCGTGCCGCGGAATCAGCGCGACCGGGATGCGGATACTTCGCGTCTGTACGCGATGGTGCGTGTGGAGATGCGAGCGGGTGAGTGGCAGGGGTCGGCGTGGGTGCCGTTTCACCGGTATTCGTTCGATGATGATGCGATGGCCACGCCGCGGCTGACGCGGTGGGAGCCGGTGGCGTTTGATGTTCCGGGGGTCGGCGAGGTGGAGGTGATCTTCACGCGGGAGCGTCGCCCGCTGGGTCTGGCGGTGGAGTTGGACGAATTTATTCTGACGAGTCAGTTCGGCGGGTTTACGGGGGAGACCGCCTCGATCCGGGACTGGACGAGCGTGATCCGTTTCGATGAAGCCGCGGAGATGGTTCGCGTCAGTACGAATGCGCCGGCAGCCGAGGGTGGATGGTGGTTCTTCCAGGCGTACTGGGATCCGCCATCGGAGATGAGTTTCTTCTCGCCGGTGGGCGGGATGAGCTTTACGGGGCTGGGTGTCGGGAATCGTGATGGTGTGTACACCCAGTTGGCGGGTGGGACGCTCACGGTACTGGGGATGATGTACGCGTTTTATGTGAAGCCGATTCTGAAGCGTCGTCAGCGTGAGCGGATCGCGCAGGATCTTGCCGAGTCATCGCAGAGTGGGGGTGCGGCGTGAGCACGAGACGAACGGGCCTGTTCCTGATGGCGGGCGTGGTGATCGGGCTGGTGATCACCGGGCTGGCGACATGGACCTCGCTGTTGCGTTCGAGTGAGACGCCCGGCGGGTTTGTCGGTGAGGTGCGGCTCGGCCCCTTGGATCGTGCGGCGGTGTACAACCGCGGTCGGCTGAAGTCGTTCAAGTCGTTTGCGAGCGAGACGGTTTCGACGATCGCGGGGCCGCGGGGTGTGCGTGTGGAAGTGGATGGAGAGCTGGTGTTCGCGCCGGCGGATTTCGCGTATCTGGATCTGATGCTTCGCCCGGAGCGATACGAGGATGCGCCGCTGATTCATCTGGGGAACAAGCCGATGCGTCAGCAGCTCGGGGCGGCGCTGCTGCGCGATGGTGTCGCGAGCGAGGAGGAGATTCGGCGGTTTGTGGACACGGGTCAGATCGCGGAACCGCTGCTGTTCACTCCGAGCGCGATGCAGTTGTTCAACCAGTGGTCATCGGACCTGATCCGGACTCGGAAGTTCGTGGATCGCCTCGAAGGCGCGGTGAATCTGCGGCGTCCGGAGGCGCTGCTGTCGTTGCTGCGTGTGATCCCGCCGCCGAATCACGATCCGAAGACGCCCTGGCTGAATCCGGGGGAACTTTTCCCGGTGGCACCGGGGCAGACGCCGACGCCGGGGCAGGTGCTGGCGATGGAGCGGATGGAGCCGTCTTTGCGGGAGGAGATCGCCCGGCGTTGGGTTGCGTTCGCGCAGGCGTGGCGGGCGGGGGATGCGACAACAGCGAATGCACGGTTGGCGGAGTTCACAGCGCGTGTGCGCGAGGTCTCGCCGGAGCTGTATCCGAGCGAATCGCGGATGTTCGCGGAGTCCCTGTACTTCCGGATCGGATCGCTGGTGTGGGGCTGGGTGATCTATTTGGCGGCGGTGCTCGTGCTGCTGATGGCGGTCGCGTGGCGCTGGCCGGGGGCGCGTGCGCTGGGGATCGGGTTGTTCAGCGTGGCGTTCGTGGTGCAGACGGCGGCGTTGCTGTTGCGGTGGTACATCTCGGGGCGGTGGCCGAACTCGAACATGTTCGAGGCGGTGACGACGAGCGTGTGGTTCGGGGCGTTGCTGGCGATTCCGATGGAGTACGCGGCTCGGAAGACGCCATTGAAGAATCTGTTCCTGATCGGTGCGGCGGTGGCCTCGATGGCAGCGCTGATGTCGGCGCAGTTCATTCACCGGCTCGACCCGAGCGTGAACAACATGATGCCGATCCTGCACGATCTGTGGCTGTACATCCACACGAATGTGATCATCGCGGCGTATGCGTTGATCGCGATGGCGGCGGTGACGGCCATTCTCTATCTGTTGTGGCGGTTGTTCGGGGGTGGCCCTGCTCACGCGCGGCTCGGCGGTACGGAGATGCTGATCGAGGCGTCCTCGGCGGCGAGCGGTCGGGCGACGACCGCGACGGGCCGGCGGCTGGCATCGTCGAAGGCCTCGCTCGGGGAGGTGTTCGACGGGGCGACGCTGGTGATGGTTGAGCTGTCGTTCATTCTGCTGTGGGCCGGGATCATCATGGGTGCGATCTGGGCGGATCACTCCTGGGGGCGGCCGTGGGGCTGGGATCCCAAGGAGGTGTTCGCATTGAACACCTTCCTTGTGTACCTCGTGCTGATTCACATCCGGCTGAAGACGCGTGATAAGGGGCTGTGGACCGCACTGCTGGCGTTGATCGGTTGCGGGGTGATGCTGTTCAACTGGATCGTGATCAACTTCGTGATCGCGGGTCTGCACTCGTATGCGTGAGAATTCTGCGGGCTGAGGTTGGGCGTCTGGCCGGGTGGGGAGGTATCCTGCATGGATGCCCGGAGTTACGGCGGCCCATTCCGTTGTTGTGAGCGAGACCGCACGCGCGCTCGGTGATGCCATCCGGCTTCAGGGTGCTCTTGCCGGTGCGGTGTCGGGGGCGTTGCTGCGGTTGCGCGAGGGCGGCCAGGTGGACATCCTCGCGGCGTGGCCGTCGTTTGAGGGCGGTCCGGCGCTTTGGGTGCAGGAGGCGGCCGGATTGTTTGCGGGGCATTCCGGGGAGTCGAGGAGTGTCGCGTACGCCAGTCAGCAGAGTGTCGGCGGGCACATCGCGGTGGTGCCGTGCGCTTCGATCGGCGAGCCGGATGTGGCGGCGGTGTTTCTGCTGCGTGAGCGGGATGAGCGGACGCTCGCGGAGGATGTCGGGCGGCTTGAGCTGGGGTTGGCGGCGTTGCGGGCGTATCAGGCATCGCAGGAAGCGCAGCGTCGGACGGAGGATGTCGATCGGCTGGCGAGTGCGATTGAGATCGCGGGGGTTGCGGGGGCGCATCTCCGGTTCGAGGCGATCGCGTTTGCGTTGGTGAATGAGATCGCATCGCGGTACGGGTGCGAGCGGGTGTCGCTCGGGATGTTGGGGCGCGTCGGGCATGGCGATGTTCGGCTGCGGGCGATGAGCGCGAGTGATCGGGTGGTGCGCAAGACGGAGTTGGCGCATGCACTCGAGCGGGCGATGGATGAGGCGTTGGATCAGGACATCGAGACGGTGTGGCCGGAGCCGGAGGGTGCGGGGGCGGTGACGCGGTGTCTGCGGGGCGTTGTCGGTGAACGGGGCGGGTGTGGTCTGGTGATGCCGTTGAGGACGGCCGAGGGGATGGTCGGTGCCGTGTTGCTGGAGCGTGAGGGGGATCGGGCGTTCACTCAGCGCGAGATCGAGACGCTGCGGCTGGTTCTGGAGTTGGTGTCGGCGCGGCTGTGGGAACGGTGGGAGCGTGATCGCTGGATCGGGGCGCGGACGGTCTATCGGGCGCATCGCGGCCTTGCCTGGGCGGTGGGGGCGCAGCACACCTGGGCGAAGATGATCGCGCTGGCTGTGATTGCGTTTGTGTGCTTCAGTGTGTTCGTGAAGACGACGGATGAGGTGCGAGCGCCGTTCGTGGTGGAGCCGATGGACCGGCGGAAGGTGAGCGCACCGTTCGAGGGGTTTTTGCGTGAGGCGCTGGTGCGGGTGGGTGATCGTGTGGAGCCGGGGCAGTTGATGGCGCGGCTGGACGACACGGCGTTGCTGTTGCAGTTGGCCGATGAGCGGGCGCGTGAGCAGGCAGCGCGGACGCAGGCGGATGCCGCGCGGAGCGGGGGGGAGATCGCTGAGGCGCGGGTCTCGGAGGCGCAGCGTGAGCAGGCGATGGCGCGTGTTCGGCTGCTGGAGCACATGATCGGGCAGGCGAGGATCGTGGCGCCGGTGGGGGGCGTGGTGATCTCCGGTGATCTGGAGAGCGCGGTCGGCGGTCCGGTGGGGACTGGTGAGCTGTTGTTCGAGATCGCGGATCCGGAGGCGGTGCGTGTGGGTGTTGCGGTTCCGGAGCACGCGATGATGCGTGTGGAGGCCGGGCAGACGGGGCGGCTTGCGCTGGCGGCGGATCCGGGGCGGAAGATTCGTGCGGAGATCGTGCGGATCGATCCGGTGGCGAGCGGGGAGCGCGGGTCGCGGTCGTTTCGAGCGATTGCGAGAGCGGAAGAGACGGGGTTGCGGCCGGGGATGGAGGGGATCGCACGGATCGAGACGGGGCGTGCCTCGTACGCGCGGGTGTGGTTGAGGCCGATGACGGATTGGCTGCGGATGCGTCTTTGGTTCTGAGGGAGAGCGAGCGGTTTGTGGATGGAGCGTCCGACTTTTTCAGAGCACTGGCATCGGATCTCGCGGCTGACAGCGCGGCTGCGATCTGATGCGCAGGTGACACGCCAGCGCACGCACGGCGAGCGCTGGTGGGTGGTGCGCGATCCGGGGACGAACGGATTCGTGCGGATCAGCGAGCCGGCGTGGGGGTTCGTCGGGCTGTTGGATGGTCGGCGGACTGTGGCGGAGGCGTGGGAGCGTGCGTGCGAGCGTTTCGGCGATGATGCACCAACGCAGACGGAAGCCATCCAGGCGCTGGCGCAGTTGTATACGGCGAATCTGCTGCTGAGTGATCTGCCGGGGGATGCACGGGCGTTGTTCGAGCGTGCGGGGAAGCGTCGGAAGCGGCAGGTTTCACAGGGGATGATGGGGTTTCTGTTTTTCCGGGTGCCGCTGTTCGATCCGAACGATCTGCTCGGGAGATGGTTGCCGATCGGCGGACTGGCGTTCACGGCGTTCGGTTTCATGGCGTGGTGCGTGCTGGTGTTGCTCGGCATGAATGCGATCGTGCAGGACTGGCAGCGGTTTGCTTCCGGCGTGTGGGATGTGCTTGCGTTCGAGAATCTGGCGTTGCTGTATGTGGCGATCGCCGGCGTGAAGTTTCTGCACGAACTGGGTCACGGCTTTGCCTGTCGGAAGTTCGGGCGTGTGGAGGGGACCGGGGGCCAGGTCCACACGCTGGGGGTGATGTTTCTGGTATTTGTGCCGATCCCGTATGTGGATGCGAGTTCGGCGTGGGGGCTGCGGTCGAAGTGGAGACGCGCGGCGATCGGTGCGGCGGGCATGTATGTCGAGCTTGCGGTGGCGGCGGTCGCGGCGATGGTGTGGGCGGGGACGAGCAGCGGGGTGGTCAACTCGATCGCGTACAACATCGTGTTTGTCGCGGGTGTGACGACGATTTTGTTCAATGCGAATCCGCTGCTGAGGTACGACGGGTACTACATCCTGTCGGATCTGATCGAGATCCCGAACATGCAGCAGCGCGGCAGCCGGGAACTGCATCACTGGGTGAAGCGGCTGGTGTGGGGTGTGCGGAACTCGGTCGGGGTTGCACGGACCGGATTGGAGCGGGCTTTTCTGCTGGTCTTTGCGTGCCTGAGCGGGCCGTACAGGATCTTTGTCGGACTGGTGATCGCGTTGTTCGTGAGCCAGTCGATCCCGTTCGTTGGTGTGGTGATCGCGTTGGCGACGCTGGTGGTGTTTCTCGTCGTTCCTGTGGGTAGGTTTCTGGCGCATCTGTTCACGAGCCATGAGATCGAGCGCGAGCGTGGGCGGGCGCTGGTGACGACGGGTGTGATTCTGGGAGCGGTGGTTGTGGCTGTTGCTGGTGTGCCTGTGGCACGGTGGGCGACGATCGATGGCGTGGTGGAGCCGCGTGTGCAGAGCCCGGTGTATGCGCGAGAGGCGGGGTTTCTGGAGTGGGTTCGAGTGTCGGGTGAGCATGTGATCGAGGGCGAGACGCTGGGGCGGCTGGAGCATCGTGGGCTGCTCGAGGAACGGGCGAGTGTCCTCGGCGAGTTGAACGAGGCGAGGGCGTTGTACGATGCGGCGCTTGCGGAGGATGCAGCGCGGGCGGCGATCGTTGCCGGGCGGGTCGCGGCGTTGCGTGAGCGGCTGGAAGCATTGGACGAGCGGGTTCGGATGCTGGAGATGAGTGCGATTGTTGGCGGAAGGTGGTATGCGCCGGATGTCGATGAGCGCACCGGGGCGTATGTGCAGCGCGGAGAACCGGTTGGGATGGTGTACTCGGATGGGGACTTTGTTCTGCGTGGGGTGGTTCTGCAGAATGAGGCGGGCGCGGTGCTGGGGCAGTTTGCGATGCATGGGGCGCTCGCGGCGGAGGCGCGCTCGGCGGCGATGTCGGGGAAGGTGATTCGGGCGTCGCTCGTGGAGGCGGCGCCGGTCGGGGTGCGCGGGCGGCGGGATGGATTTGTGGATGTGGGCGCGGGCAGTGATGGGGACGAGGGCGAGGAGCGGAGATTCGAGGTGAAGTTTGAAATTGAGGATGATGCTCCGAACTGGATGCGGGCGGGAATGAGCGTGAAGGTGCGGGTGCGGTTGGAGCGCGAGCCGCTTGGTGTGCAGTGGTCACGGGCGTTGTGGCAGTTGCTGCTGCGTCGTTCTGGGGGTGAGGTGTAAGTGGGCGAGCGTGGACAGCTTTCGGCGCGGGATCTTGAGCGGCGACTCGATGCGTGCATGCTGCGGGATGCCGCGCAGTTGGGGGTGCGGTTGCGCCGGCTGCGTGGTCGTGGCGGCGAAGCCGTGGAGAAGATCGCGAGGTCCATCGAGGAGAGTGAGCGGCGGGCGGAGCAAAGGCGCCTGCGGCTGCCGCGTGTGGAGTATGCGGAGGAGCTTCCGGTGGTCGCGCGACGGGAGGAGATCGCGCATGCGATCGCGGAGCATCAGGTCGTGGTGGTGGCGGGCGAGACGGGATCAGGGAAGACGACACAGATCCCGAAGATCCTGCTGGAGATGGGGCGGGGTGTGCGCGGACTGATCGGGCACACCCAGCCGCGGCGTATCGCAGCGCGGAGTGTGGCGATGCGTCTGGCGAGTGAGTTGAGGACGGAGTTGGGGGCAGCGGTGGGGTACAAGGTCCGGTTCGGTGATCGAACGAGCGCGGACGGGTATGTCAAGATCATGACGGACGGCATCCTGCTGAGCGAGACGCAGGGTGATCGGCGGCTGCTTCAATACGACACCATCGTGATCGATGAGGCGCACGAGCGGACGCTGAACATCGATTTTCTGCTTGGCTATCTGCGGCAACTGCTGATGAAGCGGCCGGATCTGAAGGTGGTGATTACCTCGGCGACGATCGACCACGAGCGATTCGCTGCACACTTCACGGATTCGGATGGGAAACCGGCGCCGGTGATCGAGGTGTCGGGGCGGACTTATCCGGTGGAGGTGCGATACCGACCGCTCGAGACGGACGATCCGGATGAGGTGGATCGGACCATGGAGCACGCGATTCTTGACGCCGTGGATGAACTGGCGAGAGAGGACCGGAGTCGTGGCGGCGTGGGGGATGTGCTGGTATTTCTGCCGGGAGAGCGGGAGATCCGGGAGACGGCGGAGGCATTGCGCAAGCATCACCCGCCGGAGACGGAGATTCTTCCGCTGTTTGCGCGGCTGTCAGTGGATGAGCAGATGCGGGTGTTTCAGAAGCCCCCTGGGCGTCGGATCGTGCTCGCGACGAATGTGGCGGAGACATCGCTGACGGTTCCGGGCATCCGGTATGTGGTGGATACGGGTGTGGCGCGTCTGAACCGATACAGCGCACGGACTCGTGTTCAGCGGCTGCTTGTCGAGCCGGTGAGTCGTGCGAGCGCGAATCAGCGGGCGGGGCGCTGCGGGCGTGTGGAGCCGGGGGTGTGCATTCGGCTGTACTCGGATGCGTCGTACGCTGAGCGGGAGGAGTTCACGCCGCCGGAGATTCTTCGGACGAATCTCGCGAGTGTGATTCTCCAGATGAAGGCGTTGCGTCTCGGTGATGTGACGGCGTTCCCGTTCGTGGAACCGCCGGATCATCGTCTTGTGCGGGACGGGTACGAGACGCTGCACGAGCTGGGGGCCGTGGATGAGGATGGGGAGCTGACCGAGATCGGTGTCGCGCTGGCGAAGCTGCCGGTGGATCCCTCGATCGGTCGGATGATTCTGGCGGCGGAGAAGGAGGGGTCGCTCGCCGAGGTGATGGTGATCGCATCGGGGTTGTCGGTGCAGGATCCGCGTGAGCGACCGATGGATCGGCGGGACGCCGCGGATGAGGCGCACTCGCAATGGGCGCACGAGGGCTCTGATTTTCTCGCCATGCTGAATCTGTGGCGGTGGTGGCACGATCTCGGGAAGAAGCTGTCGGGTAGTCAGTTGCGGAAGGCGTGCAAGCAGAACTTTGTGTCGTACATGCGGATGCGTGAGTGGGTGGACACACATCGGCAGATCCGTCGTCTTGTGACGGAGATGGGGCACCGTGAGAACCACAGCCCGTGCGATGAGACGAGTGTGCATCGGGCGCTTTTGACCGGGTTGTTGCACACGATCGGAACACTGAAGCCGGGCGAGGGGGCGAAGGGGTTTGACGGGCATGCGTATCAGGGTGTGCGCGGGACGCGGTTCGCGATTTTCCCGGGGTCGGGTCTGCACGGGAGCAAGCCGAAGTGGGTCATGAGCGGCGAGCTGGTGCGGACCACGAAGCTGTACGCCCGGACGGTGGCGAAGATCGATCCGAGATGGATCGAGGACCTTGCACCTCATCTTGTGGAGAGGAAGTACAGCGACCCGTACTGGGATGGGCAGAGCGGCCGGGTGCTCGCGAGCATGCGGGTGAGTCTGTTCGGGCTGGAGATCGCGCATCGGCGCGGGGCGCACTACGGACCGGCGGACCCCGTGGCGAGCCGGCAGATCTTCATCCATCACGCGCTTGTCGAGGGGGAGTTGCAGACCAAGGGTGGGTTCCACCGGCACAATCGGAAGCTGATCGAGCGGGTGCGCGAGATGGAGGCGAAGGTTCGGCGGAGGGATCTGCTCGCGGACAGCGAGCGGCTGTACGCGTTCTTCGATGCCAGGATCCCGGCGGAGGTGTACAGCGCGAGCCGCTTCGAGAAGTGGAGGCGTGATGCGGAACGCGGGCAGCCGAAGTTGTTGTGGCTGAGCGAGGATGATGTGATCGCGGGGGATGCGAGCGAACTGACGCCCGAGCGGTTTCCGGATCGTGCGGAGGTGGGGGGGCGGGCGAGCGAGCTTGGGTACCGGTATGACCCGGGGCGGCCGGAGGATGGCGTCACCCTGACGGTGCCTGTGGATGCGCTCGGGCGTGTCGATGAGCGACGGCTGGAGTGGCTGGTTCCCGGGCTGCTGGAGGAGAAGGTGGAGGCGTTGATCCGGGCGCTGCCGAAGGAGCTGCGCCGATCGCTTACACCGGCGCCGGATGTCGCGAAGCGGGTGGTCTCGGAGTTGGATGTTGAGTCGCTCGCCGGAGCCGGAGCATCCTTCGTGGATGTCGTGGCGGAGCGGCTGGGGCGGATTGGCGGGATGCAGATTCCGGCGTCGCTCTGGGTGAATACAGCGCTGCCGGACCACCTGCGGATGCGGGTGCGTGTGCTGGATGAGCAGGGGCAGGAGTTGTGCAGTGGGCGGGATGTTGGGGTGCTGCGTGAGGATCTGGGTGTCCGCGTGGAGCGGGCCCTACGGAGCGTCGAGGATCCGCGGTGGAAGATCACGGGAGAGCGTGCGTGGGCGTGGGGTGATCTGCCCGAACGCGTCGAGGTGGAGCGGGATGGGCGATCGGTGGTGGGGTACCCGGCGGTGGTGGATGAGGGGAGCACGGCGGGCGTTCGTCTGCTGATCGACCCGGATGAGGCCGCGTTGTCGATGCGATCGGGGCTGCGTCGGTTGTGCGTGCTGGAGTTGGGGAGTGCGGTGCGGCATGCTCTGGAGCAGGACGGGAGGTTTGCCCAGCTTCGGTTGCACGCCGCGGCTGGGGGGCAGTCGTCCGGGCGTGTGGTGGATGATGTTTGTGCGTTGGTCGCGGAGCGGGCCTGCTTCGGCGATGCGGGCGGCGTTCGGACACGGGAGGAATTCGAGCGTGCCCTTGATCGAGGGTGGAACCGCCTGGCGGAGGTGGGGAGCGGCATTCTGGAGGTTGTCGGTGGGGCGTTGCAGGAGCGCCAGATGATGGAGTTGCTGCTGATCGAATCGGCGCCCGCCTCCTGGGTCGGCACGGTGCAGGACATTCGGGAGCAGATGGGGGAGTTGTTCCGGCCCGGCTGGGTGCTGGAGACGGGGTGGCGCTGGCTGGGGCAGTATGCCCGGTATGTGCGGGCGGCGAGGTTGCGCTTCGAGAAGCTGCGTGGCGGCGGGCAGGCGGCGGTCGCACGCGATGAGGAGCTGGCTCGTCCGGTACGGGCGTGCATGCATCTGTGGCGGGTGCGGTCCGAAGAACATGCGAAGCGCGGCGTGCGGGATCCCGAGCTGGAGATGTTTCGCTGGATGGTGGAGGAGTATCGTGTCTCCGTGTTCGCTCAGGAGCTTGGGACGAGCGTGAAGGTGTCCCAGCAGCGGCTCGAGAAGCAGTGGTCCAAGGTTCGTGGATGAGAGTTGAGAGCGGAGCGTGCTGATTGACGAATGAGCAGATCGGTGCCTTGGCCGGGCTGGGAGCGTCGTTCGGGTGGCTGCTCACTTCGATCTTTTTCACGGCAGCCGGAAAGCGGATCGGCCCGACGGTGGTGAACGGGCTTCGGCTGGTGTTCGCGGTGGCTCTGCTCGGATCGATGCACCAGATTGTCTACGGGACATGGTGGCCGGAGGGGATCGCCTCGCAGTTCGTGTTTCTGGCGATGTCGGGATTGATCGGTCTGGTGATCGGGGATCAGTTGTTGTACACGGCGTTCGTGGACATCGGGCCGCGATTGACATTGCTCCTCATGACGACCACGCCGATCTTTGCCGGACTGCTCGGGTTGGCGTTTCTGGGGGAAAGATTGGGGTTGGTGGAGCTGCTCGCGGTCGGCATGACGATCGGCGGCGTCGCGTGGGTGATCTCGGAGCGGAAAGGAACGCGGGCCGACCGCGCGGTGCACAAGCATTTCGTGCGTGGCGTGGTTTTCGCGTTGTTGGCCGCGGCGTGTCAGGCGATCGGCGCATGGCTCAGCAAGCAGGGGATGGGGCACGGGATTGCCGGTGTCGAGGAAAAGATGGATCCCCTCTCGGCGACCATGGTGCGGATGTCTTTCGCGCTGGTCATGATCGCACCGCTGATGGTGCTGCATGTGCGTCGGCAGCGTCGGAGGTGGCGTGATGGAGAGTCAGAGGCGAGGGTTCATGCCGGGACGACGCTGGGCGGCATCGGCTTCACCGCCCTCGGCGCGATCGCGGGTCCATTCCTCGGCGTGTGGGCATCGCTGATCGCGTATGACCGTGCGCCGCTCGGCATTGCGCAGACGATGTGCGGTCTCTCGCCGGTGCTCATCCTTCCGCTGATGCCGTTCATTTACAAAGAAAGATTGACCTGGCGGGCCGTCATGGGCGCTGTGGTCGCCGTGGCGGGGACGGCGCTGTTCTTCCTGGTCTGATGCTCAGCGTTTGATGAGCGCTGACTCGAGCGTTGGGAAGATGGGCAGCTTCTGGTCGAGGCGCGACTGTGTCAGCAGCGTGTGTATCTGCGGCTGGGGAGCGGCAAGGCGGACTGTGCCGCTGTCGGCACGGACCGACTTCTCCAGGCGGATGAGTGCGCCGATCGCGAACGATCCGATGAACGCGAGGTTGGAGAGATCGATGACAAGCAGGTCGGGGCGGGATGCAATGGCATTGTCGATGGCGTGATCAAGACGGCCGGCGTCGGTCGCCGCGGCGTTGCCGGAGAGCGTCAGGATGCAGGCGTTGGGCTGGATGTCGAACTGGGTTTGCAGGCCACTCATAGTGAGACTCCGGGGAAGCTGGTTCTCGAATACGCCCGTCAGTGCCCGCACCAAGCTGGCCGCTGGTCGAGTGTTCGAAGCGGCTGGAGCATATCTGCTGCCGACGACCTGTTGGCAGGTGAGCGCAAAAGATAGGGACGCCCCTTACGAGGCGTCCCTTGTGTGAATCTGGTGAAGTTTGCGGATCAGCGGTTGATGGCGATGCGGTCGCCGGTGCGGGTCTCGGCACGCAGGGACTGCTCGAAGTCCGCCGGGGTCACGCCATCGACGCCTTCGAGGACGGGCGCGAGGAGCCGGTTCCGGGCACGCTCGAATTCGCGCCGGTTCAGGCCGAGTTCACGCATGGAGGCGAGGAGGGTGCCGAGGTCGTCGGCGAGACGATCGGTCG
>REDD01000087.1 GCA_007693725.1 Phycisphaeraceae bacterium
TCCCACTCGTCGTCCTCGTTGGCGGGGTTGGGGGCGACTTCGACGAGGTCGAAGCCGAGGATGCGCTTGCCGGAGCGTGCGAGGATTTCGAGGAGTCGGGCGGCGTGGTTGAAGGAGAGCCCGCCGGGGACGGGTGTGCCGGTGTGGGGGCAGAGGGCGGGGTCGAGGGCGTCGATGTCGAACGAGATGTAGACGCGGTCGGTGAGTTGGTTGACGATGCGCTCGCAGAGTTCGGACCAGGCGGCGCCCTCGTCGAGTTGGCGGTGGAGGTCGAGGTCGTAGTGGACGATGACGCGGTTGCCCGCTTCATCGGCGGCAGCGCGTTCTCCTTCGGAGTAGTCGCGGATGGCGACGGAGACGAGTCGCTCGATGGCGGGGATGTCGGCGAGCGCGTTGTGCATGATGGAGGCGTGCGAGTAGCGGAAGCCGTCGAAGGCGATGCGCAGGTCGAGGTGGGCATCGATGTGGAGGATGGAGAAGCGCTGGTCTTCGAGGTGTTCGGCGATGGCGTCGAGTGCGCCGAGGGGGACGGAGTGTTCGCCGCCGATGATGGCGGGGATCTTTCCATCGCGGAGCGCGGCGATGGTGCGCTCGTGCGTGAAGGCGCGGATGCGGTCGCCGGCCTTGTCGATCTGGGCGACGCTGTGGGCATCGTCGGGGGTTGCGCCGCCGCGTTCGATGATGGGCTGGGTGAGGGTGCGCGTGTGGGCGGAGAGTTCGAGGATGTCCTGGGGGATGTCCTCCATGAAGATGCCGCGTTCGTAGATGCGCCCGAACTGGTGGTCGTAGAGATCGACCTGCGCGGAGGCGTCGAGGATGATGCGCGGGCCATGGGATGCGCCGGTGGAGTAGGAGGTGGTGGCGTCGAAGGGGACGGGGATGAGGACGATGGCGGCATCGTCGCGCGTGAAGGGGAGTCCGAAGATGCCTGTGCCGGGCTGCGCGGGTGCATCGGGGTCGAAGGTGTGGGGGCTGTTGCTCATGGGGATGGTCTTTGTGTGTGCGGCGTGTGGGCGTTCCGGGGGTGATCAGATGACGGAGAAGGGCCATGTGTCGGCGGTGCTGAGGCGCGGGTCGAAGTCGTGCTCGGTTTCGAGGAGTTTTTCGCGGAGGATGCGGAGGTAGCCGCGCTCGGTGTTGGTGTGTCCGGCGAGGAGGATGGCGCAGTTGCGGTCGAGGGCGTCGAGGACTTCGTGGTGCTTCATTTCGCCGGTGATGAAGAGTTGTGCGCCGTGTGCGATGGCGGCGTCGAGGAGGGAGACGCCGGAGCCGGGGCAGGCGGCGATGCGCGTGATGGGCGCATCGTCGCGCGTGGCGAGGCGGACGGAGTCGATGCGGAGGTTGTCGCGGAGTCGGCGGGAGAGTGTTTCGGGCGTGGCGGGTTCTTCGAGGGTGAGGATGCGTCCGGGGCCGCGGGAAGGATCGGGGCGCGGTTCGAGCGCGTAGAGGTCGAAGGCGGGTTCCTCGTAGGGGTGCGTGGCGCGGATGGCGGCGATGATGTCGGGGAGTTTGCGCGCGGGGCAGACGGTTTCGAGGCGGACTTCCTCGACGGTCTCGATGGTGTTGCGCTTGCCGATGGTGGGGTTGGCGCGTTCGGAGGCGCGGAAGGTGCCGTGGCCGTCAAGCTCGTAGGCGCAGTGGTCGTACTCGCCGATGACGCCCGCGCCGGCGCGGGTGAGGGCTTCGCGGAGTGGGTCGAGGTGCTTGCGCGGGATGAAGACGACGAGTTTGTGCGTTTGTGTCGGGTCGAGGTGCGCGTGGGGCGTGAGGGCGGCGCGGCCGGTGCCGGCGCCGGGGCGTGCGGGATCGGTGGCGGCCTGATCGATGAGCCAGTCGGCGACGCCGCCGGTGACGGCGTCGAGCGCGGTGTGCGGCGAGTAGACGGCGATGCCCGCGCCCGCGAGGCGGAGCGCGAGGCGGGCCTTGGGGTTGTCGGTGGTGAGGCGCGCGAGCGGGCGGAAGAAGGGCGGGTGGTAGGCGATGATGGCCCCGGCGTTGATGCGGATGGCCTCGTCTGCGACGGCTTCGGTGAGGTCGATGGCGAGGAGGATCGGGCCGCGGATCTGCCATGCGGGATCGCCGAGGTGGAGCCCGACCTGATCCCACGGCTCGGCGAGGTGTGTGGGGGCGATGCGCTGCATGGCGCTGGTGAGATGTGCGACGGTGGGGGGCATGTGTTGATGCTATCGCGCGGTGTGTATGAGCATGGCGAGGAGCGTGGTGGCGGCGGATGCGGCGGCGAGGGACCAGAGGATGGTGGTGCGCCAGGCGTTGGCCGCGCCGAGGATGATGGCGGCGGCGAAGAGGAGTGCCGCGCGGATGAGGATGGCCTCGGCGTCCCATCCGACGAGCCCGGGCTGGAAGACGGCCCAGAACGCGGGGTGCCAGACGACGATCGTGGCCCACCACGGCGACATGGGCGAGCGCGGGTGGAAGAGGATGGCGATGAGGAGCATCGCGAGGACGACGGGGGCGATCATCGCGACGGGGTGGAACTGAGCGTGCGCGATGGCGGGCATGGCGGCAGCGCCGAGGAGGATGATGGCCGCGCTCGCGCCCCAGGGGAGCTTGATGGCGTCGGGGGGCGTGTTTTTGAGAAGTTGCAGAAAAATCGCGAGCCCGGCGAAGGCCTGGACGGCTCCGACGATGTTGAGTCCGGGAAGCAGGCACCAGAGGGGCGCCGCGAGGGTCGCCAGGACGACGCCCGCCCAGAGCGCGAAGCGATGGCGTCGAGCGAGGAATGTTTCGCTCGTCTTGGGGCTTGGTTCAGGATCGGTTGGGTTGTGGGCAAACTTCATGATTTGGAGCGTCGTACGGACGATAGAGTACGAAGAGAAGTAGTCTGTGTGGGCTCGTGGGTGACCGATTGGGGCGGCGGAGCCGTCCTGGAGCCGAAGGAGAGGGCATTGAGACGGACTCTCGCGCAGGAGACGGCCCGATTGAGAACCCGCACCCCGGCGACGACGAGCCGACCCCCGAAGGTCGCTCCGCCGGACATGGAGAGCGATTTGGGCTCCCAGCCACAGCATGAAAAATCAGGCGGCGGATCGACCAAGGTGAAAACCTTCGTGATCGACACGAATGTGCTGCTGCACAATCCCCAGGCGATCTTCGTGTTCGAGGACAACGACATCGTGATCCCGTTCACGGTGCTCGAGGAACTCGACCACTTCAAGAGCGACACGGACGATCGCGGGCGGAACGCTCGCGAGGTGATCCGCTATCTCGATCGGTTGCGGCTGATGGGGCGGCTGATCGACGGGGTGTCGCTGGGGAACGGCGATCCCGCGCTGGCGGAGGCCGCGGCGTACAAGCCGACGGGGAGTCTGCGGATCGCGATGTCTCCGGAGGAGCGCCCGCGTGCGCTGAAGGAAGACAAGCCGGACAACCGGATCATCTCCGTCGCGTACGAGTTGCAGCAGCAGCTCGGCGATCGGGTCGTTTTCGTCTCGAAGGACATCAACTGCCGCATCAAGAGCGATGCGCTCGGGCTGCGGACGGAGGACTTCGAGAATCAGAAGGTCGACATCGATCATCTGTACAGCGGGTATGTGACGGTGCGCTGCGAGGGCGAGCTGATCGAGGAGCTGTACTCGGAGCGGATGCTGCAGGTCGATCGGCTGGCGAAGGATGATGAGTCGGGCACGGGTACGCTGAGCGTGCTTCCGAATCAGTATGTGCTGTTGATCGACGAGGCCGATGAGGGCCACACGGGGCTGGCGCGTCGGCTCGCGGACACGGAGCATCTGATCCCGGTGACGACGCAGCGGAAGCCGACCTTCGGGATCATGGCGCGGAATGTGCAGCAGACGATGGCGCTGGATCTGCTGCTGGATGATGAAGTGAAGCTCGTGACGCTGATCGGGTCCGCCGGTACGGGCAAGACCCTGATGGCGGTCGCGGCGGGCATGACGAAGGTGTTCACCGAGAAGCGGTACGAGAAGCTGCTGGTGGCGCGTCCGATCATGCCGATGGGGCGCGACATCGGGTTTCTGCCGGGTGACAAGGACGAGAAGCTGACGGCGTGGATGCAGCCGATCTTCGACAACCTGGCGTATCTGCTGTCGACGCGCGGCTCGCACCTCCAGAACGCGGACAGCCACTCCACGGAGCAGCGGATCGCGAAGCTGCTGGCGGATGGTCAGTTGGTGCTGGAGCCGCTGACCTACATCCGCGGGCGTTCGATCCCGCATCAGGTCATCATTATTGATGAGGCGCAGAATCTTTCGCCGCACGAGGTGAAGACGATCGTGAGCCGTGTGGGCGAGGGGACGAAGATCATCTTCACGGGCGACATCGAGCAGATCGACAACCCGTATCTGGATTCATCGTCGAACGGTCTGTCGTATCTGGTGGACCGGATGAAGGGGATGGGTCTGGTCGGTCACATCACGCTGGCGAAGAGCGAGCGGAGCCAACTGGCCTCGCTGGCGACCGAGCGGCTGT
>REDD01000067.1 GCA_007693725.1 Phycisphaeraceae bacterium
CCCCCCCACAGCCACACCAGCCACCCCAGCATCAGCAGCGGCAGCAACGCGCCCGCACACCCCCACACCAGCATCCCCCAACTCCGCGGCTCCTGATGCTCGCTGCGGAACACGCCCGGCAGAAGTCGCGCGAGCGGACTCCGCAACAGCCCCGCAAACCCGACCGCCGCCAACGGCCACACATGCACCTGCCGCACGAACACCCCCGCAGCACACACAACCCCCGCCAGCACGCCCCGGCGCGCTGTGAAGTCGCGCATCACCACCAGCCCCAGCACAACCACCACGCACAGCCACGAAAAGTTGTCCGTCGTCATCCACACCGACCCCGACACCACATACCCGCTGCACGCCAGCGGCAATGCCAGCAGCGCGCCGCTCACCAGTCCCGCCCGAGCGCTCAGCGCCCACCACAGCGCCAACACCAGCCCCGCGCCGATCAACGCATTGAGCAACTGAAGGATCGCCCGATTCCCCGTCAGCCGATCCACCACCGCCATCATCAGGTGATACCCCGGCCCCGTCGCCGACGCGTAATTCCGAAGATCCGGACGCGGCAGCTCCGCGCTGAACTGCTCGATCACCATCCGGTGATACTGCTCCTGATCCCCCTGCACGCTCGAAACGAACCTGCCATCCGCCATCCGGAACGCTTCACCCCGCCACACCTCCTGCACCAGCACCGGCATCGTCAGCACACCCCACGCCAGCATCAGCCCCACCAACGCCAGCCACCGCAGCCCGATGCGCTTCGCCCCGTTCTCGGTTGTCGCCGCGTGACCCTCTGCCATCAGTGCCCTCTCGCCTGCACCCCACGCCAGCGTACCTGCTACCCTCCCCACCAACCATGACCACCGGAAAGTCCACCGGACTCATCGGCTCAGCCATGAAGGCGCTCCACGCGCCCATCTACGAAGCGCGAAAGCGAGCACTCGTCCGCGCCATCGTCCCACACCTCCAGCCCAACGATGCCGTCCTCGATGTCGGCTGCGGCGTCGGCGTCCTCGGACAGGCCATCATGCACGCCCCCGACTGCCCCGAGGGCGTCCGGGTCACCGGCCTCGAACGCTTCGCCCGCGGCGGCGAGCCCATCCCCGTCCGCGCCTACGACGGCATCACCTTCCCGGACCCAGACGACTCCCACGATGTCGTCATCGTCGCCGATGTCCTCCACCACGAGGAAAATCCCGACCGACTCCTCCGCGAGTGCGCCCGCGTGGCCCGCCGACTCGTCATCATCAAGGACCACCAGATCGCCGGGCCCCTCGCCCAGCAACGCATCTCCCTCATCGACTGGGCCGCCAACGCACCCCATTCCGTCAAGTGCCTCTACCGCTACAACACCCCAAACCAGTGGGCCGCGCTCCCCGCCCGCCTCGGACTCCGCCCCGTCGCCGAACTCCACTCCATGAACCTCTACCCCCCCATCGTCAATCTGCTCTTCGGACGCAAACTTCAGTACATGGCCTTCCTCGCTCCGTCCGATACCGTCGATCAGGACGCATGAACCACGAGGCACACCAGCACGACCATCATCCCCCCCCCCCGGACTCCCCACCGGATTCCCCACCGGATTCCCCCACCCAACCCGCCGGCATGCCCGCAGCGGACGCCCCGCGCCCCCCACTCGCGAAATCACTCATCAAGCTCGCGCGACCCAAGCAGTGGTCCAAGTCCGCCTTCGTCCTCATCGGCCCGCTCTACGGCATGCCCGACATGCTCGCACAGGGCCGCGCAGCCATCGACATCCTCATCCCCGCATTCGTCGCCGCCCTCGCCTTCGCCCTCGCCTCCAGCGCGTGCTATGTCTTCAACGACATCTCCGACCGCGAGGCCGACCGACTCCACCCCCGCAAGCGCCTCCGACCGCTCGCGGCGGGCCATGTCTCCGCCAACACCGCTCGCATCTACGCCGGCATACTCGCCATCGCCGCCGGACTCTGTGTCCTCGCACTCCCGACCGGTGTGCAACTCTGGACGCTCCTCACCATCGGCCTCTACATCATCAATGTCATGGCCTATTCCTGGTACTTCAAGCGCAAGGTCATCGGCGATGTCGTCTCCCTCTCCATCGGCTTCGTCCTCCGTGTCATGGGCGGCTGCGCTGCTGTCGGCATCGAACCGACCACATGGCTCCTCAATGTCACCTTCTTCCTCTCCATGTTCCTCGCGTTCGGAAAGCGACTCGGCGAGCGACGCACACTCAACACCCTCGGCGAATCCGATGGCGGACGCGCCATCGCACACCGCGCCGTCCAGGAGCGCTACTCCGATGTTGTTCTCCAGATGGCCGTCGTCGTCTGCGCCGTCGCAACGCTCCTCACATATTCCATGTATGTCCAGGCCGTCGGCGATGACACACCCGTCGCCTACGGCTTCAACATCCTCTGGCTCACACTCCTCCCCGCGACCTACGGCATGCTCCGCTGCATCGTCATGCTCGAATCTGGACGCTACGACGACCCCACCGAACTCGCCTTCCGCGACCGCGGCTTCGTCGCCGCATCGCTCGCCTTCGGTGGCGTGACCGCCATCGTCCTCTGGATGCGCCTCACCCAAAGCGGGGGCTGACTCGCCTCAAACACCCCCGCCGGAAACGCTCGCCAGCCGCTCCAGCGTCCGCTTCGCCGCGCCCGAATCGACCGACGCCCGAGCCATCTCAAGCCCCTCATTCAGGTGCTCCGCCGCCCCCGCCACGACCAACGCCGCCGCGGCATTCAGGCACGCGATCTCCCGCGCCGGTCCCGGCTCTCCCTCCAAAATCGCCCCGATCATCTCCGCCGACCCCTCCAGTGTCACACACGCGAGGTCCTCCATCCGGGCACGCGGAATCCCAAGCTCCTGCGAGTCCAGCACTTCCGTCCGAACCCCGGTCGGATCGACGCGCGTCACCTGCGTGGTCGTCGTGGTGGTGATCTCGTCGAGCCCATCCTCGCCGTGGACGACCATCGCCCGGCGTGCCCCGAGCCGCGCGAGCGCTTCCCCGATGAGCCGCGCCTTCTCGGCATCGTAAACACCGAGTAACTGGTGACTTGCGCCCGCCGGATTGGTCAGCGGACCGAGCAGGTTGAAGATCGTCGGAAATCCCAGCGACCGGCGCGGCTGCGCGGCGTGCTTCATCGCCGGGTGATGATGGATCGCGAAGCAGAAGCACACCCCCACCTCAACGAGGCAATGCGCCTGCGTTTCAGGGCTGGCGTCGATGTTTACCCCGAGTTGCTTGAGCACTTCCGCGCTGCCGCGACCCGTCCGCGAGCGGTTGCCGTGCTTCGCGACGCGGACCCGTGCGGGATCGTCCGATTGAGACTCGCCCACCCCCGCGGCGATGATGGCGGCGGCCGTCGAAATGTTGAAGGTCTTGGGCGCTCCGCCCGTGCCGCAGGTATCCACCAACGACGGGCGAAGCTCGTCGGGTATGGGGACGGGGGTCACGAACTCGCGCATCACGCGGGCCGCGCCGACCAGTTCATCGACGGTGGGCTGACGCGCAGCCAGGAGGGACAGCAGCCCGCCGATCTGGGCATCGTCCAGTTCGCCGCGGAGCAACGCCCGGAAGGTCTCGGCGGCCTGCTGCTCGGTGAGGGTGGCGCCGGAGGCGAGATGGGCGAGGGTGTCCTGCATGGGTTCAGGGTAACCCGAGGTCGTGTCTCGGGAAGGGCGCGGGCGTACATTCGTGGCGATGGGCGCGGAAACTGGAGAGTTCGTGCGGGGTGGATCGCGCCGGTGGGCGATGCGCGGCCTCACGCTCGATCTCGACCGGCCCCGCATCATGGCGATCGTGAATGTGACGCCGGATTCGTTCTCGGACGCCGGACGCCACGAGACGCCCGACCGCGCCCTCGCCTACTGCGAGCGGGCGCTGGCGGATGGCGCGGCGATGCTGGACATCGGCGGCGAATCGACGCGACCCGGCGCCACGCGCATCGACGCCGCCGAGCAGATCCGCCGGGTCGTGCCGGTGGTCGAGCGGCTGCGTGCCACGGGGATCGAGGTGCCGATCTCCGTGGACACAACGCGCGCGACGGTCGCGCGGGCGGCCATCGAAGCGGGGGCGAACGCCATCAACGATGTCTCGGGCGGCACCGAAGACCCGGACATGCTCGCGCTCGCGGCGGAGACGGGCGCGGGGATCGTGCTGATGCACCGGCTCCGTCCGCCGAGCGAGGATCGCTTCTCGGATCGTTACCGCGCGCAGGAAGCGCCGGACTATGGGGCAGGACCGGGCGAGGTCGGTGATGTCGTGGGCGTTGTGATGCGGGCGCTGGCGGAGATGGTCCGGCGCGCGAAATCCGCGGGCATCGCGCGCGAGCGGATCGTGGTCGATCCGGGGCTGGGCTTCGGGAAGACGGTGGCGCAGAACTTCGCGCTGGCGGATGCGCTGCACACGATGATGCACGAGATTGGCTGCGAGGCGCTTTCCGCGGCGAGCCG
>REDD01000099.1 GCA_007693725.1 Phycisphaeraceae bacterium
TACTCCGCGGCATGATCGCCGGTCGGCAAGCGATTCACCACATGGAACTTGGTGGACAGATTCTCCAAAGCAGCATCCCCACGCCGATGATCGCGGACATACCGCGAATCACTCAGATCCGCGATCAGCTTGGGCTTGCTCTTGTCCGTCGAAGCCAGCACCCAGTACTCGGAAACCATCGCCTCCAGTGCCTGAGTCAGCGCCGACACGACCGATGACGCATGAGCACCCTGGGCCTGTGCCAATCGAGCGAACTCGCTGAAAATCTTTCGGCCATCGCTGGTCTTCTCCAGAATGGAAGTCACCAGTCCGTAATTCCCGGTGCGCGGCAGCTTCGACTCGCCGCGCACATAGCACGGGATCCGCTGGATCCGACCGTTCTCGAGTAGGCCGATGACATCCTCTTTGCAGTTGTGCAGATTGAGCTTGAAGACATTCTTGCCGTGGATCTGCATCTTCATCCCACGCCCCTGCTGGTCGAACCGCTCGATCACCTGCTTGGCCGATGCGATATCGAACGAGCCGACCGTCGTGACGCCGACCGATTCAGTGGTGAAACCGCCCTGGCTCAGCCACGCCCACGCCTGCTGCGGAGCCAGCCGCATGCCCGCCTCCTTGGCGATCCGCTGGCAGTGCTCCTGAAGGTCGCTGAACTGACCGTTCGCCGCGTACCAGTACTGCGCGAAACGGATGTGCTGCTCGATGTTCGTGCGATTTCTGGTGTCGTAGCGCTGCTTCAGCCAACTCGCGTCGTGCTCACCGCGCTCAAGCTCAAGAATCGTGTACGCCGCCTCTCTCGCCGATGAGTGCGCCAGCGACATACCCGCCGCCAGAATCGGATCAGCAAACCCCGCCGCCTCGCCGACAAGGAACCAATTCTCCCCGATCAGACGATCCGACAACTGCGACCAGTCTTTCGTCGCCTGGAACTTGCCCTCGGGCTTGGCGCCCTTGATCAGCGCGGCAATCTCCTTCTGCTCGCTCAACGCCTGCTCGTAAAGGTCCTCGGGCTTCATTCCGGTGCTCTTGAAATGCTCGCTCGGAGTGATCAGCCCGATCGATGTCCGGTCCGGACCGAGAGGAATGAACCAGATCCAGCCGTACGGCAGCGATCGCACCTGCACGCGCGTCGCACCGACACCGATCTCCACCGCCCACTCGGCATTCCGCCAGTAATCCCACATCGCAACATTCTTCAGTTCCTGCGGCACCTCAACATCCACCCCGAGTGCCCGGCGCAGAAGCCCAACGGTCCCCGATGCATCGATGTAGTGCCGCGCCCGCACGATCTCACCAGTTGAAAGCACCAAACCCTCAATCCGATCACCCTCAATCTGTATATCCGTGACGCGGGTTTCTTCTCGAACCTCCGCGCCCATCTTCTCCGCGTGCCGCAACAGGATCATGTCGTACTCGGCCCGATCCACCTGAAACGCGGTATGACGGCGCTGCCCAGCGAACTTCGCCGGACGCGGTTCATCCACCCAATCCTCCACGGGATAGAAGTCGAAATCCCAGCGATCCGCCGTTCTCCCCCATGTGTACGAGGCGCCGATCTTGATCGGGAACCCCGCCCGCTCGACATCCTCCCAGACACCCATCTCATCCAGAATCCGACCGATCGAGGGCAACTGTGACTCGCCGACATGATCGCGCGGGAACTTCGCCTTCTCGATCACGAGAACAGACAACTCCGGCGCGTACTTCTTCAGCAGTGTCGCCGCGGTCGAACCGGAGGGTCCGCCACCGACGATCGCCACATCCACCTGCATTGTGCCCTGATCCATGATTGACCTCCCTGACATGCGCAGAACGACACCGCATGCCGCTCAACCTCGTCCCGATAAGACTACTCCTGAACAGGAATATTGAAAATCGAAATGATCGGATACGGGAAAAATGGGATTCAACCCGCTCAATTGGTCGGGTTTTCCCAAACCCCAACCTCTCCCGACCATCACCCTCCGGCCAGCAACGCCTCCACCGCATGCCGCGTCACCCGGGCCGCATCGTTCCGCCCATGCACCTGACGCAGCACCAGCGTGCCCTCGAACAACGCCGTGTAGTGGTCCGCGAACGCCTCAGGATCCCGCACCCCCGCATCCTTCGCCAAGTCCCGAAAAGAATCCCGGGCCTTCCGCTTGTGCTCCGCCGCGACCTGATGCACCGGATCGTTCGGGTTCGGGAACTCCGCCGCCGTATTGATGAAAATGCATCCCCCGAAATCCGGCGCATTGAACCACTCATCCAGCACATCGAAATACGCCAGCAGAATCGCCCGCGGATCGTCACCCGCCCGCTTCCGCACCTCCCGGTCCCACGCCTGCGACTCCCACTCATCGCGTGCCCGCACCGCCGCCACCATCAAATCATCTTTACTCTCGAAGTGCTTGTAGAAAGTCGTCTTCGTCACCCCCGCCTGGTGCAGCACCTGATCAATCCCCACCGCATGGAACCCATGCGCGTAGAACAACTCCAACGCCGCACGCACAAGACGATCGCGCCCCTCCTGACCGAACTCCGGCGCTCCGAACAACTCCGCGACGCTCTTGCTCCGCACCGGCTTCGTCATTCGTCACCTCACTGGATCTCCCTCGTGACGCACCGAGGTTCCCGTGGATCGTCTGTTCTGACCTGAGAACCGCCTCCGGGCTTCCGGGGGCTTCCGGGGGCTTCCGCAAGGGGTGTACGAGCAGTACACCGGGGGTGGACCTCAAGTGCTCTCCCCAACGCCTCCGAACTGATGCACACTTCGCCCATCGTCTCAGGAACACCGAATTGTTTTCACACATCGAAGGAGAACACCATGAGTATCACAACCCATCCCGCATCGCTCGTCAACGGCATCGACGCCGACGCCCTCCGCTCCTGCATCGCCGGCTGCCGTCAGGACCCCGCCAACGCCCAGACCCACTGGCACATCCGAAGCACCTGGATGGGCGGCACCCGCACCGATCACCACATCGACGCCTGCCACATCGCCGGCGAACGCATCGACCGCTCCTTCACCATCAAAATCGACGAGCCCCACCAACTCTGCGGCAGCAACCTCTTCGCCAACCCCCAGGAATACCTCCTCTCCGCCCTCAACGCCTGCATGATGGTCGGATACGCCGCCGTCGCCGCCCTCATGGACATCCGCCTCGAATCACTCGAAATCGAGACCTCCGGCGACATCGACCTCCGGGCCTTCCTGGGCATCGATCCCTCCGTCGCCCCCGGATACGAGTCCCTCACCCAGACCGTCCGCATCAGCGCAGACGCCACCGACGATCAGCTCCGTACCCTCCATGAAACGGTCAAAGCCACCAGCCCCAACTTCTACAACCTGACCCGAGCGGTCCCCACAAACTCGACCCTCGTCATCACACGCTGACCCCAATCCACCCAATCCACACACATCGACGCCGTCTGATCCGAGGCGGCGTCTTTCATTGCGCCCGCAAAACCGCCACAATCACCCCGTGCCCTCCCTCGCAACCAACAAAAGGCCCCATCCCACGCAGACGCCCGAGGGTGTTGCCATCCTGGCGATCCTCGTCAACACACTCCTCGCCATCACCAAGCTCATCGCGGGCATCATCGGGAACTCCTTCGCCCTCGTCGCGGATGCCGTCGAATCCATCGTCGACATCGTCGGCTCCGCCGTCGTCTGGGGCGCCCTCCGCTACGGCAACCGCCCGCCCGATCAGGACCACCCCTTCGGCCACGGCAAGGCCGAATCCCTCGCCGCCCTCGCCGTCGCGTGCTTCGTCCTCTTCGCGGGCCTGGCCATCGGCGCCGAGGCCATCCGCCAGCTCCTCGCCCCCAGCCCCGTCCCCGCCCCCTTCACGCTCATCGTTCTACTCGTCGTCATCGTCATCAAGGAATCCCTCTTCCGCATCACCCGGCGCGTCGCCCGCGACTCCCGCAGCACCGTCAGCCACTCCGACGCGTGGCACCACCGCTCCGATGCCATCACCTCCCTCTTCGCGCTCCTCGGCATCTCCATCGCGCTCATCGGTGGCCCCGACTGGGCCGCCGCGGACAAGTGGGCCGCGCTCGCCGCATCCGCCGTCATCCTCTTCAACGCCGTCCGCCTCTTCCGCGAGCCCTACTCGGAACTCATGGACCGCAACGACGACGACATCGCCGACCAATGTCAGGCCATCGCCCTCGAAACCCCCGCCATCCGCGCCATCGAACGCTCCGAAGCACGCAAGTCCGGACGCCTCTACCGCGTCGTCATGCACGCGGAGGTCGACCCCGACATGACCGTCGCCGACTCGCACGGCCTCACAGGGATCATCAAAGCAAACATCCGCGAACGGCTCCCCTCCGTCGCATCCGTTCTCATCCACATCGAACCGCACACGCCGCACCACACCACGCAGCACCGGCAGGACGAAGCACATGGCACTCCGAATGATTGAGCTGATC
>REDD01000169.1 GCA_007693725.1 Phycisphaeraceae bacterium
GGGGTTCCGGAAGGGCAGCAGCATTCGGGCGGTTGGGGTCCATCACCGTTCCCTGCACTGAGATGCCGCCGGATCCCGTTTGTGCCGTGCTGTCGGAAAAAAATCTGCGGCGTGCGTCGCGAGCTACGAGGCGGCGCTCTCGCCCGCTTCCGGCGCGGTCGAGGTGGCCCCCGCGCCCTCCGAGCGGATGTCCGCAAGGACCTGCTCGAGGGTGTCCACGACGACCTGCATGGAGTCGGGGCGATTTTCGAGCTTGACCTCGACGCACTGCATCACGAGATCCGCGAGGCGCTGGGGCACGCGGGGGTTGAGCTGGCTGAGGGGTGTGGGCTTCTCGATGAAGTTGTCGTCGATGGCGGAGACGAGGGAGGCGTCCTCCTTCGGCATCGCGGTGGGGATGTGCTTCTGGGTCAGGCACCAGTACATCGAGGCACCGAGGTTGTAGATGTCGGTCTTGGGGGTGATCGCCCGTCGGTGGACCTGCTCGGGGGCGATGTAGTCGGGGGTGCCCTGGATGCGCTCCTTGACGGTGCCGATGGGGCAGGCCTGGCCGAGGTCGATGATCTTCACCGCACCGGACTCGGTGATGACGATGTTGTTGGGCTTCATGTCCGCGTGGACATAGCCGCAGCGGTGCATGTGCTCCAGCCCCTTGGCGGTCTGGAGGAAGATGTCCACCGCCTGCTCGAAGGAGGCCGGCGGATGGAGCTCGACGGAGATGCCGTCCACATACTCCATCACGAGCATCAACTCGGTGACGGTGACGAAGCGCTGGCGGTTCTTGATCATCCGCTCGATGGCGCGGATGGCGGGGTTTTTGACCTTCTGGGCGACCTCGTACTCGCGCTCGGCCTGATCGAGGAAGCGCTGGTCCTTGGAGTCCTTGCGTTGGACCTGCTTGAGTGCCCAGATCTGCTTGGTTTTCGGATCCTGTACGAGGTAGATGATCGAGGCCGCACCGCGTCCGATCTCAGCGAGGACGCTGAAGCCGGCGAGTTTGGTCCCGGGTTTGGCTATCTGGTAGTGCTTCACTACAGGCGCTCGGACGGTCAACGCAACAGCGGGGGCGCTGGCGGGCCAGGGCATGCCGAGAAACCCCGTCGGCTCCTCCCCTGTCAACAACCCTAACCCACGCCTCCACAAGGGGCTAGGGCTCGACCACACGGACGGTCCGGGTCCGGGCGATCACGATCGGCATCGCGGAGTATCGGCGGATTCCTCCCTCCATGCAATCACGGATGCCGCGATATCTGGCGGAAATGCACACTGCCGAGGAAATTCCGTGATTTGCACTCCGGACTCCGGGATTCGGGAACAAAGTGCGCGAGGATTCGGCGCGGGGGGATGGCTTGGGTCCGGGTGTGCGGATTGGGGGTCAGCGGAGCTCGCGGAGGCGGGCTCGGATGGCGGCCTCGGGGAAGAGGCGGCCCGGGCTGGCGCTGGCGGCGACCTCGCGGTGGAGGACGACCTCGTCGTCCGAGAGGCCCAGCTCCTTCTGGAGCGAGGCGACCAGCTCGGTCAGGCGGGCGATCTGCTTGGGCGTGAAGGCCCGGCGCTCGCCGTCACCGACGAGGCAGATGCCGATGGTGGTGCGGTTGAGGGCGTCGGCGTTGGGGCCGACGACATGGGCTCCGGGCTTCTGATCGAGCCAGCGGAAGCCGACATGGATCTCGCCGTCGGGAGCGCCGCGTCCGTTGGAGATGACGAAGTGGTATCCGAGGCCGACGAGCCCCTGATCCTGGTGGTCGCGGGCGATGCTGTCGGGGGAGCCGCTGATGGACCCCGAGTGGTGGATGACGATACCGGACCAGCGGCTGGTCTCGACCGGGGCGCGGGTGCTGAAGATGGCATCGAGGGAGCGTGCGGGGGTGGTGGCGACCGCGGCGGGCAGGGTGGCCCGGAGGTTGCCGACCCGCTTCTCGGACAGGAGCAGCACGCCGCCCACGGCGGTCATCGAGGCGAGCAGGGCAACCCAGACCACATGCGTGCGGCTGATGCCGATTCGAGTGCTCGCGGCGGTGGTGCGGGTGGTGCGGGTCATGCGGTGGTTTCTAGAGTACACCAGATTGAATTGTGCATCGGACGAGATGCATGTTTGACTTGTGAAATCGGATGAATTCCCAATTCACCCACGACTTTGCCTCACCGCCTGCACCGTTTATCGCGTTCTCGGACCGCATTCGGATGCTGGCGATCGTGTCAATTCCGCTGGCCGAGACGCCCGCGAAGATTCGGCGTTCGTCGTCCGAACTCATCCTCGACGAACTGCTGGGCGTGCTGATCACGCGACATGTCGTAGCGGTCGAACTGTGATCGCCCTTCCCTTGGGGAGAAGAGGGTCTTCTGGCACCCGAGCAAGGCCGAGCTGCACGCGATGATGGGCACGAGCGCGATGACACCTCGGAAGGGCATCGATCCGCGGCGGTTGTCTTGTCTGGTCATGGGGCCTCCGGCTCCGATGAACGGCTGATTCTGCGCGATTTCGCTCCGACGACGGGATTCGATCAGTCGTCGGAAGTCGTGCGGGGCATCTGGGTGAGGACTTTGTCGACCAGGCCGTACTCGACCATCTCCTCATCGTCGAGCCACTTGTTGCGGTCGCAGTCATCTTCGATCCTCTTGACATCCTGTCCGCTGGCCTCGGCGTAGATGCTGTAGAGGCGATCCCGTAGGCGGAGCATCTCGCGTGCCTCGATTTCTAGGTCGGTGGCTTGGCCTTCGAGGACACCTCCGATGAGCGGCTGGTGCATAAGGTTGCGGCTGTTTCGGAGCGCGTAGCGCTTGCCGCGGGTGCCGGAGCATGCGATGACCGAGCCCATGGAGGCGGCCTGCCCGACGATGTAGGTCGAGACATCGGGGGAGACGAAGCGGAGGGTGTCGACGATGGCGAGCCCTGCGGTGACGGAGCCGCCGGGGGAGTTGACATAGACATGGATGTCGGACTTGGCATCCTCGTTTGCGAGGAAGAGCGCCTGGGCGATGATGAGGTTTGCCATCTCGTCGGTGACGGGGCCACCGATGAAGATGATGCGGTCCTTGAGGAGTCGCGAGTAGATGTCGTAGGCGCGTTCGCCGCGTCCGGTGTTCTCGATGACGATGGGGACGAGGTAAGACATGGGGTGGTTCCCGTCAGAGGATGCGGTGGTGTGTGCGTTGGCTGGGGTCATGACTTCGCGGGCTCGGGTGATTTCTGGAGGATGTGGTCGACGAGGCCGTACTCCTTGGCTTCGTCTGCGCTGAAGTACTTGTCCCGCTCGGAGTCCTTGCGGACCTGTTCTGCGGGTCGTCCCGTATGGTCGGCGAGAATGTTGATGAGCAGTTGCTTGTCGCGGATGATCTGCGCGGCCTGGATCTGGATGTCCGCGGACTGTCCGGTCACACCGCCGTAGGGCTGGTGGATCATGACCTTGGCGTGGGGGAGGATGGATCGGCGTCCGGGTTCTCCGGCGGCGAGGAGGAGGGCGGCGCCGGAGTAGGCCCGTCCGACGCAATATGTGGCGATCTTGGAGGAGATGAACCGCATGGTGTCGTAGATGGCGAGGGTGTCGTCGACGATGCCGCCGGGGGAATTTATGTAGAAGTTGATGTCCTGGCCCTTTTTCTGGTCGGCGAGGTAGAGCATCTGCATCATGACTCGTGCCGCGGACGCCTGGTTGATCTCGCCGAACAGGAAGACGACGCGGCTTTCGAGGAGCAGCTCGTCGATGGACATCTCTCGGGTGCGTTGATACTGCACATGGGTCATGGAGGCCTCACTCGCTGATTCGTGTCTGGGCCGGGGTCGTCCCGGCAGGGGCCATGATAGGGGGTCGCACGGGGCGGTCGCACCGCCCGAGATCCGACCGGGCCGGATTGTGGAGCGGTGCGGGGTATCCGAGGTGCTGTCATCGGCCGAATCGGGGCGTGCATTGACGCTCGTTCCGGCGGGGGGGTACGCTTGCCCTTCGCGCGTCGGGCGGGGAATGGCCCAGTCCGCGATGAGGAGATTGCGTTGCCGACGGCCGTTATCAGCGACATGCACGGAAATGCCGAAGCGCTCCGCGCGGTGCTCGCGGACATCGATTCGCGCAAGATCGATCGGATCGTCTGTCTGGGCGACATCATCGGGTACGGCCCGGAGCCGCTCGAATGCGTCGATCTGGTGGCCGAGCGGTGCGCGTGGTCGCTGATGGGGAACCACGACTTCGGGGTGCTGTACGAGCCGACGAACTTCAACATGGCGGCGGCGGCGGCGGCGTACTGGACGCGCGAACAGTTCGACCGCGTCGAGGACATCTCGCTGCGTGAGAAGCGCTACCGCTTTCTCGGCTCGCTGCGGGTCAGGGTGGTGGAGAAGGCCGATGGGAGCGGGCCTCCGGTGCTGGCGGTGCACGGCTCGCCGCGCCGACCGATCAACGAATACATCTTCCCGAACGATGTGATCGGGGCGACGGACAAGATCGACCAGATCATGGCCGCGATCGACCACATCGCGGTGGTGGGGCACACGCATGTGCCGGGGGTCTTCACCTCGGAGCCGGATTTCTACCCGCCCGAGGAGATCGGTGCGGACAAGACCTATGTCTTCCGCGAGGGCGAGAAGGCGGTGATCAATGTCGGGTCGGTCGGGCAGCCGCGCGACCACGATCCGCGGGCCTCGTACGCGATTCTCCACCCGGACCGGGTGCAGTTCGTGCGCGTGCAATACGATGTCGAGAAGACGGCAGCGAAGATCCGGGCGATCCCGGAGTTGACGGACTGGCTCGCGGAGCGGCTGATCGAGGGACGCTGAGCCATTCCGGGGGCGCTGAGCCGTTCCGGGAGCGCTGAGCCGTTTCCGGGTTCCGGGGGCGCTGAGCCGTTCCGTCGGGGAGCCATCGGGGGTACCATGCCTCCCCCCGCACCCCCGGGATCGGACGCGTCCGGCGTCATCAGCGCTGACGATGCGGCGACCGAGCGGGCGCGGATGCCTTTGATCCGACATCTTCGGGGCATGCAGCCCACTCCATTCACCCCAGCACAGCATCGCCGGCGCTGACGAGACGGACCGGCGGAGATCACACAGCACTCATGCCTGCCACCCAGAAAAGCCCCGTCACCCGTTTCATCCTCACGCTGGTGCTCTTCGTGATCGCGACGGGGTTCGTGGTCTCGACGATCCTGCTGGGGAATCGCCCCTCCTCCTCGGGCACGACGCCCCCTGCATCGGAGCAGACGCAGGAGGTCGCGGCTTCCGGCGAAGAGACGACCCTCCCCCCGGACACCCCCCCTGCCACCACAGCATCCCCGGAATCCTCGGAACCCCGGGAAACTACGGAAGCCCCGGAACCCCGGGAAGCCGATCCCGGCGAGCCGTCGCTGCCCGAGCGCACGGAGCGGCTCGTGGACACGGAAACCACGCCGAACCGAGGCAGAGCAGGCACGATCGCGGCTCGCGTGCAGACCTGGGCGGAGCCGTCCTCTCTGGGCGACATCGTGATCGACGGCGATTACCGGATCCGCGTGCGGTTCACCGCGTGGGGTGCGGGCATCGACGGCGTGGACATGGCGAACTACTTCATCGATGCGGATGCAGCGCTGGCGGTGCGCGGCGGCGCTGTCGATGCGCCGCACTACACCTTCGCCCGCTCCTCGCAGGAGTTCGGGGGCGTGATCACGCCCGCGCTGGCGGCGCGTGGCCTCTTTCTCGAAGATGGCGGCGAGACGAAGTTCATCGACCTTTTCAGCGCGGCGAACCCCGAGCCGAACGCGACGCCGTCGCGTCTGCCGGTGTGGCGCGAGCTTGGTCCGGGGCACTTCGAGAGCATCGTCGAGGCGGATGGCGAGCCGCTGCTCCGGTTGTCGCGCCGCTTCACGCTGACGCCCGGCTCGTACGAGATCGCCGTCGAGCAGTTGATCGAGAACCTGACCGATCGTCCCCTGACGATGCGGCTCGTGCAGTACGGCCCGAGCGATCTCGATGAAGAATTCACGGGGTACCGGATCGACTCACGCCGGATCCGCTTCGGGTACATCACGCGCCAGGATCCGAGCCGCCAGTTTATCGAGGCGGACGGCAAGCTCTTCGACCGGTCGAAGATCCTGAAGGATGCATCGCGTCTGCCCGGCGCTGTGAAGCAGATCTGGGCGTGGCCGGAATCGTTCAAGACGGCGTCGGAGTTGTCGTGGATCGGGCAGACGAACCGGTACTTCGGGTTCGTGGTGCATCCGCTGATCGATCGTGATGCGGCGCGGCTGAACCTGCAGAACCCTGAGCAGAATCCGGTGGATAAGGCGCTGCCGCTGGTCGGGCGGGCGTACGCGCGCGTGCTGGGCACCTTTGTCGGTACGGGCTACGCCGATCTGGAGCAGGTCAGTCTCGCGCTGGAGTTGGAGTCCGCTCCCGTGACGGTCCGCGCGGGCGGCACGCTGGATCTCTCGTTCGGCGTCTTCGCGGGGCCGCTGTCGCGCCGGGTGCTGGACAGCCGCGAGGAGCCGATCTACCGGGCGCTCAATCTCGACGGGCTGATCATCTACCAGATCGGCATGTGCGGGATGTGCACCTTCCAGTGGCTGGGGCAGATCCTCTTCCGCTTCCTGCTGCTGCTGCACGACTATGTGGTCTTCGACTGGGCGCTGGCGATTCTGGTGCTGGTGCTGTGCGTGCGTGCGGTGATCCATCCGATCACGAAGAAGTCGCAGATCAGCATGATGCGCTTCGGGAAGCAGATGCAGCGCATCCAGCCGAAGATCAAGAAGCTTCAGGAGAAGTACAAGAACGATCCGAAGGCGCTGCAGCAGGAGCAGATCCGGCTGATGCGCGAGGAACGCGTGAACTACGCGGGCGCCCTGGGCTGCCTGCCGCTGCTGCTGCAGACGCCGATCTGGATCGCGCTGTACGCGATGCTCTACTTCGCGTTCGAGCTGCGTCACCAACCGGCGTTCTTCGGGCTCTTCCAGACGATCTCGGGAAACAACTGGCTCTTCCTGTCCGACCTGTCGAGCCCGGATCGGTTTATTCACTGGGGCGGCAGCTTCCAGATCCCGCTGGTCGGCGCGCTCATGGGGCCGATCACCTCGCTGAATGTGGTGCCGCTGCTGATGGGCGTGGTCTTCTACTTCCACATGAAGTACATGACGCCGCCCTCGACCGGCAACCTGTCGCCCGAGCAGGAGCAGACGCAGAAGATCATGCGCGTGATGATGGTCGTGATGATGCCTGTCTTCATGTACAACGCGCCGGCGGGTCTGACGCTGTACATCGCGACCTCATCGCTCTTCGGCATTCTCGAGTCGCGGTACATCCGGGCGCATGTCGACAAGATGGATCTCGAAGCGCCGCCGCCGGTGAAGAAGCCGGGCCTGAAGAGCGTGCGGAACGAGGCGGGGAAGCAGTCTCGCAATCCCTTCGCGAAGAAGCGCGATGCGGAGACGCGCGAGCGATTCAAGAAGCGGAAGTGATCGGTCCGAGCGATGCTGCCGACGGAGGACACCATTGTCGCCGTGGCATCGCCCGCCGGGCGCGCGGCGCGGGGGATCGTCCGCGTGGACGGCGCGGCGACCCCAGCGATCCTTCGGGCGCTCACGGGGGAGGTGCCGGACGAGCGCGGCGTGCGTCGGGCGCGCCTGCGGCTTCGCGGGTGGGAGGCGCACGATCTCTCGATGGCGTGTCTGGTGCTGCGTGCCCGCGCGGGACGCTCGTACACCGGCGGGGAGAGCGCGGAGCTGATTCTGCCGGGGAATCCGCACCTGCTCCGGCGGATCGTCGATGATGCGTTGTCCGTGAGCACGCCGGAGCGCATCGTTCGGGGCGCGCTGCCGGGGGAGTTCACAGCGCGGGCGATGCTTGCCGGGCGCATGACGAGCGAGCAGGCCGAGGGCGTGCAGGCGCTGGTCAGCGCGGGCAATGCGCACGAGCATGCGCTGGCGCGGTCGCTGCTCGACGGCTCGACGGGCGATCGCTACCGGGCGGTCGCCGATGAACTGGCGGTGCTGCTGGCGCTGGTCGAGTCGGGGATCGACTTCACGGACGAGGAGGATGTCGTCCCGATCGCTCCGGCCGAGTTGTGCGCACGCCTGGGGAAGCTCGATGTCGAGATGGTGTCGCTGCTCGGTCCGGGGAGTCGCGCGACGGTGGATGAGTCGCCGGTCCGGATGGCGCTCGTCGGTGCGCCGAACGCGGGGAAATCGACGCTCTTCAACGCGCTGCTCGGGCGTGAGCGGGCCATCGTCTCGGAGCAAGCGGGCACGACGCGGGATGTGATCGCCGAGGCGCTGCCGCGCGATCCGATGATGCCGCACGCGCCGGCGATCGAACTGCTGGACCTCGCCGGGCTCGATGCGGGGTCGGCCTCGGACGGGCGGGCGCATGGCGCAGCGCAATTGGCCGCGCGGGATGCGATCGGGGCGGCGGATGCGATCGTCTGGTGCGATCCGAGCGGCCAATTCGACGATGCGAAGGTGGCGCACCTCGTGGCGGAACGGCCCGCGATGGTGCTGCGTGTGCGGACGAAGGCGGATCTGGTCGCGCCGCAAGACACCGGAGAGATGCTGGCGGTGTGCGCGCTCGACGGCTGGCGGATGGATGCGCTGCATCGGGCACTGTGCGATGCGGCGACGACGGTGCGCGGCTACAGCACCCCGCTCGCGCCGGGCTCGCTTGTGTCGCGTCACCGGGCTGCGTTGCAGGAGGCGCAGCGGTGCGTGCGCGAAGCGATGGAACTCATCAATCCTGCACGGGAAGCGCACAGCATCGAGCTGGTCGCGTCGTCGCTGCGTCTGGCGCTGGACCGCATCGGAGAGATCGCCGGACGCATCGAGCCCGATGACATCATCGGACGCATCTTCGCGACCTTCTGCATCGGGAAGTGACGGCTGCGGCAAGGGTGCGCATGAAAGCGGCCCCCCGGAAGAATCCGAGGGGCCGCGGTGATCATCGTGAGATGCGGATGCGATCAGTCGTTGGGGCAGGTAGTGCCGAAGTTGCCCGCGAGGATGATGAAGTCGTCCAAGTCAACAACACCATCGCCGTTGATGTCGCCTTCGCTGGGCAGGGCGTTCGTGGAGCCGAAGTTGCCCGCGAGGATGATGAAGTCGTCCAAGTCAACAACACCATCGCCATTGATGTCGCCGGGGCATCCGGGAGGCGGCGGGGTGACATCGACGCACTCGAAGCTGACGACCTTGAAGTCGTCGACCGCGGCCTCGACGAGCGACTGCGGATCGAAGTCCTGAGCGGTGAAGCGGATGCGGACGAGGGCCGTCGGCGTCACGAAGTCGGCCACATTGAACTGGTGGAAGATCCAGCCGCCTGAGGTGCCGGGACCGGCGGGGCCGACGGTCTCGACATTCACCCATGTTGCGCCGCCGTCGTTGGTGATGTCGACGAAGAACGGATCGCTGTTGGGCGCAGCGCCGGTGTCGTTGGAGAACCAGCGGTAGTAGGAGATGGTGGCGTCGGCCTTCTCGGAGAGGTCGATGGGCGGCGATGTGAGCGTCGTACGACCTTCATCGACATCCCACGCGCCGAGACTGGATCCCGCGCGACCGTCCGTGACCCAGCACTCATCGCCGACCACAGCGCTGCCCGGCTGAGCAGCGGTCGGCTCGGGCGGCATGCGCGTCC
This sequence comes from Phycisphaeraceae bacterium, assembly GCA_007693725.1. Taxonomy (GTDB): domain Bacteria; phylum Planctomycetota; class Phycisphaerae; order Phycisphaerales; family UBA1924; genus REDD01. The sequence goes on from REDD01000169.1 coordinate 9,584, forward strand.
AGTTGCCGCGGACCGCAGTCTCGCCCATGTCGAACTCGCCGACGGTCCAGCCGAGATCGGTCGTGAAGTCGTCGAGGAAGACATCCTCGAGCACACCAATCTGGAACTCGTACGGGCTGTCCGGGCCGCCGAAGGGCAGGAAGCGAACACCGCTCTCCTCACCCTCGACACGGAAGTAAAACTGCGGCTGCGAGTCGCAGGACTGACCGGGGAGCACCGCCGACCAGAGATTCCCGCCGACATTGCTGAGGGGCACCGCCGCGAAAGAATCGCTCGGATGGTCGCGGTAGAACATCTGGGCGGAGCCGGGCACGATGTCGTCGTTGACATTCGTGATCTGAACCTCGTAGGTCTGCGGCTCACCGGCGGGGACATACTCCTGAATCTGTGAGTTCAGCAGCATCTGAATGCCGACCTGCTCGAGCTGATGCGATGCCGCGATGGAGAACTTCTGGATTCCCGAGGGAACGCTGTAGCCGAGCACCTCGACGGTCCACTCGCCCGGCGCGGGGCCTTCGACGAAGACCTGCTCGACATTGTTGCGGCGGTCGGGCGCGTTGCGCACGGCCGGTGAACTCGGGGAGAACTGGTCAAGCCCCCACGGGAAGCGCTGCACGCCCGAAGGATCGCGGACGACGAGGTCGAGATCGTTCACGAGCGCGACGCCCGCGTTCGGCGTGCCGGGGGCATCGTCCCACGCGAGCGTGATGCGGAGCTCGGTCTGTCCCGGCGGAACGACCAGACGCGCCTGCACGACCTCGCTGTTGCCGACCTCATCCTCGAAGAACGAGCCGTTGCGCACGAACTCGACCGCGGCGGGCGTATTGATCAGCCCCCAGCCGAACTGATAGTTCGGGCCGAAGGTGCCGAGATCCGTCGCGGTCTGGATCAGGATCGTCTTGAGCAGCGAGTTGCTCATGAGCGGCTCACTGGGGAACTGCGCCGCGTAATCCTGCATGACGAGCGCGGCCGCACCGGTCGCCGCCGGGCATGCCATCGAGGTGCCGCAGGATGTGCTGTACGCCGTGTTGGAGGAGGACGAGGTCGAGGTGATGCCGCCGCCCGAGGCGCAGCCGGGAGCCACGAGATCGGGCCTGATGCGCCCGTCGTCCGTCGGTCCCCAACTGCTGAAGCTGGTCATGCTGTTGTTGTTCGAATTGATCGCACCGATGGCGATGTGATTCTTGGCGCCGGATGGGGGCGCGATGGAGTAGTACGAGCCGTAGCCCTCGACATTGCAGCGCGTACTCTGACGCTCGTTGCCGCCAGCCCAGAAGATGCGGACTCGGTTGCCCCCGATGCCGTCGTAGATCAGCGAGTCGATGATCGAGCATGTGAGCGAGTAGTCGCCGTGCATCGAGCAGGGGAAGCCGTTCGTCGCGACATTCGTGCCGATGGAGTTGTTCGAGACCATGGCGCCGAGACTGCCGAAAGCGGTCGTGTAGTCCTGCACGAGGTCGCCGGGATTGGTGTAGAGGAAGGTACCGCCGCCGCTCCACTGGAAACCGAAGGAGCGGAGCTGCGTACCGGGGGCCATGCCGCGGTGCGTGCTGTTGGCGACGCCGCCGCCGCCGATGGTTCCGGCGACATGGGTGGCGTGGTTGCTCAGCCCGCTGCCGTCGTGCACGGTCAGGCGACCCTCGAAGTCGACATGGGTGTTTCGTGCGACGCCGCCGTCGTAGACCATGACGGTGATGCCCGTGCCGTCGAGATTGTACGGCGCGTTGTTGAGCTGGTTGACCTGGAGTGCGTTGCGTGCGCCGGCGTTGAGTTCGCTCAGCATCGGGATCGGCGGCTCGACCCACTGCACCTCGTCGAGGTCGATCAATGCACGCACCTCATCGGCCGGACCCTCGACCACGAGCGTGTTGGTCTGACGGACCTCGCCGCGGACGGCCAGACCCGTGCGAGCGATCGTGCGCTTCGCATCCTCAAGGGCGACATCCGAGTGCCACACCACGAGCGCTGCCCACTGCTCCACGCCCTCATCGTCCGTCGCCTTCGCGAAGTCGGGATACTGATCCTGGAGGATGAACGGGGAGGTCTTCCATTCCGGCCGGATCGACTCGACCTCGACCACCTGCGCTGCGCCGACGAGTTGATCGATCTGCAGGCGAGGGGCATCGACGCGGACGAAGTACGCGCCGCCGCCGAGCGGCGAGAGCAGGGTGATGCCCTGCGTCGCGAGTTCGGCTCGCTTGTCCAGCGAGGGCTCATCGGTGAAGTGCATGACCACGCGACGCGTCTCGCCGGCATCGCGGAACTGCTCGAAGACTTCGCGGAGTTGCTCGGCGGGGAGCGCGCGACGCGCCGGTCCGAGCTGACGGGCTTCGAGAAGAGCGCCGATCGCCTGCGGATCGCTCGCGGTCTCGCTCTTCCAGATCACCTGCCCGGATGCGGATCCGGCGAGCAGACAGAGCACAAGAGCGGCGGACACATTGCCGACGCCGTTCCGAACAAATCGTTCATGCAGCATGATTTCGAGGCCTCTCAAACGGGTCGATGGATACCCATCGCGGGGCGCCACCGTCTCCGGGGTCAGATGATGGCGAAGCACGCCAGATGCACTTTCGGCACATGCAGCACGCAACAACGCCCTCAAGGAATTCCTACGGGTAAAGTGTGATCCGTCTTGCGGGGATGAGCAACCGGCACATACAGGAAAACCACCCCGAAATCGGCCTTACATGCCACATTCGGGGTGAATTTCCTAACATATTCCGATCAAATTTTCCTCGCATCGCGTTCGCCTGATCAGCCGAGGATCGGGGCAAGCTCCGCTACCGAAGGTCCGGAGACATTGATCCGACGCTCCTCATCCGCGTTGGCGAAGGCCGTCAGCCCCGTCACGATCGCGAGGCGGGCGAGCTGCACGCGGTTGCTCGCGCCGAGCTTCTGCCCGAGCGAGGCGCGGTGCCACTCGACGGTCTTCTCGCTGCGGAAGAGCCGATTGGCGATCTCCGTCGTCGAGAGTCCCTCGCCGATGAGGGCGAAGACCTCGAGTTCGCGGGCGGTGAGCTGCGAGAAGCCGCGCATGTCGTCGTGCGTCGCCCGCACGAACGGGATGTGCGCACGCATCAGCCACGCGATCTCCTCCGAACCCGCGAGACGCGAAGCGATGAAGACCGCCGGCTCTCCCGTGTCGAGCTCGATCGGGCTGTACACGGTCTGGCGCATCGTGCCCCAGAGCATGCCGACCACACGAATCGATGTCCGGCGCTGCATCGCCTCACGCATGTACTGGGCGTGCTCACGGGCCACCGCATCGGGCAGCAAGGCCCAGAAACTGAGCGATCCGGGCTCCGCGTCAATCCCGAGCGATTGACGAGTCGACTCGGTCGCATCCACGATCTGACCGTCCGCCGTGACCACCATGGTCAGCACACGGCTGTCGTCGAGCGTCGCCTCCCGCCACGCTTCACACGGCACATGGTCGAAGCACGATCCGCTTTTCGCCTGACAGCCGTCTGTCGATCCGTTGACTGATTCTCTCATACCGTCATTCTCTCCCCGAACGGTGCGCGCAACGCCCTCACCGTTCGCTCCCTGGCAATCGTGGCCATATGTCCCGGGTTGCGTTCAACGCAGTGCGTCGTAGCACTCGATGCATCCGCGGCAACCACATTCGCGGATCGCACCTGATTGGTGACACGCACGCCGCGGTCGTTCGCGTTCCTGTGCTGCGTGTCGACATGTAAGAAATACCCCAGAATCAGGGCCGATGCCAGCAAAACTATCGGGTCCAACGAGAATCACACCCCCCTTTCACAATCCCCCTATCTCGGGGGGCGATGACTCACTCCGTAAGTCGTGATTATGACTCGGCTTGTGAAATTCAACCCGATATCGGGCTGGCGAAAAAAATTTTTGGGGCCAGCCGACGGATCATTGTTTTCGATTACAAAATGCCTCCCATCATCGACCCGCTGACATGGGTGGAAACCCTGTGCGGAGCCGGAGAATCGGCGGCAGGATGAAGACCGTCGAGGCCCAGACCAGCAGCAACCCCAGGGACATGACCAGCCCCAGCGACCGCACCCCCTGATGCTCGGCGAGCGTGAGGCAGGCGAAGCCCAGCACGGTGGTCATCACGGTCAATGACACCGCCCGCCCGGTGCCGCCCGCCAGACCCGCGGGGGCATCGTGGGGCTGGAGCCGCCAGCGGTGGACCGCGTGCACCCCCGCATCGACCCCGATGCCCATGAGCAGGGGCAGGACGATGGTGTTGGCGAAGTTCAGGGGGATGCCCAGCAGGGCGAGGGCGCCGAGCGTGAGGATCCCGCCGCAGCCCACGGGGATGAAGGCGCACAGGGCATCGCTGAGGCGTCGGAAGTCCCAGAGCAGGACGAGGAAGATGGCCACCGCAGCGTAGAGCGCGGCACGCTGGTAGGAGTGGATGATCAGGCGGGTGCTCTCGTAGATCTGGACCGCCGGGCCGGTGGCGTTCGGCGCGATGTCGAGCACCGCACCCACGAACGGACCGAGCCGCTCGCGCGACAGCACACTCTCGCCATTCTCCGACTCGGGCGGGTAGATGCGGAAGATGAGGGCGCCGTCGTCCGTCGTCACGAGTTGGCGCATCGCTTCGGGGAGATCGCGCACCATCGGCCAGTGCCCCGAACGCATCTCGTCGAGACGCTGCTTGATGCGCCTCTGCTCGCCCTCGAACTGCAACAGCGCCCGCATTTCATCCTGCAACGACCATTCATCATCTCTTCCCGAAGGATCCCACAGAAGTTCCCCCGGAACCCCCCCGGGAAGATCGAGCGCCGCCGCGGCACGGTCGAACGCACCAAGCAGACTGCCCGGCAAAGGTATGCCAAGGAGGTACACCTGCATCCGCGGCACGCTCTGCACCAATGCGTGACGGGCGTCGCGCTCCTCCCGCGACACGAAGTGAACCCCCGCGCCGCCGATCGCGCCGATCCTCGGATCGGCACGCAGCGCCTCGGCGAGTCGGTGCGCCTCCTCATCCGATTCCACCAGCACAACGCAGTGCCAGGTCGAGCGCTCATCATCCAGAGCGAGCCGCCGCTCCCACACGACGCCCTCGGCGCGCTGCGGCATGATGGCGACGAGGTCCGGGTCGTAGCGCACCTGCAACGCCCAGAACGCCGCCGCACCGACGATGAGCAGCGACAGCGCCAGCAGCGTGCGCGGGCGACGATCGATGAGCAGCCCGAGCCGTCCGGCGAAGGGTCGGCCCTCGCCGCCGTGACGCGTCCGCAGGATGCGCTCGGGGTGCGGCAGCAGTTCGAGCAGCGCGGGGAAGCCCGTCATCACGCTGATGCAGCAGAGCAGGACCCCTCCCGCGGCGATCAGCCCCATCTCGGCGACGCCGGAGAAGGGCGTGAGCGCCATCGCCCCGAACGCTGCGGCGGTGGTGACCGCGCCCGTCACGATGCCCGCGCCGACGCCACGCATCGCCTGCGCCACGGCCTGCGGCATGTGATCATGATCCGGATGCACCAGTTCCAGACGCGCGATCAGGTGGATCGCGTTGTCGACGCCCAGCCCCAGCAGCACGATCGCGAAGACCATCGACAGCACCTGCAAATGCCCGACCGCGAGCGTCACCCATCCGAAGGACCACGCCACGCCGATGAGCAGCGCTGCCAGCGCGAGCAGCGGCGTGGTGACGCCGCGGTAGACGATGATCATCAGCGCCGAGATGAGCACGAGCGAGACGATGGAGGCGACCATGCCGTCGCGCATGCTCTGCTCGGTCTCATCGGATTCGAGCACGGGCGTGCCGGTGACTCCGACCTCGAGATCGGGATGATCCGATGCGGCGTGCGCGGATGCGACCGCAGCACGGAGCGCCGCGATCGCGGGCGCGACCTCGTTCACGGAGACGGACCCGCCCGGATCGGTCACGCCGTTGAGCGAGACGAAGCCGAGTTGGTAGCGCCCCGACGGCGTCGTGATGCGATGGCGCTCGGGCACGAGATCGATGATGGGCACCGATTTCCCGTCGAGCACCGCGCGGGCGCGCTCGACCAGCGCGACCGCCTCGGCGCGCTGCGATGCATCCATGCGCTCGCCGGTGGAGGCGATCAGGCGGAGCAAACCATCGAGCGATCCCGCGGTGAGGGCGGTGCGGGCACGATCGAAGCCCTGCACGATCTCGCTGAGACGCTCGGTCGATTCCAGCAGCGCGAGCGAGCCGTGGGCCTCGCTGTCGTCGTAGCCGTCGATGAGCGATGCCTCGTCGAAGATGTCGGTGGCGAGCAGTCCTTCGCGGAGCGCGCTCCAGAAGCGTTCGACGCCCTCGGGCGGCGCGGAGTGCGCATCGACGACGACGATGGCATCGTCCCAGCGCCCGAACCGCTCCTTGAACTCGGCGTACCGCTGCTGCCAGGGGAGAGTCGGGTCGATCAGGTCCGAGCGGTCGGACATGAAGCCCAGCCCGGTGATGGTGATCCAGATGGAGACCACCGCGAGCAGGAGCGAACCGGCGAGCACGAGGCGCGGGCGACCGGTCGCGAGCATGGCCCACGCGGTGAAGAATCGGTCTCGATCGGGGATCAGTCGCATGTGAGCCGCGATGGTAGGTCAAGCGGGGCGGGATTCATCCGTCGGTGCCGGAAAGCCCGGACCGCATGGCGCGTGGGCGGGGGATGCCGAGCTTGTCCATGCGCGAGAGGAGGGTCTGGGGATGGATGGCGAGCTTCTCCGCCGCGCCGCCCTCGCCGAAGACGCGGTAGCGGCTGGTCTCGAGCGCGTGCATGATCTGGAGGCGCTGCAACTGGTCGAGGGTGAGGTCGAGCAGGACATCGCGCGGGACGCTGGAGGTGTCGGCGCGGACGCCGGTGTCGGCCGATCCGGCGACGGGCGCTTCGGGGAGTTCGACTTCGAGGAACGCGCCGGTCGAGAGCAGCGTCGCGCGCTCGATGGTGTTCTCCAGTTCACGGACATTGCCGGGCCAGCGGTAGGCGAGCAGGCGGCGGACGCTGCGCTCGCTGAGTTGGAGAATCGGGCGGGCCATGCGCCGGGCGTGGCGGTCGTGGAAGAACTCGGCCAGCGCGCGGATGTCCTCCTTGCGCTCGCGGAGCGCGGGCACCTCGATGCGGAAGACATTGAGCCGGTAGAAAAGATCCTCGCGGAAGCGACCGCGACGGACCTGCTCGGCCAGATCGCGGTGGGTCGCGGCGATGAGGCGGACATCGACGCCGATCGTCTCCGCCCCGCCGACGCGCGCAAAGGTGCCGTCCTGGAGCACGCGCAGCAGCTTCGCCTGCGCGGCGGGGGACAGCTCGGCGATCTCGTCGAGGAAGAGCGTCCCGCCGTCGGCCAGCTCGAACTTGCCGAGCCGCCGCCGATCCGCCCCGGTGAAGGCGCCGCGCTCGTGCCCGAAGAGTTCGGATTCGAGCAGCGTCTCGGGCAGGGCCGCGCAGTTGAGGGCGACCCACGCGCGCTGGGCGCGTCCGGAGCCCTCGTGGATGGCCCGCGCGACGAGCTCCTTGCCCGAGCCGGACTCGCCGTGGATCAGCACCGTGGCGTGCGAGGGCGCGACGCGCTCGACCTGATCGAGCATGCGGAGCATCGGGGCGGAGGTTCCGACCAGCCGGACCGGGGCCTCGGGCTGGATGAGTTCGCGCTGGACCGTCTCCATGCGCGACCGGGCCCGCTCGCTCTCGGCGAGGGCGTCGCGGAGGCGGGCCAGCTCGGCACCCTGGGCTTGGCGGAGGCGCGTGTCCAGCAGGGCCACCACACGGGCATCGGTCCCGACGGCCCGCGACGGCGGCGCGATGACGAGATCGACCATGCCCTCCCCGGGCGGGGCGAGGGGGAGATCCGCCAGCGAGGCCTGCTCATCGCCCGCCATCAGGTCGGCGAGGGCGGCGGCATCCGCGAAGAAGGAGCCGAGGGTCCGCCCGAGGCACCGCTCCGGCCCCTGAGCGAGCAGGCGGGCGGCGTGCTGATTGACCGCCGCGACCCGGTCGGCACGGAGGACCAGCACCGGAATCGGCAGGGCATCGAGCCAGGGGATGGCGATCTGCTGGTCCACGGGCCAAGTATGGCATATCGCAATTCGAGAGGCAACTACGAGATACCGCGTTTTTGATTACGAATAATCGCAGTATTCCGGCTCTCACCCCCCGAGACCGGTGATTTCGCGTGGTCAGGAGGGATGGCACCGGGTTGGCACGCCGCTCGCAACTTGTCCCGTGCCTCGCCAGTCCGTCTGGCGGTGGAGAAAGCGGGACAGGGGACGGCTCCCGTTGCCCCCTGTCTCTTGAAAAGGGCGAGTGCTTGCTCCTCGTCCCAACCCGAGTCGTCGGCTGAGTGTGCGCCGACGACTGACGGACGGCGAGTCGCGGGGGCGTGGCCCGGTGGGCAGGTCACGCTCCCCGGCCGCTCTTTTGAGCGGGAATCCGGGAATCGAGCCATACGCAAGGGATACACGCCCGCGTCGCACAGGGACGCGGGCGTTGTGTTTGGCCTTGCCGATGGGCGGGGCATCCACTACACTCCCTGAATCATCCGTTTATCCGCAAACACGCAAGTAAGCCACTCCCCGGCCCGGGCCTCGCGGACGACCGCGGTCCGGCGAGGGAGACCATGCAGACGGGAGCCCAGTCAGTGAGCAAGTACTTCTTCACCTCCGAATCGGTCTCGATGGGTCACCCGGACAAGGTGGCCGACCAGATCTCCGACGCCATTCTGGACGCCATGCTGGCGCAGGATCCTCTGAGCCGCGTCGCCTGCGAGACGATGGTCTCGACGGGGATGGCGGTGATCGCGGGCGAGGTCACGACGAAGGCGTATGTCGAGATCGCGGATGTGGTGCGGAACACCATCGAGCGGATCGGCTACACGGACGGGGAGATGCGCTTCGACAACCACTCGTGCGCGGTCTTGGTGTCTCTGAAGCAGCAGTCTCCGGACATCGCGATGGGCGTGGACAGCGAGGGCGCGGGTGATCAGGGGCTGATGTTCGGCTTTGCCTGCCGCGAGACGGAGGAGCTTGAGCCGGGCACCTACATGCCGGTGCCGATCTATCTGGCCCACCGGCTGGTGGAGAAGCAGGCGGAGGTGCGCGAGAGCGGCGCGGTGCACGGGCTCCGTCCGGATGCCAAGAGCCAGGTGACCTTCGAGTACAACGATCGCAACGAGCCGATCCGGGTGGACACGGTGGTGCTCTCGACGCAGCACGCGCCGCAGTACTCCAGCAAGACGGGTCAGGAAGAGCTCCGCACGCTGGTGCGCGAGCACATCATCAAGCCGACGCTGGGCGATCGGTGGTGGAACGACAAGATCAAGATCCATGTGAATCCGACGGGGAATTTCGAGATCGGCGGGCCGCACGGCGATGTCGGTCTGACCGGGCGGAAGATCATCGTGGACACCTACGGCGGTCGTGGTCGTCACGGCGGCGGGGCCTTCTCGGGCAAGGATCCGACGAAGGTGGACCGTTCGGCGACCTACATGGCGCGGTACATCGCGAAGAACATCGTCGCGGCGGAACTGGCCGATGTGTGCGAGGTGCAGCTCTCCTACGCCATCGGCGTGGCGGAGCCGACGAGCGTGCATCTGGACTGCCAGGGGACGAACCGGGTCGATCAGGACCGGATCGCGGAGGCGGTGCGTGAGATCTTCCAGCTCACGCCGCGGGGCATCATCGAGTCGCTGAAGCTGCGTGCGCCGATCTACACACAGACGGCTTACCACGGGCATTTCGGTCGCGTGCCGGGAACCGTGACGGTCGATACGAGCGATGCGCTGACCAAGGGCACTTCGCCGAAGACCTTCGAGACCTTCGCTTGGGAGAAGACGGACAAGGTCGAGGCGTTGCGCAACGCCGTGGCGCATGTCTCGGCGGCGGTGTGAGCGGAGGGCGATTCCTCGCCTCCAAAGCCCCCGGAGGATGACCAATTCTCGACGGGCGTCGCACAATGCGGCGTCCGTTTTTTCATGGG
>REDD01000065.1 GCA_007693725.1 Phycisphaeraceae bacterium
GCTCGGCGAGCACGGCCTCGGACTCCGCGAGCTGGAGTTCTGATTCGGCAACGATCGACAACTTTCGGCACATGATCCATGGAGGCGTGATGTCGCTCGATCCGGTTCAGGTACTGGGAGTTTCAATCGCAATCGCAGGCATCGGGTTGGCAATCCTGCTCAAGGGCATCCTTCCTTCCCGAAAGGACGAACAAACGCCCGCGGCGATCCGCGGCGTTCTGTGCGGTCTCGGCGGCGTGATCCTGCTGGCCGGATTGGCCGGCGGCACATGGAGCGGACAGCAAGTCCTGCACGCGGCGAAGCCGTACGAGGAGCGATCGACCAAAGCGCTGCTCGATGCTTCGGTGCGTGGCGATACCGAGGCGTTGCCTCACTTGCTGCGCGCGCTCCAGCGCGAAGCCGACCCACGACTGCACGCCTCATTCATCAAGCACGGGGTGCGACAGCTCCAGTCGATGCCCATGGACACACCCCCAAGCGCATCGCTCTCCAATTGGCGCATCGGACTTGTCGCCCAACATCGTGAAGGCCGGATGGACAATGAGACCCGCCGAGTCCTGCTCGATCTTGCGATGAAAGCCACGGGGGAGGATGTCCATTTCGAGGCGGTGCGAGAGCTGCGCACGATCGCGAGCAGCGAGGTCTTTCAACCCATCTTCGATGTAGCGTTCGACAGAGCAACCCTCGAACTGGAGCAGATGCTCCGCGAATACGAGCCGGAATCGAACTACGACTTCCCCGAACTCCGCGCAGAAATACCGCTCGAGATCCTCAATAACATGATCCGGGACGACATGCTCGCCGAAGCTCACTGGCGAACACTGTTTGACCGGTTGATGGTCTCACGCATGCTGATCCGTCCCCGCATCCGGATCAGCGAGCCCTCAGCCGTCGTGCAGTGGTACCGCTGGGCGCTCCCCGAGAGCATGAAGGACCGCTTCGTCGTTGCCCGCGGCATCGAACTCATCGAGTTGGACGCCGAGCCCATCCAGCGATTCGACTGGCCGCAGGAACGCGGCGAGTGCTTTGTCGTGCCGTTGTGGCTTCGCGATATCACAAATCGCGGCTGGCGTCTGAACTCCGAAGACTGGGGACGGATGGGTGTCCCGACCGGCGAGGCGGAGATCGGCGTGACCCATCGCGTCCAGATCTGGAATGCCGATGCCCCCGACGACGCCCCGCCGCTGTGGTCAGGGAGCTTCCGGGAAGCACGCTCCATCGAAATCCTCAGCGCGAGCGCCGCCGTCCCGCGTCGCGATGTCTACGACCTTGGGGCCGCACACGAACTGCTCGGCCAGTTCCACTTCCTGCTGTGGCCCGACAAGCTGCTCGTGAAATGGCGGGACAATCCGAAGATCGCTCTGGCGCACGAGATCGTGCTGACCCGCGCCGACAATCCCGATTGGGAGCACACCATCGGCTTCATCGAACTCCGCCCGGGCCAGTTGCCGAAGCCGGAATACCGCTACGAAATCGGGCACATCGACATGCCCCCGCCCGGCACACAGATCCGACTCGAGTTGCGTGCCCGCCCGGAGTTCGGCCACATGCTCGACGAAAACCCACGCATCATCGGCTACTCCTTCGTGTACGAGCATCTCCGGTTGCTCCGGCCCACCTTCCCCGACATGACCTGGCAGTTCAACACCACGCCGCAGTATGTCTACCTCAACGATGCGGGCGGACGAACCATCGACATCCTCGGCGGATTCGACTGGTGGGATCTCAAAGACAACAACCCCCGCAGCATCAACACATCGCGCCGCGGCGGGCGCTGAATCACCGGTTTTCACCGCAGATTCCCGTCACGCTCGCCCGCACGCGGACCCGATACACAGGGCATGACCGCGGTCTCCACACCCACCATCCGCACCCGCTCCGACCTGCTCGCGCTCGGCGCCGGACATCGCCCCTGGGCGTTCCTCGCACCGGCCGTCCCGACGCTGATGCAGCACCCCGACGACCACGATCTCCGCGTGCTCATCGCCGCCAACGCCTGCGCCGTCGGTCTGCCGACGCTCGCACGCGACATCCTGCGCGATCTTCCCCAGTCGTTGCAGACCGATCCGACCGTCGGCCAGGTCGTGATGATGATCGAATCACTGCCGCACGACCGGCTCGATACTGAACTTCTCTCAACTCGTGTATCGCAAATTGCCGATAGCATCCGCGCACGTGGGGTGTGTGTTCCCGATGGCGTGCCCGAGGCCACGCTCCGAGGTCTCAGGCACGCGACGGTGCTGCGTGCATCCGATGCCAATGTCGTTCGGCGCGATGCGGACGATGGCGTCTGGATGGGACTCGGCGATGTCCGCGGCACGATCAGGAATGCCGCGCTGGGATACCTCCGCGCCGACGGAACCACCGACCCCGAGCGCATCCCGAGGGGCATCATCCTCGACGGGGCCGATCCGGCGTGGCTGCTCGAACGGATCGCCTCGACGCTCCCGGTCCAGCCCGACGGTTTCCAGACGCCGATCATCGTGGTGCAGCCGGAGATGTCATCCCTGCTGCTCGCGCTCGCGCTACTCGACGACGGCGCATCACTCGCCGCCGATCCCCGCATCTCGTTCATCACCGGGCCCGACTGCATCGAGCGATTCCGCGCCTTCCTTCGCACCCGGATCGACTACGCACTCCCCGACACCATGCTCCGCTCGGGTCCGCCGACCGAGGGCATCGAGCACGCGCTCCGCGAAGCCCAGCAGCTCCAGCAGAGCGAGCACCAGCGCCTCGCCGGGGCGATGGAAGAGGTCTATCGCCCGCGCAACCGCTCACACTGGGCCGCTCGCTTCCATGCAGCCCAGGCAGGCAAGGCGACCCTGCGCATCGTGCTGCCCGTCAGCCGCTATTCCACCTTCGTCCACCACGCCGCCGAGGATCTGCGCGACGCCCTGCAGGCCATCGGCCACGAGGTGCGCATCCTCGACGAGCCGGACACGCACACCCGCCTCGCCTCGCCCGCCTATCTCCGTCTCTTCGCGGAATGGCAACCCGACCTCGTGATCTCGATCAACCACCCCCGCCGCCAGTTCGGGCAGGTCTGTCCAGCGAACCTCCCCGTGCTGACATGGGTGCAGGACCAGATGCAGCACCTGTACGACCGCGAACTCGGCAAGGCCCAGGGTCCGCTCGACTTCCTCGCGGGTGTGGTGAACCCCTCTCTGTTCACCGATTTCGGCTTCCCCAGGCGGCAAGCCATGCCGATCCCCGTCGTGGCCTCGTCGCGCAAGTTCCACGATGGACCAGTCCGCACGGAAGACCGCGACCGCTTCGCCTGCGACATCGCCTATGTCAGCCACAACTCCCAGCCGCCCGGCGCGATGCACGACGGACTGCTGCGGTCGCTCCCCTCGGATTCGCCCCTGCACGCCTCCATGCGCGACCTGCCCGAGCGGATCAGCGCCCTCATCGCCGGCGGCCTGTCGACCGCCCTCTCCAACGAACTCACCCTGCTCGCGAGCGATGTCTTCGCCCGCGCGGGCGTGACGCCCGATCCGCGCGCGGTCAGCACCATGCTGCACCAGTGGATCCTGCCGCTGGCCGAGCGCACCCTGCGCCACGAAACACTCGAATGGGCCGCATCACTCTGCAACCAGCGGGGATGGTCGCTGAAAATCTACGGGCGCGGCTGGGAATCGCACCCCACGCTCTCGAAGTACGCCTCCGGCCGGATCGAGCACGGCGAGGCGCTCCGCGCGTGCTACCAGTCCGCGCGGGTCCACCTGCACGCATCCCCCGTCGCGACGGTGCATCAGCGTGTCATCGAGTGTGCGCTCTCCGGCGGATTCGCCGCCTGCCGGATCACCGGCTCGGACATCTCCATCCTCGATGCCGTTGCGAGCGCACGCCTGGCGAACACACCGCCCGAAGCCAGCTACCCCCCACTCCGTCAGGAAGTCGCCTTCACCTCCAACCACGCCCATCTCTGCATGCTCATGGCCCAACGCCAGCGGCTCGGACTCCCGGTGTGGCAATGGCACTGCCTCATGCAGGAATTCCGTGATCCCGAGCGTCCCTACTTCATCAGCGAGGAGTTCTCCCCGGCGTGGCTCCTGGGCGACCTCAGCGAAATCACCTTCTGGGATCGACCGTCGTTCGAACGATTGATCGACCGAGCGATGACCGACGATCGATTCCGAGCATCGACCACGCAGTCCATCCGGGCACGCATCCACGAACGCCTTACGCACGACGCATTTGCAGGCCGGAGCATCGCCTTCATGGCCGAGCGCCTCAGTGGCTGACGCTTCAAGCAGAAGCGCAAAGATCGCCGATGCCTGACATGCAGAGC
>REDD01000179.1 GCA_007693725.1 Phycisphaeraceae bacterium
CCCTCCCCACCTTGATCGCGCGGATCTCTCCCTTCTCGTGGGAGAGCTCCCAGAGTTTGCGTTCGCTGATGCCCAGGGCCTGAGCCGCCTCGGCGGGCCGGAGCGCCAGACGAAAATCCTGTCCTGATGCTTTCATGCCCCACCTCCGCATCCGATCGCACGGATGTGCGCTCCCCATGAGCGAGCAGTTCTGCTCGATACCGACGATTGCATCGCGATGATGCCCCCGCGTGACTCCGTTCTGGAGGCGAGCCACCCACCTCTTCCGGGCGTGACTACGCCCTCTTTCTTCTCGATCGACATCAAAAACCCCTTCCGCCGGAACCCCGGCCGTGAACCATTCAGTGCGCACGCGCTGCGGGCCCGTGCGTACTTACATTATACATGATTATGTGTCTGCGCGCGAGCGTTTGCGTGAAATCGCGGGAGGATTGTTCTCCTCGCCATGCAGGGCGGGGGGCTTACGGTGAAGTCGCTGCGAAGCGAACCCGCACCCACCGGATCGACAGTCTCAATCCGGCGGTCCCGGCACCCCCCTCCAGAAGGCCCAGAACCGTCCTCTGAGGTGCAAGAACACGGTGCAACCGAGACCAGTCGGGAGCCAGTCGTGGGCGGTTCAGGGGGGATCAAGACGCACTTTTAGACGCACTTTCTGAGCCGTCTGATGCCGAGCCTGTCCGGGGTCCGAACGCGGTCATCTACTGCCTCTGCACGGCGTGCAACGCCAAGAGATTCAGTCGGGCGATCCCGGACGACTGCCCGCGGTGCGGCGCTACGAAGGCCATTGTTGTCAGCCTTGTTTCGCAGATGTCCCGGCTTCACCGGTCAAGTGAGTAAACATCGAAACGACAGATTCCAGCACCTTTGACATCTCTCCCAGATCCCGGCACACAGCTGACCTCCATACACAGCGGGAAAAGTGGAGGCTAAGTTCCTGCGCTGTCTCGTGCGGATTACATGAAAGACAACTGGTCATAAGCCCGACCGACACCCGCGGAAAGATCGAATCACGGCATCGGCAGTGGGCTTATCCTCGCAAGTGCAGCTGACGAAGATGAGATATCGTGTGGCACGGCATGGGCATGCCTGCGGTGCCGAGCGTCGCGCGGAGGGTGGTTCGCAGCTCCTTCGTGGGGCGCAGCCCGGGGCGGAACTCGGGGAGGAAGCTCCAGCGTTTGGCGCTCACGCCGGAGACGGGGAAGCACACCGGCCTTGAACAGTGACGACTTGCCGGCGCCGGATTCGCCGTGGATCTGAAGCACGCGGGCGGATAAGATTGTGCGGAGACCATCGATTTTCTCGATCAGTTGGTGTATTTCGGCGGTGCGCCCGAAGAAGACCGCGGCGTCGTCAGTGTCGAAGCTCATCATGCCGGGATAGGGCGGCCGGCCTCGGGGCAGTGCAAACCCTTTGGGGCCCTTGGTTCGTGATTTTTTCTGAGGGCATCGAACAGGCGTTCGTAGGCCTCATCGGGGTTGGAAGTCAGGTCGATCTACAAGAGCCTGACCGTGGTGGAGCGCTGCGTGAGATGGCTCAAGCACAATCGCCGTCCGGAAACCAGATACGAGAAGCTGGCGACGCACCACCTCGCCATGTTCAAGCTCGCATTCGTCAGCCGGCACCTGCGGCAACTGGAGCCGTGAGACACGCCTAGCCCCTGCCGAACTGTTCGCACAACAATCACAAACTGTGCGTGGTAATGGATGAGACGGATGGATACCACGGCTGGACAACCTGTGCTGGTTACCGGGGGCAGTGGCTTCATCGGTGGACGACTGGTGCGCCGACTGATCGAGCATCGCTGCCGTGTGTCCTGCTTGGTGCGAGCTGGCTCTCGCACCGATGATTTGCGGTCTGCCGGTGCGATGCTCGTCACGGGGGATGTAGCCGATCGGGAAAGTGCTCAAAGGGCATTGGTCGAGTCGCAGGCCTGCACGGTGTTTCACCTTGCCGGGCTTGTGAGGGCGCGGAGCCGGGAGGAGTTTACTCGTGTGAATGCCGACGGCGTGGAGAACATCGCGGTCGCGTGCGCGGCGAGTGGCAACCCACCCGTTCTGGTCGTTCTGTCTTCGCTGGCGGCCGCGGGGCCTAGTGCTGCCGACCGGCTGCGCGTCGAGGGTGACCTTCCGGCGCCCGTTTCCAATTACGGTCGCAGCAAACTGGCCGGAGAACAGGCCACGGCCGGGTATGCGGGGTTGGTCCCCATCACCATCGTGCGTCCGCCGATCGTGTTCGGCCCCGGTGATCGGGCCGTCCTCGAGATGTTCCGACTGGTTTCGCGCTGGGGAATTCATGTCGTGCCCTGCTTGGCGGGACGCGGCCGGCGATTGTCCCTGATCCATGTGGACGACCTGGTGGAAGGTCTGCTGCTCGCGGCCGAGAAAGGTGAGCGGCTGCGAGGGGATTCATCGCTTGGCCAAGGTATTTACTTCATCGCTGGAGAGGAGCATCCCACATACGCGCAACTCGGACAGGCCATCGCCAAGGCGCTCGTGCAGAGACCTCCGGTTGTCATGCCGGTGCCCGGCTCGTTGCTCAGACTGGCCGGAGTCTGCGGAGATGTCATGGCTCGATTCCGCAACCGTCCCACCTGGATCAACAGCGACAAGATCTCTGAAGCACTCGCTGCATCGTGGACATGCTGCTCGGTGAAGGCCCGCGAGCAACTCGGCTGGTCCACCGCAACCCTGGCTGATCGGTTGCACGAAACAGCCCAGTGGTATCGCCAATCAGGGTGGCTCTGAGTTCTCGCGCTGACACCAGAACAGTCGGGATCACACGGCGATCCTGATCCCCTGCTCTCATCACCGACCCCTGTAGAACCCGCCGCCAGAGCGCGACATTGCCCCAGTCACAACCCCCAGCGGGATCGGTGGAATCACAGTGCCTTGTCGTAGATCCGGTATGTGCTGGTGATCTTCGTCCCGGCTCGTTTGAGTGTGCCGCGGGAGCTGGCGTTGCTCTCCAGCACCCACGAGAACTCGTAGCGCTCGATGCCCCATCTTGCCGCTCCCTCTGCCCCACCACCCCCCCACACCATCCTGTCCAGCAACACCAAGCTCAGGCCGGAACTCTGGTAGCCGGGCACCATGGTCATGGCCATCGCGCGGGCCGCAGTGATGCGCCGTCGCCCCATCAGGAGTTTCACGATGCCGAACGGGAATAGTCGACCGTTGAGCTTTCTGAGGATTTGGTTGTAGTCGAGGAGAGCCAGCAGAGCGCCGATGGGCTCACCATTGACCTCCGCAAAGATGACAAACTGCGGCACGATGAGACGCCGCAGTTCGGCGGCGATGTGCCTCGCCTCGCGCGGTTGCAGCGGGGTGAAACCCCATGTGCCCTCCAGCGAACGGTTGTAGAGATCGAGGTAGGTCGCGATCTCATGTTGATGCCTCGCCGGGTCCATCGGCCGGATGACCAACTCGGTTCGCTCCAGCGCGGCCAGCACCGCCGGCTTGAAGCGCTCGACCAGTGCCTCCAGCAGTTTCATATCCATCTCGTAGGCGTACAGGTCCTGCGACTTGACAAATCCGCAGGACTCCAGCAGCGCCGCGTAGTACGGCGGGTTGTACGTCATCAGAAAGCAAGGTGGGCGATCAAAGCCGTGAATGAGCAGGCCGCATGTGTAGTTGAGGGATGGGTTCACCGGCCCGCGCACCGCCGTCATGCCGCGCTGTCGAAGCCAGGCCGCACCGGCCTCGAAGAGCGCGCGAGTGACGTCCGCATTGTCCACGCACTCGAAGAAACCAAAGAATCCGAGGAGTTCGTTGTACTTGCGGTTGTGGACGTGGTTGATGAGCACCGCCAGCCGCCCGACCACTTGTCCGCCGCGCTCGGCCAGGAGCGTGATGACCTCCGCATCGTCGTAGAACGGATGGCGACCACCCCGCAATCCTGGCCATCCAAGCAACTCTCGCTCCGACGCGAGGATGGGCGGCGCCCAGTGAGGATCTCGCTGCGCACCGGGCGCGGCGTAGATCGCCCAGGGCAGACGCTGAAAGCGGCGTCGATCCCGCCGCGAAACCACCGGCCTCACTACGAGCTGGTCGCTCATGGCCGCACCGCCTCAAGCAAGCCGCGGCAGACCTCCGCGATTTTGGAGGCCGCGGAGTTATTCTGCTCGGGCATCAGCCGGCGCATCTGATCCATGTCGAAATCGGAGTATGTCTCCTTGCCCAGCGCCAAACCGACGAACGCGGTCGAGGAAAAGCGGGTGAGCAGCACATCGCAGTTGGCGATCATCTCCTCCGCGCTGCCGGTTGT
>REDD01000064.1 GCA_007693725.1 Phycisphaeraceae bacterium
GCGCCGCCCGCGATGGCGCGCGTGAGGGCGAAGTAGATGAGGTCCGCCGCCTCGTGCGCTGATTCCTCGGGCGTGCGCGCATCGGCGAGTTCCTGTGCTTCCTCGGTGAGCTTGGCGCGGAGCAGTTCGGGATCGTCGATGAGTCGGCGCGTGTACGAGCCGGGCGGTGCATCGTGGAGGCGCGCTGTGAGCGTGCGGGACAGGCGCGACACGCCGCGGTCCTCGCCCCAGCAGGTGCGCGTGTTGTTGTGGCAGAAGCCCGGATCGCTCTGGCGGACGGTGAAGCGCAGGGCATCGCGGTCGCAGTCGAGGTCGATGCGGAGCAGTTCCTGCAGCGCGCCGCTCGTCTCGCCCTTGCGCCACAGCCCGGCGCGCGAGCGCGACCAGTAGACGCCCGTCCGCGTCCGCACCGCCTCGCGGACACTCTCGGCGTTCGACCAGCACATGCCCAGGGCGATGCCGCCCTCATCGACAACGATCGTCGCGTACAGCCCGTCGGCGCGGTCGGTCCGCGCGGGCGCGAGGATCGCATCGCCGAGGTCCATCGCGCCGGAGTAGATCGCCATGCCGACCTGCGCATCGATGCCCTGCGCATCGAGCGCCGCGATCTCATCGGCGCTGCGCACGCCGCCCGCGACCGTCAGCATGCAGTCGCCCGCTTCCTGCTTCAGCAGCGCGGCACGGTCCATGTCGATGCCGCCCATGCGACCCTCGCGCTCGACGAAGGTCACGAGGAACCCGCCGACATGCTCGCGCAGTGCGCGCATGCGATCGACGATCGTCGCGCCGGTCTTCTTCGTCCACCCCTCGACCACCACATCATCGTGCTCGGCATCCAGCGCGGCGATGACACGCTCACGCGGCAGCTCGCGCAAGATCTCCGGCTGCGCGGCCGTGCCGAGGATGACCCTGCACGCGCCCGCATCGAGCCACTGAATGGCCCGCTCGACCGTGCGGATCCCGCCGCCCACGCGGCAGTCGGCGATCTTCAAGAGGTCGCGGATCGTCGCCTCGTTCGTCCCCGTCGAGAGCGCGGCATCCAGATCAATCACCGCGATCTCGCCCGCGATGGCGAACTGCTTTGCGATCGGCCTCGGATCGCCCGCATCGATCTTCATCTCCCGCCCGCCGACGAGCTGCACGGCGTTGCCGTTGCGGAGGTCCACCGATGGAATGATCATGGGCGCGCCCCCTCGTGCGATGCGTGTTTCACCTTGCATGCGCGCATCGGGATGCCCGTCGCCCCGGTCACTTCGCGCTTGACATCGACGACGCGCCGGACGCCATCGTGGAAGATGGAGGCGGCGAGCACCGCGCTCGCGCCCGCGCGCAGGCCCGCGCCGAGGTCCGCCGACGACGACACACCGCCCGAGGCGATCACCGGGATGCCGACACGCCCGCACACCGCTTCGAGCAGCGCGAGGTCGTAGCCCTCGCCGGTGCCGTCGCGGTCCCACGAGGTCAGCAGGATCTCGCCCGCGCCGCGCGCTGCGCCTTCGACGCACCACGCCACCGCATCGATGCCCGTCCGCTCGGTCCCCGAGCGCACGACCACCTCCCAGCCGTCGGCATCCGTGCGCTGCGCCGCATCGACCGCCAGCACCGTGCACTGCCGACCGAAGCGCTCGCTGATGGCGTCGATGATGCCCGGGTCGCTCACCGCGGCGGTGTTCACCGCGACCTTGTCCGCACCGGCATCGAGCAACCGCGCGGCATCCTCGACCCGTCGCACGCCGCCGCCGACCGTCAGCGGGATGGCGATCGCCGCGCGGACACGCTCGACCGTCTCGACCGCGTGCGCCCGCTCCTCCGTCGTCGCCGAGACATCGAGGATCACGATCTCATCGGCGCCCTCGCGCTCGTACAACGCGGCACGCTCGACGGGATCGCCCGCATCGCGCAGATTGGCAAACTTCACACCCTTCACGATCCGCCCGCCCCGCACATCGAGGCACGGGATGATCCGCGGCAGCAAGTGCCCCGCGCTGCTCCCGCCATCGAAGACGGGTAGCGGCTCGGTGAACTCGACGCCCGCCCAGCGAGCCAGCAGCCCGAGCCCCCACGCGCCCGACAACTCCGGATGGAACTGGCACGCCAGCACGCTCCCGCGCTCCATCGCCGCGACGAACGACCCGGCGTAGCCGCAGAGCGAAGCCGTCCAATCGCCCTGGCGCAGATCGGCGCGGGCGATGCGGTACGAGTTGGCGAAGTACGCCTCGCCGCTGGTCACCAGGCGCGCTGCGCGCATCGCGCTCACGCGGTTCCAGCCCATATGAGGCACAGTGAGCCGAGGCACGGTCAGCTCCTCGCCCGCGAACCCGCGCACCGGCGCATCGACGATGCCCAGCCCCGTCTCGCCCGGCGATTCCTCGCTTGCAGCACACAGCAACTGCATCCCGAGGCACACCGCGAGCGTCGGCCGGTCCGCCTCGATCCGCTCGCGCAGTGCGTTGTCCAGCCCGTGCGCACGCAGCATGCGCATCCCCGGCCCGAACGCGCCGACCCCCGGCAGGATCACGCGCAGGGCATCGCGCACCTGCGCTGCATCCTCGGTGACCGTGCTCGAGAGCCCCAGCCGCGCCAGCGCGCTCTGCACCGAGGCGAGGTTCGCAAGCCCCGTCCGCACGATGACGACATCCGTCGAACTCACAGCGATCCCTTCGTGCTGGCGATGTCGTCGTGGCCGGTTCGGGCGATCGCCTGACGCAGCGCGAGCGCGAGCGCCTTGGTCGCCGCCTCGGCGCGGTGGTGGTCGTTCTCGCCCCGCAGCACATCGAGGTGCAGGGCGCAGCGCAGCTCCATCGCCAGCGAGCGGAAGAAGTGCGGCACATTCTCGCACGCCAGTTCGCCGATGGATCGGCGCGACAGCCCCAACTCGATCGTCGCGTGCGCCCGACCCGAGAGGTCCACGACCGCGCGGGCCAGCGCCTCATCCAGCGGCGCGTAGGCGTGGCCGAAGCGCATGATGCCCCGCTTGTCGCCCAGCGCCTCGCGCAGGCACGCGCCCAGCGCGAGCGCACAATCCTCGGCGGTGTGGTGATCGTCGATGTGCAGGTCGCCCGTGCAGGCCAGCTCGAGGTCGATCCGCCCGTGACGCGAAAGCGCATCGAGCATGTGATCGAGAAAGCCGATGCCCGTCTGCACCTGCGCCCTGCCCGTGCCGTCGAGGTTGACGGACACGCGGACCTGCGTCTCGCTGGTCTTGCGCTCGATGGTCGCGGTTCGTGGTTGGTTGGTTCCACTTGAATTGGCGGTCATGACGGCAGCACCTCCAGCAGTTCATCGAGCGAGCGGAGCACCCGTGCAGCGCCGCTGGCGAAGAGGGTCCGCTCGGCCTCTTCGCGTGTGTCGTTCGGCGCGGGGATGCCGACGGGCACGACACCCGCCGCGCGGGCGCTGCGCATGTCGTCGGGCGTATCGCCGACCATCCACGCGCGCGACACGCCCATCCGCTCCAGCGCGCACCGCACCGGCGCGGGATCGGGCTTGCTCGGGCCATCCTCCAGCGCGATCACCTGCTCGAAGCAGTCGGCGATGCCCTGCTCCTCCAGAAATCGCTGCGCATCGAAGCGCGGCCGACCGGTCACGATGGCCAGGCGTGTCCGCGCCCGCAGGCGCTCCAGCGCTGCGCGATCACCGATGAGCGTCTCGGTCATGCGCAGCCCGGGATTGTCGTCCGTGCCCTGATAGATCCGCTCGAAGCGTTCGGTGACCTCGGCGAGCGGACGATCGATGCCGCGCTGCGCGAGCAGTCGCTGCGTGAGGATCCAGTCGTTGTTGGCGTTGCCCAGCGCCTTGGCGCGGGCGATGTCCTGCGCGGTGATCTCGACGCCATAGGCCGCGGCGGTCTCGACGATGGCCCGCCGGTAGGAGCGCGAGACATCGGCCAGCACGCCGTCGAGGTCCAGCAGCACCGCCTCGGGCGCGAGCGCAGCATCGATGGCGTGCGTGAGCCGCGCGAAGTCCGTTTCGTTCGCCGGGCAGGTGATCCGCAGCGCATCGGCGAGGTGCTCGTTGCCGGGGAAGTCGCGCACCGCGATGCCGAGCCCCGCCAGCGCATCGCGCAGCCACACGCTCCGGCTCGACCGCGCGAGGATGAAGTTCGCCTCCGAGGGCAGGACGCGCCAGCCATGCCCGCGCAGCTGCGCTGTCAGGCGCTCGCGCTCGCTCCGCACCTGCGCCACCGTCCGCCCCAAGCCCGCCTCATCGCGCACCGCCTCCAGCGCGACCGCGCACGAC
>REDD01000061.1 GCA_007693725.1 Phycisphaeraceae bacterium
GGTTTGTAGAGGGGGCCGGGGTTCGGGGGGTGGGTGGACTTCGGGGTGGACTTCCGGGAGGGGGTTACTTCCGGGGGGTTATTTCTCGGCGACGATGTAGCAGACCCAGGACGGGTCGGCGGTGCCTTCTTCGTCCGGCTCGAAGATGCCGTTGCCCTCGTCGGAGTCTTCATCCTCGTCTTCGCCTTCCCAGTAGACGGTGGAGCGGGCGAAGCCGGCTTCTGCGAGCATCTCGCGGATCTCGGGGATGGTCCAGAGTCGCCATGTGTACGAGAAGGCGCGGTTCATCTTGGAGCCGTCGCTGAAGTGGAAGTGGATGAAGCAGTCCATGATGCCGGTGATGGGGGAGTACTTGGCCTGTTCCCAGATGTAGGTGAAGTTCTTGTCGATCTTGCGCTTCTCGCGGCACTCCTTGTACGCCTCGTACCCGCCGTAGGCGTCCATGAAGAAGAGTCCTCCCTCGGCGAGTGACTCGCGCACGGAGCGGAAGTACTCGATCATCATGCTGCGCTGCATGAAGATGTAGTACGAGAAGTTCATGGCGAGCACGGCGTCGACGCGCTCCTTGGAGACTTCGCGGACATCGGCGTTGACGAGGCGGACGCGGTCGCGGGCGCTGGGCGGGAGCGACATGACATTGTTTTCGTAGCCCCAGTCGAGCGTGGGCTGGTCGAGATCGACGCCGATGGCGTGGTTGGTGCGTCGGCGCTTGACGAACTCGCAGGAGGAGTTGGCGGTGCCGCAGAAGTCCTCGCGGATGAGGGTGGGCTTGCGTCCGCGGAGGGATTGGAAGGTCTCCTCGATGAAGTCGATCTCCGCCTCGACGCCCTGCACGGACTTCTGATAGAGGTCGTGGCGGTCCATGCGGGCGGCCATGGGGACGGACTTCTTCAAAGTGCCTGACTTCTTCCTGGCGGACTTTTTCCCGCCGGTCTTCTTCTTCGCGCTCCTCGGCGATGCGGCGGCGGGGGAGACATCGCGCACGACGACCTCATCGGAATCGGTTGCTCTGCTCTTGCTGGACTTGGGCGCTTGTGCTGTCTCGACCTTGGCTCGCATTCGGATCTCCGGAGTTGGGAGTGAAAGCGGGAGTGTACGGGATCATCGCGGGGCGCTCGCGCATCGGAAAACGGCGGCGGGATGTGACGGAAAATGGGGGGTTTCGGGCGGAGGCGATGCGAGCATCGGTCACCGCCAGCGGGTGACATGCCACGCCTTCTTGCCGCGACGGAGGATGGCGACCGAGGCGTGGAGGAGGTGGTCGGGGGTGAGCGTGTCTTCGGGCGCTGCCTTGCGCCCGTTGATGGTGATGGCTCCGTTGGTGAGGAACTCGCGTGCCTCGCGCTTGGACTTGCAGAGGGTGGTCTCGGCGAGGATGTCCACGAGCGGCACGCCGCCACCGGCGAGGGAGGCGATGGGGTGCTCGCTGGAGGGGACCTCGCTGAAGACCTCGTTGATGGTGTCGAGGTCGAGGTGGGCGACCTCGCCGGAGAAGAGCGCTCCCGCGGCGGCCTCGGCGCGGTCCATGGCGTCCTTTCCGTGGAGCAGCGTGGTGGCCTCGCGGGCGAGTGTGCGCTGGGCCTCGCGGAGGTGGGGCTGCTGCTCGTGGGCGGTGCAGAGTTCGCGGATGGCATCGACTTCGAGGTCGGTGAAGATGAGGAGGTAGCGCTGCACATCGGCATCGGCGGTGTTGAGCCAGAACTGGTAGTAGGCGTAGGGGGAGGTGCCGGGCTGTCCGGAGGGGCGCTTGTGGGAGAGCCAGATGGCGCCGGACTCGGTCTTGCCGAACTTGCCGCCGTCGGCCTTGGTGAGGAGCGGGGCGGTGTAGCCGTAGGACTTTGGCTGTCCCTTGTCGTCGAGCCCCTGCACGCGCCGGATGAGATCGACGCCGGAGACGATGTTGCCCCACTGGTCCGCGCCGGCGGTCTGCACGGTGATGTCCGACTTCTCGAAGAGGTACAGGAAGTCGTACGCCTGGAGGAGCATGTAGGAGAACTCGGTGAAGGAGATGCCGTGGCCCTCGCGCTCGAGGCGGTTCTTCACGGCATCGCGCCGGATCATCTCGTTGACGGAGAAGTGCTTGCCGATGTCGCGGAGCGCGCCGAGGAAGGTGATGTCCTTGAACCAGTCGTGGTTGTCGACGATCTCGACATCGTCGCCGAGGAGTTGCTGGAAGATGGACTTCTGCGCGGCGATGTTGCCCTCGACGGTCTCGTCGGTCATGAGGGTGCGCTCGGCATCCTTGCCGGAGGGATCGCCGATGCGCCCGGTCGCGCCGCCCATGAGGACGACGGGCGTGTGGCCGTGGGCGCGGAAGCGCCGGAGGAGCATGATGGGGACGAGGTTGCCGATGGTGAGCGAGTCGGCGGTGGGGTCGAAGCCGTTGTAGAGGCGGCGGGGCCTGGCCATGTGGGCGCGGAAGCCCTCCAGATCCGTACACTGGTGCAGGAGGTGGCGTGCCTGGAGCTCGGCGATGAGTGCGTCGGGGTTGGGGGTTGGCATGGGGATGAGATGGTAGCGGGGGAGGGGAGGAACTTGTGATCCGGCTCTTCGGGGAATTGACGCTGGTGGAGAGGATGCAGCGAGCGGTTGTTCTGACTTCACCGGTGCCCCTGTTGCCGGCGTTGGCTCTGCTTGTCTTCGAGTTGATTCCCGACACGCGCCATTGGTTTCGATCGTTGACATCGGCGGCAGGAGCGATTGAGTTCGCCGCGCAGATATTTGTCATTGGGTTCATCGCGTTTTACTTCGTTTTCTACGCACGCAAGTACAGGGCGCTGTACCGGGAGATCAAGCAAAGCGGGGGGCTGCTGTGCAAGTGGTGCGGGTACGACCTGCGGGCCTGCGGCGAAGAGTGGAAGCGGCGCTGGGCCGCGAAGAATGCTTCGGGATGCACGCCGGAGCATGACGAGGACATCGAGTTCATCTGCCCGGAGTGCGGCAAGGCGTTCGAGCCAATCGAGTTGCAGCATTACTGGTCGGCACAAGTGGAGCGGTGGAAAGAACAGTGGTGGATCCCCCGGAATCCCAGGAAGTCCCGGAAGCCCCGGAAGCCCAAAGAGTGACGGGGAACCGGCTCGTGCGTTCGTATCAAGCGGCTTTCGGTTGAGCTTGGTGCGCAGTGTGGGGGAGGTGTCCCCCACGCCCCCTCTGGAAGACCGGGGATCTTGCAGGTTGGGTGGTCGTCGGGTCGATGGTGGCCGCGGGCCCCGTCGCTCCGCTCCGGGCTCGTAGCGGGCGCGATTGCAGGTTGGGTGGTCGTCGGGTCGATGGTGGCCGCGGGCCATGTCGCTCCCCCGGAAGCACTCCGGGCTGGTCAACGCAATGTTCATAGGGGAACCGATCGGGCGTGCGCGGCGGATCCTGCTGGAGTCGTGTTTGCTGCCCGCAATCTCGCCACACTCCCGCTGGCATCCGGATCGGCACGATGGAGGAGTCAGGAGATCTGCCATGACACTTTCAACAGGGTCCGGCAAACGGCCGCCCCGGAATCGAGCAGCACGCTTCATCGAGGTGTGTGTTGTGATTGTCCTGTCTGTCTATCTCACGATTTCGATTCTTGAAGCAAACAGCTATTACCCGCAGCGCCCGTGGGGCAACACCCATGAGACGATCAAATGGTCTGCGACATCCGACAGGCCGAATATGTTTGTCGCGGTGCTTCCGAATGGGCGTCAGTCGGAAATCGCGATTGATCCATCGATTCCTCTTGATGAGGACACCAGTTCATTGCAGCTTCGTTGGATCTCGACAGGCAGGGGCGGGATCTGGGGGGTCACCGCTCTCCGGAGGGTGGAATTATCGTTCTCGCCTTATGCGTCAGTGGAGGCGCCGCTCGGCGCGGCGAGAGAAGCGATTCTTTCGGATACCGGGATAAGGGATCTCGGACCAAGCTGGGCCGAAGCGATGGATTTGCTCGCGCAGGCGGTGGGGGATCCGCGTCCCGGGCACCGCACGACGCTGAGGGCAGAGAGTCGAAGCGTTGATCCGATGGGGGTGCTGTGCGAAGTTCTTGTGTATGTCAGCGCTGCGTTGCTTCTTTTGTGGGCCGCGTTGAGGGTTCGCGGGAAGATGCGCGGACGACCCCGGGATGCATCCGAGTGATGTGCGGGTATCCACGCCCCTCGTCAGGAGGCGGAGGTGGTTGCAGGTTGGGTGGTCGTCGGGTCCGATGGTGGCCGCGGGGGGAAGGAGGGGATTGTGATC
>REDD01000063.1 GCA_007693725.1 Phycisphaeraceae bacterium
AGCTTCCGGGGGCGACAGGAATCTGTATCCCTTACAAACACCCCCTCCACAGGAGACCACATGTTGAAAGCAATCTTTACAATCGGACTCACCGCCCTGGCGGCCCCCGCCCTCGCCGGAACCTGCGGCTCGGCCGCGACGGCAAAGGCCTGCGCCGCCGAGTGCTCGCAGCAGGTCCAGACCGTCGCCGCGAACTACCAGCGTGCCCGCGACATCGTGGACACCGCCGTCAACGCCGGCAACTTCACCATCCTCGCCCGCGCCCTCACCGAGGCCGGACTCGTCGAGACACTCAAGGGAGATGGCCCCTTCACCGTCTTCGCCCCCACCGATGAGGCCTTCGCCAAGCTGCCCGACGGCACCCTCGAAACACTCCTCCGTCCCGAGAACCGCGCCAAGCTCACCGCCATCCTCACTTACCATGTCGTCCCCGGCAATGTCATGGCCGCCGATGTCGTCAAGCTCGACAACGCCACCACCGTCAACGGCCAGCGCGTCGCCATCAAGGTCAACGACGGCAAGGTCATGATCGACGGCGCCACCGTCACCACCACCGACATCCGCGCCTCCAACGGCGTCATCCATGTCATCGACTCCGTCATCCTCCCCGTCACCGACACCATCCCCAGCGTCGCGCAGTCCGCAGACCAGTTCGCAACGCTGCTCGCAGCGGTCAAGGCCGCCGGACTCGACCGCACGCTGTCCGGCGAGGGTCCGTTCACCGTCTTCGCACCGACCGATGAGGCCTTCGCGAAGCTCCCCGCCGGCACCGTCGAGAACCTGCTCAAGCCCGAGAATCGCGACCAGCTCGTCAAGATCCTCACCTACCATGTCGTCCCCGGACGCGTCTACAGCGATCAGGTCGTCAAGCTCGAAAAGGCCAAGACCGTTCAGGGCGGCGAGCTCACCATCGCGAACCGCTACGGCAAAGTCCGTATCAACGATGCCACCGTCATCGCAGCCGACATCCAGGCATCCAACGGCGTCATCCATGTGATCGACACCGTCATGCTCCCCCGCTAATCCGGGACTTGTTCTCACCCTCTCACGATTCGCCCGTCGTTCCGGAGAAACCCCGGGATGGCGGGATTCCCCGATGGCCCTGACACTCGCACCACCTCGACGCAGCCGTCCCGATACAATCGCACCAATGGGTTCGACGACGGCACGACAGCCAGAGACCGACAATGTGCTCCCGCTCATTGCCAACGGCGATGCAAAAGCGGTGCAGACATGCCTCGACCGGTACTCCGGTCTGGTCTGGTCCCTCGCCCGTCGACTCTCCACCACCGAGGCCGATGCCGAGGATGCAGTGCAAGACATCTTCCTCGATGTCTGGAAGTCCGCCGCACGCTTCGATCCCACCGTCGCCTCCGAAGTCACCTTCATCGCCATGATCGCCCGCCGCCGCCTCATCGACCGCCGACGCAAGGAAGGCCGCCGACCCACCTCCGAAGTCCTCAACGATGCCACCCCCGCACCGGAGATCCGTGAGTCCGAGATCGACCCTGGCTTCGGCGAAGAGGTCCGCATCGCCCGCAAGGCCCTCGGACAACTCTCGCAGGAGCAGCAGCGCGTCCTCCAACTCTCGATCTTCCACGGCCTGTCCCACGAAAAGATTGCCCGGGCCACCGACCTGCCCCTCGGCACCGTCAAAACACACGCCCGACGCGGCCTCATCCGCATCCGCGAGATCATCGAAAACGAGAAAAACGGAGCGAACTCCCCCGGATCCGGTGGTTCCCAGGCCCCCTCGAAAACCGCCCAAACCCCTCCCAAAGGCGCATAAAGACTCGATTTTTCCGACCCATTTGTTTCCATGACCGCCACCTCCCACCATCCCGACGAGCAACTCCTGCTGCTGCTGGCGGATCGCGCCCTGGGCGAGATCGACGAGCAGGACGCCGCGTTCCTTGAGGATCTGCTGTCGGTCCCCACGGGTCGGCGCGAGGCGGAGGCGATGGAGGCCGCAGCCGCGGCGGCGCAACTGGCCATGCTGGGCACCGCCGAAGTGACAGTGCCCGCTCGTGTGCGCGCCCGGCTCGATGCCGCCGCATCCGAGTGGCTGCGGACCACCGAAGCGGGCGGGGATTCACTGGATCGCGCAATGCAGAATGTGCAGGCGCACTCTGGCGTCGCGCAGCCGATCCCGCTGCCGGTGGGCGCGGGGGCGACGCCGCGGGCCGGGCGGAACGGCATCGCCGCGTGGTCGGGCTGGCTGGCGGCGGCGGCGTGCCTGGTCCTCGCACTCATCGCGTGGACACAAAGCGGAACACCCCGGACATCGGAGCCGACCATGGCCGAGCGCTTCAGCGCGATGGTCGAGAAGCCCGGCGTCGTGCGGGTCGGCTGGTCGGCGGGGCCGGATGATCCTCTGGCCGATGCCGAGGCGCTGGACGGCGAGGTCGTGTGGGATCCGCAATCGCAGCGCGGCTACATGCGCATCGCCGGGCTGCGTGCCAACGACGCCGCGCGCGAGCAGTATCAGTTGTGGGTGTTCGATGCGACGCGCGATGATGCACACCCGGTCGACGGCGGCGTCTTCGATGTGCGCCCGGACGAGAAGGGCGAGGCGATTGTCGCGTTCACGCCGCGCGTGCCGGTGCGCGAGGCGACGCTCTTCGCGGTCACGGTTGAGCAGCCGGGCGGCGTCGTGGTGTCGAAGCGCGAGCGGCTGCCGATTCTCGCGCAGGTCGCCGGGAAGTAACAAGCAAAGCGTGTTGTGGCGAGCATGCGGCGATGCGATGTGCGCATACGCGTGCATGTCTGTCTCTTCGTTGCTGCGCATGGCATTTCGAGACGATTTTCCGAGCGCGGGGGCAGAGGGGCGACGATGGACTTATGATGTGTTGATTGGCTCGCTGATTCCGGGCATTGATGGAGGTGCACCATGAACAATTCGGATGCCGAGACGACAGGGAACGAAGCCGAGCGCGAACGCGAGGCCGAAGCGATCGCGCAGGAGTCGCCGGAGGGACGCCCCGCGAATCCGGAGATGCGCAAGGGCTCGATGGTCGGCGTGATGATCACGATTTTCGCGGCGGTCTTTGTGCTCGGCGTGGTGTTCCTCGCGATGGGGCGCGTTCTCACCGGCGTTGTGATCATGGGCCTCGGTGTGCTCTTCGTGATTCTGAACCCGGCAATATGGGCGGGGTTCGTGCGCGCGAAGGAGCGCGAGAAGATCAACGGGGGTTGAGAGCGGGATCCGAGGATCGAGCGGGCACACCTCACGGGGGAGGTGGTGATGCTTTCGGCGTGCGCTCAGTGATTTGCGGGCGGCGTTGTAGGTGCTTCCCTGTAGTTCAATCGCACGACTGAAGGCGTGATTCGTCGGTTTCTTTGTGTGCCGTGGCACGCCATCGCGCCGGATCGCGTGTGTGCGAGGCGACACTGCATATGCTTCTCGTAGATGGGGGAGTGAACTTCGAGGAAGCATTGAGGTGCCCGATGACAGTCAAAGAGGATGCGCGGATCGCCAAACACATCGAGCATGATCGGCGTGCCGATGCGATCGGTGCCGAATCGCCGGAAGGGCGTCCGGAGACGGCGGGATTTCAGAGCGGCAGCATGTTCGTGACGATGCTGGTGATCGTGGCGATCGCGGTCGTGGCCGGCGTCGTGATGGCATTTGTCGTGAATCTGATGACCGGTGTGGCGATCATCGCGCTGGGTGTTCTGTTTCTGGTACTGAACCCGGCGGTGTGGGCGGGGTTTGTCCGAGCGAAGGAAGAAGAGCACATCGAGGGTCGTTGAGGGGAAGATCCGAGGATCGAATGCGGCGCACGGATTCGGTAGCAGGCGGCATGCGTCGATCGCATCAACCGGAGGTGGATGTCATGGTTGATCAGCGTGCGTCTGGTTGGCAGGCCTTGCATGTGGATATGTCTCGCTTGCGAGCCTAGCGTACATTTGTTCGAGTTGCTGCGAAGAGCCGATCGTTCACCCCATCCCCACGGGTGCCGATGTTGTTGTAGTCGGACTTCGGGGGCGTGCGGCTTGTTCTGGCAACCTTCAAGATGGATGTGACTGATGGATACGAAGAGACAGGAATTGAAGGACCGTATCGACGCGAAGCGCAAACGCGTCGAGGCGCGCATTCTGGAGTTGAATGCGGATGCTTCCGAGAAGGCGCGCAAGCGTTCGGAGAGCTTGCAGAAAGATCTGGCGGAGGTGGGCAAGCGCGTGGGCGCTGGGTATGAGGATCT
>REDD01000250.1 GCA_007693725.1 Phycisphaeraceae bacterium
CCAAAGTGCATCCTGACGCTGGAATCCACACGCAGCGGCACACCCGGAACCGGATCGTCCGACTCCGTCAGAACTTCCACCGTCAGCGTAATCACCTCCGTTTGCGGCGGATCCTCACGTGCCGATGCGGATGCAGACCACCCGCCGAGCACGAGGATCATGATCAGAACGAACAATGGCTGACGAGAGTGAAAGTGCCTCATTGTCATCCACCTATGGAGCTAGGGTGCCGTAGACAATGCAGCATCCGCCTGCATGACAAGCCCAGAAGCCGCGGCCTGCTGATCGTCCCCTGATATGCATTGTGGTGTCCCCCTTGAGGGCCGCTCAGACAGAGTCTGGCCCTACGCCGCCGGTTTCGGCAGGTCGCACTCACCGAGCAGGCGGAAGTTTTTTCGTTGCAGGATCTGACCCGCGAGCAGAATGTCGTCCACGCTCACCGCGATCGTCGGCGTGCCGTTCGGGCGGAGCATCAGCGGATAGGCGAAGCGGATGTTCAACTCCGCCGCGAGCAGACACAGACACATCCGGCTGATCGTGAGCCCGTTCACCAGTTCCACCACCAGCAACTGCGTCTCGGAGAAGGGCAGATTGTGCTCGCGGAGAATCGCCTTGGCGCGCGCGGCGTGATTCGTCACCAGCCGCACCACCGCATGGTCCGATGCCTCGTGCACCGTGAATGCGCAGATATGCACGACCGGATCCTCATCGAACCGCTGCACCAGATCCAGGAGTTTGCCGACACGGTTGTCGAGGAAGACGCTGAACTGAGTCACGCAAGGCGGGACATACCCCTGTTTCGTTTCCTGAGCGAATGCGTGACCCATATGGGAATCCTTCCCGACAACTCATGCAAGATGACGGCCCATCGACTCCGAGTCCGCTCCGGGACGGTCGGGACGCCGATGTCCCCGGAATGGCCTCATTCCCCTAAGTGTCCCGAAGCCACCCCAAAAAGACAAGGATTTTTTGTATTTCTCTCAAAAACACCCCGAAAAGACGGCTGTTCAACCCCTGAAGAATGCCCAAAGGGACCCGTAGAGGCCCCAAAGCACCCTTCGGGCTCTGCCCCGCCCCTCACGCCGCCCCATCGGGGCCGATGATGTCCACCTCGCCCGGATCGGGGCAGAGCCCGGCCGCGGCCCCCTCCCTCAGGAGCCGGCGGATCGCCTCGGTGCCCCGCCCGGAGCAGTCGATGGTGAGGGCGTTGACATACATGCCGATGAACTTCTCGGCCTGATCGCGCCGGGTGCCGGGCTGGGCGAATCCGAGGGCGTGGTCGATGCCGCGTGAGGAGCCGACGCCCATGGCGTGCTCGATGGAGCGGCGAAGGACCGTGACGAGTGCGCGGGAGGTGCCGTGGGCAAAGCGTTGGTCGAGGTCGCGCCGGATGGCGTTCGCGCCGAGGGGGAGGGGTAGGCCCGTGCGTCGGCCCCACGATTCGCCGAGGTCGGCGATGGCGTGGAGCCCCATGTCGGCGTAGGTGATCTGGGCCTCGTGGATGACGAGCCCGGCGTCGAGGTCGCCCGAGAGGACATGGTCGGTGATGGTCTCGAACGGGAGCACGCGGTAGTCGAAGTCGCGTCCGAGGAGGAGGCGGAGGGTGAGGAAGGCGGTGGTCTTCTCGCCGGGGATGCCGATGGTGATGCCGGGTTCGAGGAGCCACTCGATGGGGTGCGGTTCGCGGGCGACGACCTTCGGGCCGTAGTTGTCTCCCATGCTGCTGCCGCAGGTGGTGAGCGCGTAGTTGTGACGGATGTGGGGGTAGGCGTGCATGGAGCAGGCGGTGATGTCGAGGTCGGCGCGATCGATGGCTCGCCGGTTGAGGACATCGATGTCGGCGGCGATGGGTCGGAAGCGGAACGGCCCGGTATCGATGGTGGGCTCGCTCTCCGAGCCGGGTTCGAGGGAACCGAGCGGCCACCACATGAAGGCATCGTCGGGGTCGGGGGAGTGGCCGATGGTCAGTTCGATGGTCTTCTCGTTGCTCACGAGCGGATGGTAGGAGCCGATGTCTCCCTATGGCATCGGCAGCCCGTCGCCGGGTTGGCACCTAAACTCGGGGTTCATGGCAGGCAAGAAGCCCAAGAGCCCCGAGCCCGAGATCAACAATCGCAAGGCCCGGCACGACTACGCGATCACCGACACACTCGAGTGCGGGATCATTCTGTACGGCACGGAGGTGAAGTCCATCCGTGCCGGGCGGATGTCGCTCGGGGAGGGCTATGTCCGCGCCACGGAGGTGCCGCTGTCGCTCGAACTGCACGGCGTGCGGATCGACGAGTACGCGCCGGCGGGTGCATCGAGCCAGCATCGCCCAACCCAGACGCGCACATTGCTCGCGCACAAGCGGGAGATCCGGAAGCTTGCCCGCGCCTCGCAGCAGAAGGGCGTGACGATCGTGCCGCTGAAGGCGTACTTCAAGAACGGGCGCGTGAAGATCCTGATCGGGCTGGGCACGGGCAAGCGGAGCTACGACAAGCGGCAGGACATCAAGAAGCGCGATGCACAGCGCGAGGTGCAACGCGCGATGTCGAAGCGGATGTAATCCTTCCTCCGGATGCAATGAAAAGCCCCCGCCGAATCGGATCGACGGGGGCTGTGTCTTACGCTGTGATGTGCGCGGTCGCGATCAGGCGCCGCGGAGTTCGCCGGAGGAATCTCCGATGAGGATGTCGCCGACCTCGATGGGGAGTGACCCTGCCGACTCGTCGGAGGTGGCGCCGAGCGCTTCGGCGGCCTCGGCGGCCTCGGCGAGCATGGATGCCTCATCATCGACGGTGTGCGCCGGGGGCTCGGCGAGGTAGGCGACCGCGATGTTCTGGTAGGCGCGGAAACCGGTGCCCGCGGGGATGAGGTGGCCGAGCAGGACATTCTCCTTCAGGCCGATGAGTTCGTCGGAGGCGCCACGCAGCGATGCTTCGGTGAGCACCTTCGTGGTCTCCTGGAACGATGCACCGGAGAGGAAGGATTCGCTCTGGAGCGATGCCTTGGTGATGCCCAGGAGCAGCGTGCGTCCCGTGGCGGGCTTGGCGCGCTTGGCCTTGGCGGGTTCCTTGCCTTCGGCCTCGGCCTT
The DNA here is from genome assembly GCA_007693725.1 of Phycisphaeraceae bacterium. Classification (GTDB taxonomy): domain Bacteria; phylum Planctomycetota; class Phycisphaerae; order Phycisphaerales; family UBA1924; genus REDD01. The sequence continues at coordinate 3,077 of REDD01000250.1, forward strand.
GGCGTTGGCTTCCTTGATCTCCGCCTTGGTGACGAGGGCGTTGAGCGGGAGATTCGTGTCTCCGGTCTCGATAACGCGCCCCATCTCCGCGACCTCGTTGTTCTTCTGGCGGAAGACCCACTTGTCCACGACCTCGTGCGGGAGCAACTCGGTATCGCCGGGATTCTCGACGCGGGTCTTGCGGAGCATCTGGGCCAGGATGACCTCGATGTGCTTGTCGTTGATGGTCACGCCCTGAGCGCGATAGACATTCTGCACCTCGTCGAGCATGTAGGCGTAGAGGGCATCCTCACCCTTGATCTTGAGGATGTCGTGCGGGTTGAGCGGGCCGTCGATGAGCGGATCACCCGCGTTCACGCGGTCGCCCGAGTGGACGAGCAGGTGGCGGTCCTGCGGGACATGGTGATCCTCTTCGAGTCCGGCGTCGGAGATGACGCGGATGGTCATCTTGCCCTTGCGCTTGTCGGAGTGGATCTCGACCAGGCCGGAGATCTTCGCCATGACGGCGGGTTCCTTGGGGATCCGCGCCTCGAAGATCTCGGTGACGCGGGGCAGACCACCGGTGATGTCGTGCGAACCGGCGCCGCCTCGCGGCTGGCGTGCGAGCATCTTGCCCGCGGTGATCTTCTCGCCGTCGGTAACTTCGATACGCGCCTTGGCGGGCAGGTAGTGGAAGTCGAGGATCTTGCCGTCCTTGTCGACGATGTTGATGGCGGGATGCTTCTCGCCGCGGTGCTCGATGACGATGAGCGCCTTCTGGCCCTGACCGGCATCCTCTTCGCGGACGGTCTCGTTGAGTTCGACATCGACGAACTGCACGGCGCCGTCCTTCTCGGCGAGGATGGGGGTACGGTGGGGGTCCCAGCGGACGAGTTCATCGCCCTTGCTCACGACCTGACCGGGCTTGACGATGATCTCGGCGCCGTAGGGAACCTTGTACTTCTCGAGTTCGCGCCCGCGCGGATCGAGCAGGGCGATTTCGCCGTTGCGCTTGAGCGCCGTCAGGATCTCCTGACCGTCTTCGTTCTTGACGGGGACTTCACGGCAGTCGCGGAGTTCGACGGTGCCGCCGATCGCCGCGCGGAAGTTGGTGTCGATGAGCTTGGTGGTCGCGACGCCGCCGGTGTGGAAGGTACGCATGGTGAGCTGCGTTCCCGGCTCACCGATGGACTGGGCACCGATGATGCCGACGGCGAGACCCGGCTCGACCATCTTGCCGGTGGAGAGGTCCATGCCGTAGTCGAGGACCGAGCAGCCCATGCGGGCCTCGGAGGTCAGCGGTGAGCGGACCACCACACTCTCGATGCCGAGATCCTCGATCTTCTGAGCAACCTCCATCGTGATGACCTCGTTCTCGCGAACGATGACCTCGTCGGTGATGGGGTTGATGATGTTGTTGCGGCTGATGCGTCCGAAGATGCGGTCGCGCAGGGGCACATCGATCTCTTCACCCTTGTAGACAGCTCGCTTGATGATGCCGCGCTTGGAGCCGCAGTCATACTCGCTGATGATGACGGACTGCGCCACATCGCAGAGCTTGCGGGTGAGGTAGCCGGAGTCGGCGGTCTTGAGCGCGGTGTCGGCCAGCCCCTTGCGGGCACCGTGGGTGGACGAGAAGTATTCGAGCACATTGAGACCCTCGCGGAAGTTCGCGCGGATGGGGGTCTCGATGATCTCGCCCGACGGCTTGGCCATCAGGCCTCGCATGCCCGCGAGCTGCTGCATCTGGCTGACATTACCGCGAGCGCCCGAGTCGGACATGAGGTACACGGGATTGAGATAGCGCTTGCCCTGCTTCTCCTCGATGGAGGCGAGGTCGCCGGACTCGGGATCGCGACGGTCGTTCTTGAGCGTCTCGATGAGCGCCTTGGTGACCTGTTCGCGGCAGTGCGCCCAGATGTCGAGCAACTGGTTGTAGCGTTCGCGCTCGGTGATGATGCCGCGCTCGTAGTTCTTGCGGACGCGGTCGGCCTTCTTCTGCGACTCGGCGAGAAGTTCGAGCTTCTTGTCCGGGATGCGGAGATCGTTGATGCCGAAGGAGATACCCGAGAGGGTGGACCAGCGGAAGCCGATCTCCTTGAGGAGGTCGAGCAGGTCGATGGTGGCGGCGCGTCCGCAGTAGGCGTAGGTATCGTCGATGACGCGGGCGGCACCCTTCTTGCCGAGCGAGCAGTTGTAGAAGGGCATGCCGGGGAAAAGGATGTCCGAGAAGAGGATGCGACCGGCGGAGGTGACGACGCGTTTGTTCGCGGGCATCTTCACCGGCGGGCTCTTCTCCTTCAGGATCTGCTCCTCGAAGCCGTCGAGACGGACGAGCACCGGCTGATGGATGTCGATCGAGCCCTGGTCGAGCGCGAGAAGGACTTCCTTGCGGTCCTTGAAGCGCGGCATCTTGGTGGGGTCGGTCTCACCCTCGGGATCGATCTGCGTGATGAAGTACACGCCGAGAACGATGTCCTGCGAGGGCGAAATAATCGGGTTGCCGTTCGCGGGGGAGAAGATGTTGTGCGTCGAGAGCATGAGAACATGCGCCTCGGCCTGCGCCTCGACGGAGAGGGGCAGGTGGACGGCCATCTGGTCGCCGTCGAAGTCGGCGTTGAAGCCGGTGCAGACGAGCGGGTGGACCTTGATGGCGTTGCCTTCGACAAGGACCGGCTCGAAGGCCTGGATGCCCATTCGGTGGAGCGTCGGGGCGCGGTTCAGCAGCACGGGGTGCTGGTAGATGACCTCTTCGAGGATGTCCCACACCTCGGGATCGCGCCGCTCGAGCATGCGCTTGGCGGACTTGATGGTGTCCGCGAGGCCGTGCTCCTTGAGCTTGCGGATGATGAACGGCTGGTACAGCTCGAGCGCGATCTTCTTGGGCAGACCGCACTGGTGGAGCTTGAGTTCGGGGCCGACGACGATGACGGAGCGCGCGGAGTAGTCGACGCGCTTGCCGAGGAGGTTCTCGCGGAAGCGGCCCTGCTTGCCCTTGACCATGTCGGTGAGGGACTTGAGCGGGCGATTCGAGGAGCCGAGGACGGGACGGCGGCAGCGTCCGTTGTCGAAGAGCGCATCGACCGCCTGCTGGAGCATGCGCTTCTCGTTGCGGATGATGACCTCGGGGGCGTTGAGGTCCATGAGCTTCTTGAGTCGGTTGTTGCGGTTGATGATGCGCCGGTAGAGGTCGTTGAGATCGCTGGTGGCGAAGTTGCCGGACTCGAGGAGCACGAGCGGGCGAAGATCGGGCGGGATGACGGAGATGACATCCATGACGAGCCACGAAGGATCGTTCTCCGAGCCGCGGATCTGCTCGACGAGCTTGAGGCGCTTGGCAAGATCCTTGAGCTTCTGCTTCGAGCGGGTATCGCGGATCTCCTGACGCAGCGTCGTGGCGACCTCGTCGAGATCGGTGCGGGAGATGAGCTCGCGGATGGCCTCGGCGCCCATGAGCGCCTTGAAGGCGTTGCCGTACTGCTCGAGCGCGGTGCGGTGCTCATCCTCGGTCATGAGCTGCTTGAACTTCAGCTCGGTATCGCCGGCATCGACGACGACATAATCCTGGAAGTAGATGACCTTTTCGAGGTCGCTGGTCTTCATGCCAAGGAGGGTGCCGAGACGACTGGGCATGCTCTTGAAGAACCAGATGTGGACGGTGGGCGCGGCGAGGTTGATGTGGCCCATGCGCTTGCGCCGGACGCGCGAGTGCGTGACCTTGACGCCGCAGCGGTCGCAGATGATGCCTTTGTACTTGGTGCCTTTGTACTTGCCGCAGGCGCACTCGTAGTCCCGCTCGGGGCCGAAGATGCGCTCGCAGAACAAGCCATCCTTCTCGGGGCGGTAGGTGCGGTAGTTGATGGTCTCGGGCTTCTTCACCTCGCCGAACGACCACGAACGGATATCGTTCGGGCTCGCGAGGGTGATCTTCACCGAGGAAAAATCATTGACGCGGTCATAAACGGACTCGGCCATTTGGGCTCCTTGTCGTGTCCGTGCGAATTCTCAATCACGCAGCGTGGGAATGTTCTCCCCGGACAAACGAAAACATGTCGGAATCAGTTGCGCGGCGGTGTATCTGTCGGGCTGAAGGAACGGATCGCCATGTCCACAAGACCTTCGGGAGCAAGGACGAGCCAGTTGCCGTCGATCCTCTGCATGTCGATCGTCTTGGCGTTGCCGCGCGATGTGAGCTGGAAGCGGGCGCGGCTGTCCTCGACACGCACGGGCTCGACCTGCGCATCGCGATACGCACCGCTGAACAACGGACGGAACATGCTCGCCGAAGGCGGGTTCTGGGTGATGATGCTGAGCTGGCTCTCGATCTCCGTGTAGCCCGCTGAAGATGGGTCACACAGCTCCAGCGCCTCCTCGAACTCGATCTCCGCGAGGTGCTGCACGAAGCGCCGGAGCGTACGCTCGGCCTCGGACTGCTCACGGGCCGGAGTCGTCGCGTTGGTTGTACCCGGGGTCGGGGTTGTTGCCGTTGGGGTTGTCCGGGGAGCGGCTTCGTCCTGCTCGGACTTGGAATCGCCGCAGCCGCCGAGTAGGAAAAGCCCCGCGACGGTGGAGACGAGCATGGTCTTCCGCAGCATGTTCCGTGGCGTGTTGTGTGTCATGATTGTGCCTCGCATCGGATGAGAATGAACCGAGTGTGTGTCCCGATGATCCCTCGCGGGATGAATCAGAGAAGACTGGCGCCCTCCATGCGGCGCTTCTCCATTGAGATGTTCATGCCGAGTCCCTTGATCTCGTTGCAGAGCACATCGAAGGCGACGGGCATGCCCGCTTCGAGTGTGTTCACGCCCTTGACCATGGACTCGTAGATCTTCGTGCGCCCTTCGACATCGTCGGACTTTACCGTCAGCAGTTCCTGCAGGATGTACGAAGCGCCGTACGCCTCAAGACCCCAGACTTCCATCTCGCCGAAGCGCTGGCCGCCGGTGCGTGCCTTGCCGCCGAGGGGCTGCTGGGTGATCAGCGAGTACGGGCCGGTGGCACGCGCGTGGATCTTGTCATCCACGAGGTGGTGCAGCTTGAGCATGTACATGTAGCCGACGGTCGTCATCTGCTTGAAGGGCTCGCCGGTGCGCCCGTCGTAGAGCTGGATCTTGCCGCCCTTGGGCATGGTGGCCATGATTTCACGGGCGTGGGGATGCTTGCCCTCGCGCTCGTACCGCTCCGCACGCTCACGGACGGAGTTGTTGGCTTCCTCGATCGCGCCGTGGACTTCCGCCTCGTTCGCGCCGTCGAAGACCGGCGTGACCGCCTGGAATCCGAGCACCTGCGCCGCCCAGCCGAGGTGCGTCTCGAGGATCTGGCCGACATTCATGCGGCTGGGAACGCCCAGCGGATTCAGCAGGATGTCGACGGGCGTGCCGTCTTCGAGGAAGGGCATGTCCTCTTCGGGTACGATCCGGGCGATGACGCCCTTGTTCCCGTGACGACCGGCCATCTTGTCGCCGACCGACAGAGCCCGCTTGGTCGCGATGTACACCTTGACCATCTCGAGCACGCCCGACGGCAGCTCATCGCCGCGCTTCATGTGACCGAGGCGACGCTGCTTTTCCTTCTCGATGGCCTGGATGCGCGGCCAGAACTGGTTGTAGACCTTGTCGCCCTGCTCCTTGGCCTCCTTCGAGCCCTTGATCCACTTCGTGTTGAAGTTCTGGATCTGCTCGATGAGCACCTCGGGAATGTCCGAAGCACCGACCTTCTGGCGCGTGTTCGGGTCGACGAGTTCGGTGCCGACGGCCTGATTGATGTGCTCGACCATCTGGACGAACAGCGCGATGGCCTTCTGATCCATCTCGGCCTCGTACGCCGACATCTCGGCCTTGAGGCGCTTCTTCTGATCCTCCGTCATGTGAACACGACGGCTGAAGCGACGGGCGCCGATGACGATGCCCTCCTTGCCGGCGGGCACTTCGAGAGAGTCGTTCTTCACATCCTCGCCCGCGCGACCGAAGATCGCGTGCAACAGCTTCTCTTCAGGAGTCAGCTCGCTCTTGCTCTTGGGCGAAACCTTGCCCACGAGGATGTCACCCGGCTGGACGCGGGCGCCGACGCGGATCACGCCGTGCTCGTCGAGATTGCGGAGCATCTTCTCTGAGACATTCGGGATGTCGCGGGTGAACTCCTCGCGACCGAGCTTCGTCTCGCGGATCTCGACATCGAACGAGTCGATGTGGATCGATGTGAAGACATCGTCCTTCACGAGCCGCTTGTTGATGACGATCGCGTCCTCGAAGTTGTAGCCGTCGAAGGTGTTGAACGCGACCATGACATTCTTGCCGATCGCCAGCTCGCCCATCTTCGTCGAGGCGCCGTCGGCGATGATGTCGCCCTTGGCGACCTTCTGGCCCTTCTGCACGACCGTCTTCTGGTTGAGGCAGGTGCGCTCGTTCAGACCGACGAACTTGCGGAGCACATACTCGTCGGAGTTGTCGATGACGATGCGCTCGGCATCCACAAAGGTCACCGTCCCCGCGTTCCTCGCTCGCACCACCATGCCGGAGTTATGCCCGACGGACACCTCCATGCCGGTGGCGACGCACGGCGGATCAACCTTGATCAGCGGCACCGCCTGACGCTGCATGTTCGAGCCCATCAGCGCGCGGTTGGCGTCGTCGTGCTCGAGGAAGGGGATCAACGCCGCGGACACGCCGACCAACTGCTTGGGGGCGATGTCGACGAAGTCCACTTCCTTCGAGTTCACTTCGGCGAGCTCACCATTCACGCGAGCAAGCACCGCGCCCTCACGCAGGCGACCCTGCTGATCGAGCGCCTCGGTCGGCGCCAGCACCGCACGGATCTCTTCATCCGCCCGGAGCTGCACGATCTCGGTCGTCACCTTGCCGCCGTCGACCTTGCGGTACGGCGTCAGGAGGAAGCCGTACTCGTCGATGTTCGCGTAGATGCCCAGCGAGACGATCAGACCGATGTTCGTGCCTTCGGGCGTCTCGATCGGACAGACGCGACCGTAGTGGGAGATGTGCACATCTCGCACCTCGAAGCCCGCGCGTTTCCGGTTCAGACCGCCGGGGCCGAGCGCGGAAAGACGCCGCTCGTGCACCAGCGTCGACAGCGGATTGGTCTGGTCGACGACCTGGCTCAACTCGCTGCGGCCGAAGAAGAAGTCGATCGCGGATGAGATGCTCTTGCTGTTGACCAGATCGGAGATCTTCGACAGCTCGTCCGGCTCCTTGACGCTCATGCGCTCCTGAACAGTGCGACGCAGCTTCAGGAAGCCCTTGCGCATCTCCTCGACCGCCAGTTCGTCCAGCGTGCGAAGGCGGCGATTGCCCAGATGGTCGATGTCGTCCACCTGAGCGACGGGGCGGCCCGTCTTCGGGTCCGGACGCTTGCTGCGCAGGTCGAGCACATACTGCACGACGCGCAGGAAGTCCTCCGCGCGGATGAACATCTGATCCTCGGGCACATTCAGATCAAACTTCCGGTTGATGCGGAAGCGACCGACCTTCCCGAGGCGATAGCGGTTCTCGTCGAGGAACTTCTCCGCGAAGAGCTGCTTGGCCTTCTCGATCTGCGGCGGGTTGCCCGGACGCAGACGGGTATAGATCTTCAGCAGCGCGGCCTCGAACTCGCTCTGCGCCACCTCGGCGAACTGATCGAGCTTCTCCTCCGCCACCGTATTCAGGATCAGCGGATCCGCCGCGTTGACGATCACGCTGATCTTGCTCAGACCGGACTCGCGGATCTTGTCCAGCGCATCCTCGCCGAGCTGGCGACCCACGCTGACAAGCTCCTCGCCCGTCTCGGTGTCGATGATCGACTGCGCGGCCCAATGCTCAGCGCGCAGCTCATCGGGCTTGAGTTCCTTGACCTCGTAGAACAGCGACAGAATCGCATCGGTGCTCGAGATCGACTCGTCGAGGCAGCGCAGGAAGGTCGTCGCCGACAGCTTCGTCGACTGATCGATGCGCATCAGGAGGACATCCTTCTTGGTGACCTCCAACTCGATCCAGGAGCCTCGCTCGGGGATGATCCGCGCCGAGTGCAGCGGACGGTCGCCCTCGGCGGAAACGATCGAGAAGTCAACGCCCGGCGACCGGTGCAACTGACTCACGATCACCCGCTCGGCCCCGTTCACGATGAACTCGCCGCCGCCCATGATGATCGGGATCTCGCCGAGGTAGATCTCCTCCTCGGGGATGTCCGGATGATTCTGACGCATCAGGCGCAGACACACGCGGAAAGGACGCCCATAGGTCAGGCGCAGCTCGCGGCACTCGTCGGGCGTGTACCGCGCTTCTTCGAGCGTGTAGTACAGATACTCAAGCTGCATCGTCCCGTCGTACGATTCGATCGGGAAGATCTCACGAAGCAATGCTTCGAGGCCGAGATCCTTCCGCCGCTCCTCGGGGCCGTGAGCCAGCTGGAGGAAACGCTCGTAAGCGTCCACCTGGAGCGTCGTCAAGTCGGGAACAGCAATACCGTCGCCGCGCTTGGAAAAATTGCGCACCGTCTTCGGAGCCATCGTCACCTCACGAGGTTGAATCGAAAACGACCGCGCCGACGAGAATACGCCGGAGTATGTTCGTTTTTCATCATGAAAGCCGCAGGCCGAGCACCCTAAATTCGCAGAAAACCGAGTCCATCACTGTAGGGCGCAGGCACACCGTTTGCAACCCTTCCTCCAAACCCTTTCAAATCCCCAAAACAGGGGGTTCTCCGGGGCTCCACCATCCCGATGACGCGGGGCGCCCCGGGCTGATGTCAACCCGGGGCAAGCCCGCGTGATCCGGTTCCCGAGGCGGCGAGCCGCCAACGGGGTGTTTCGACAATTACTTGATCTCGACGGCCGCGCCGGACTCTTCCAGCTTCGCCTTCAGGGCGTCGGCCTCTTCCTTGCTCAGACCCTCCTTGATGGGCTTGGGAGCGCCATCGACGAGGGCCTTCGCCTCGGCGAGACCCAGACCGGTGATCTCGCGGACCACCTTGATGACCTGGATCTTCTTGTCGCCCGCGCCGGCGAGGATGACATCGAAGGAGGACTGCTCCTCCACGGCCGCTCCGCCGTCACCGCCGGGACCGGCCGCCATCATCACCGCGCCACCCGCTGCGGGCTCGATGCCGTAGGTCTCCTTCAGGTAGTCCTGAAGATCGACCGCCTCCTTGAGGGTCAACTGAACGATCTCGTCGCCGAGTTTCGTGATCTTTGCGTCAAAGCTCTTTGTTGCTTCTTCGGACATGACTCGCCACCTTCTATCTCCACGCCGCGGTAACTACGCGGTCGCGGTCATTCTCGTCCCGAGAGGGGCCGAACCGTTCGGCCTTTAACCCACGAGGGGCCAGTCGGAGACCGGGAATTGTCTTGTGAAACGGGCACAGGCCCGTCGTGAACTCATACCAATCGGACTCAGCCGACCTTCGCGATCGCCTCGCCCTTCTCCAGCTTCTCCTGCAAAGACTTGAGGATGCCCGCGATCGCGCCGCCGGGTCCGCCCACAGCACCGGCGATGTTCCGGCCGGGGCTGAGGATGAGCGTGACCAACTGGCCCAGCGCCTCGTCGCGCGTCGGCATCTTCGAGAGTCGCTCGATACCGGCGGGGCCCTCGTAGTACTCGCCTTCGAGGACGGCGCCCTTGAGCTCGAGGTTCTCGACCTTCTTCGCCCAGTCCAGCAGCTCGCGGGCCACATCGATCACCGACTCGGCGCCGTACGCCAGAGCGGTCGGACCCTTGAGGGTCGGCCCGAGCGCTTCGAGCGTCGATCCCGAGAAGACATGCTTGGCAAGATTGTTCCGCATCACGGTGATGTGGATGTTCTTGCTCAGCAGCCCTTGGCGGAGCTGGTTGTTCTCGTTCGCGGGCACCCCGCGGATCGAGATCACCAGAGCGTCCTGGATACCCTCGAGGCGATCACGATAGTCCCGCATCATCAGGTCTTTGACATGCTTACTCATCGCATCACCTCAACCAATCGAAGGAGTTTGCACCAGGACCGACGGCGTCATCGTGCCGCTGATCGCGATCTTCTTGATGTACACGCCCTTGACCGCGGACGGACGGGCCGCCTCGATCGTGCGTACGAAATGCTCCAGATTCGCCAGCAGGTCGCCCTCGGGGAACGACATCTTGCCGATCGGAGCGTGGATGTTGCCGCCCTTGTCGTTGCGGTACTCCACCTTGCCCGCCGCGTACTCGGTCACCGCCTGAGGAATGTCCTTCGTGACGGTGCCCGCCTTCGGCGAAGGCATCAGACCCTTCGGGCCGAGCACACGACCGAGCTTGCTGATCACACGCATCATGTCGGGGCTCGCGACCGCGACATCGAAGTCCATCCAGCCGCGCTCGACCTCCGCGACGAGATCCTCGCCGCCCGCCTTGATCGCGCCGGCGTCGAGCGCCGCCTGCACCTGGTCAGCCGAGCAGAACGCGACGACGCGCTTCTGCTTGCCGATGCCCTTCGGCATCGCGACCGAGCCGCGGATCGCCTGATCGGCGTGACGCGGATCGATCCCAAGCGAGATCGCCACCTCGACCGTCTGGTCGAACTTGGGGGCGCGGTACTTCTTCAGTGCAACCACCGCTTCGGACATCGTCAGTGGATTCTCGGGACGAACCCGGAGATTCTCACGCTGACGCTTCGCGAACTTCTGCAGCGGATCTTTTTCTTTCTTCGCCATCGGTTCAGCCCTCCACCACAATGCCCATGGAACGGGCGGTGCCCTCGATCATCCGCATCGCAGACTCGATGTTGATCGCGTTGAGATCTTCCATCTTCTCTTTGGCGATCGTCTCGACCTGCGCACGCGTCACCTTGCCGGCGTTCATGTCCTGCGGCGTGCCGGAGCCCTTGTCGATTCCGGCGGCGCTCTTCAGAAGCACCGAGGCGGGCGAACTCTTGATCTCGAATTCAAACGAGCGGTCGTTGTAGACCGTGATGATCACACCAACAACCTTGCCGCGCTGCTCCTGCGTCGCGGCGTTGAACTGCTGGATGAATTGACCGGGGTTGACGCCGTTGGCGCCCAGTGCAGGCCCGAGGGGCGGTCCGGGCGTCGCCGTTCCGCCGGGTGCAAGCACCTTGAACTGTTTGACAACCTGTTTCTTGGCCATATGTCCTCCACCTCCCACCGCTTCCCGACGAGACGCGTCGGTGATCCCGGGCCGGCCAAGGCGACCGGGAGAAAGTCGGTGGTGCAATCGGTTGCGAAATTCGGATGTACCACGCACGCGGGCCCACCGCCCTCGCGCGAGCCGAGGAGTATACCACACCCTCCATCCACTTCAATCACGAACTCCACGACCAGCAAAAAGAACAGGGCGGCCCGAAGGACCGCCCCGCGATATCCCATGTTCGACCGGGAGATTCAGTGGAGACGCGTCGGCTCGTAATCCGTCCGGACGGTCCCCAGAGCGATGCCGAGGTTCCGGAGCACCCGGCCATCCGCACCCGCATCCCGGGCAGCATTCCAGGCATCCTCCGCGGCCCCGGACCGCAGCCGCAGATGCTCCACCGCCGTCAGGAGCAGCCAGCCCTCCGCGGTCGGCTCCGCCTCCTGGTCGACACGGAGCGACATGGCGAGGTCCGTCAGACCCTCCCGAACCGCGCTGGAAATGAGCGTCGGCTCGAACGCACGCGCATTCGACTCCAGGGCTCGCCCGAGGGCCCAGACCGCCGCCGGCTGGTCGCCGAGATGGGCCGAGGCGATGGCGTAGCCGATCCGGACATTGATCTGGGCGGGGTTCTCGGAGGCAATCTCGCCGTACAACTCCTGCGCGATCCGGTAGTGACCGGCCGCGAGGGCATCATTCGCCCCGCGAATCCCCTGATATTCCGTGGTGTCGGGGCTCTGTCCGTTCACCGAGGAAGCCCGCGTGGTCTCCGGCTGCGAGGGCACTGGCAGGCGTCCGCTCGCCTCCTCAGCGGTCCGCCGACCGTCACGAAGGGCCGGGGCCGCCTCAACCACAACCGGAAACTCGACGCGCTCCGATTCCGCATCCCGGCGCTCCAGCGATTCCACTCGGGAGGCGAGCGCCTGCTCGACCTGCCACGCACGCCAGTCGCTCGTCGCCACCCCCGCCGGACGCACCGGACGCGGGCTCTGGGCAACCACCTGACGCTGGTGCAGCGAAGGGGTCTCCGAGACGACCCGGAAAGACTCGATCACGACCGGTGATGAGTAGGTGAAATAGGTAACCCGCCGGGGGGGCGGGCAGTAGGTCCGAACCGGCACACGGCAGACCGGACGACGGACGACGGTCCGGTGGCAGAACCGCGGCGAACTGTGGTGCCAGTGGCTCGATCGATAGCCGATGTGCGAGCGTGTCCCGACGCCGATCGAAACCGACACCCCGCTCCGGGAACTGCTGCAGGAGTGGCGATGGCTCGCATCGGCCGCGGGCGCGACGCCCAGCAGGGCCGACCCTGCCACCGCAGCGAGTAACCACGCTCCACACCCCACTCCGCCATGCAATTTCTTCATGACCATCCTCCGCTGATCCGCTCACGAGGTGTGCGAATCCAGTGAATCAACAAGTGTATGACCCGGACTCTTCCCGGTTTCCCAACGAAAAATCGTCCCCGCCCCCACTGTCCCCCAAAACCCCGTCTCGCCGATATCCCAGCCATGCCCAGAGCAGGTGATGCCATCATCGTTTCCGCCATCGCCCTGCTGTGCATCGGGCTCATCATGGTCTCCTCGGCGGACATGGCCGTCCGCGACCCCGGCGACCCCGGCATCACCCTCCAATCCGTCCTCTTCTCCCGCACCACAGGGCTCATGATCGCCTCCCTCCTCTTTATGGGAGTCGCGGCGTACATCCCGCTCACCCGCATCCTCGCATCCCCCCACCGCACCTGGTGGATCCCGCTGGCGTGGCCCGTCCTTGTGGTCGCCCTGCTGCTGGTCTATGTGCCCGGCATCGGGCACGAGGTCAACGGCTCGGCCCGATGGGTCAAATTGCCCGGATTCACGGCACAACCCTCCGAACTCGCCAAGTGGGGTCTCTTGTTTGTCATGGCGTGGTATGGAGCCAAGTTCGCAGGCAACCTCCATCGCTTTGTGAAAGGACTTGTCCCCGCACTGGTGCTGCTCACAATCCCCACCGTTCTCATCGCAAAGGAGGATCTCGGAACCGGGGTCCTCATCGCGGGGGTCGGCGTGCTCATCCTGATCGCCGCGGGCGCGAAGCTCTGGCATTTCCTCGCGATGACCCCCTTGATGGTGCTCGCGCTGGTCGTCGGCATCATCACGAGCCCCTACCGCATACGACGACTCGTCGCTTTCGCTGATCCGTACTCGCAACCGGCCGATGCCGGATACCACATCATTCAGTCGCTCGTCGCCATCGCGAACGGTCAGGGCTTCGGACGCGGCCTCGGGGCGGGGCTCCAGAAGTTCGGCTACCTCCCCGAAGACCGGACCGACTTCCTGTTTGCGGTGCTGTGCGAGGAGTTGGGCATCGCCGGAGCCGCACTCGTCATCGCGCTGTACGCCACGCTGCTCATCGCGGCGTACCGCATCGCCTCGCGTCAGACCAACATGCTGCTGAAGCTCACTGCACTGGGTGTCACCTTCACCGTCGGCGCCCAGGCGCTGATCAACCTCACCGTCGTCACCGGACTCGCCCCGACGAAGGGCATCGCCCTCCCCCTGCTGTCGTCCGGGGGCACGGGCTGGATCCTCACCGCGGCCTGCCTCGGTCTGCTGGTGGCCATGGACCGCTCCACGCCGCGCGACCCGGAGGGGCAACCGATCGTGCCCGGCGAAATCGAGCAACCGACCCCCGAATCAGGGACACGCGCACCCGCTTTGGCCTGAGCGCACGAGCAAGTGGGGTTTTTCATCCATATCGATGATTTTTCCCGGCGTTCGGAGCTGATTGCCCGCTCACGACCCGGAGACGGTTGGGATCCTGCGATCTTGGGGTAGACTCGGAATAAGCGTCATTCCGGTTCCGGTCTCCATAGAGGGGCATTGCATGGCACAACAGGGTTCACAGGGCGCCGTCGCCCGGCGTCTCGGTCTCGTCGGGCTCGGCGCAGGAGTGGCCATCCTCGCCACAGTCATCGCCTTCTCGTTCACGCCCTCGAAGCCCGAACAAGCGAATCAAGAGGAAGCGATCGCGAGCCCGGTGCCGCTGGCCCCCGTGTCCGCGATCGGGCAAGAGATTCGATACGCGGGGACATGGAATCCTCGCCCGGTGCATCCCATCGAGGAGATCGGCGGCGAGGGGGTCGTCGCCACCGGAGTCGTCGAGCCGACGATCATCGACACGCGCACCTTCCCGATTCAGATTCAGCACGAGGGTCCGCGCCAGGGCCTGTTCACCGGCGCGGCGAGTTTTCTCCCGCCGCACAACAAGCCGAAGGTCGAGCACTTTGATGGAGTTCTCGCGCGCTCGACCGCCCCCACCGGCGGTCTGCGCTCGGATCAGATCGTTGAACTCGGACGGGGCTGGACCGCGATTCAGCAGACGCCGTGGACGCCCCCGGATCCGACCATCGCGGTCGGCCCGGAGCATGTCGTCGTCACCGTGAACATGGACATCGCGTTCTACACAAAGGATGGTGATCTCCAGTTCTTCGCACCGCTCAATGACAGCGGCAACCCCGGCTTCTTCGAGGAGGTTGGCGCGAAGGGTTTCACCTTTGACCCCAAGTGTTTTTACGACCATGAAGCGGAACGCTTCGTCGTCCTCGCGCTGGAGGTCTACGGCACGGGCACCCCATCAGAAGCCGATGACGAAGCCACACTCACTTTCGCCGTTTCAGCGACCTCCGACCCCAACGGCATCTGGTACAAGTATCGCACGAATGCCATCATCACCGTCGGATCCAGCACCTACTGGTGGGACTACCCCGGCTTCGGTTACGACTCCGACGCGTACTATGTTACGGGCAATCTCTTCGGACTCAACACCGGCGGGTTCGGCGGCACCGGATTCCGCATCTTCGACAAAGCGCCCCTGCTCACCGGATCACCAGCGACCTTTTCGACATTCCGCAGCACGGAAGTTGTCTCGACACAGGTCGCGCATCACTACGGCAACAACCCGACGCCCTACTTCGTCAGTGTCGCGTTTCTGGATGCCTGGCGCATCGCGACCATCCAGAATCCGCTGACGAATCCAACGCTCCAGATCGCAACCATCGCAACCCCACCGATCAGTTCGCCGCCCAACGCACCATCGCCGGGCGGCCAAGTCGACACCATCGATGTCCGCGCTTTCAATGTCCATTGGCGGAACAACAAGCTCTACGCGGGGCACAACATCCGCCTGGGTCCATCGCGCGCCGGTGCGCGCTGGATGCAATTCGATATGGGCGACTGGCCGAACTCCGGCTCGCCCACGCTCGATCAGGTCGGCATCATCGACCTCGGCGTCGGCATCAGCACCTTCGAGCCGGCGATCTTCGCGGACTCGGACGACAATGTCGGTGTCGTCTTCGCATCGTCATCGAGCACCGAGAATGTGAAGATGTGGGTCGCGGCGCGCAAGCCCAACGATCCGCCCGGCACGCTGGCGGACCCCATCGAGGTCACGCAGGGCTCCGTCGGCAGCAATGGTCGCTGGGGTGATTACTACGACATCACCATCGACCCGATCGACGGGCGGACCTTCTGGGCGATCGGGCAGACCTCCGAGCCGTTCGGCTGGTCGACCTTCGTGCAGGAATTCAGCGTCGAGCCCGCTCCATCATGCCTCGGCGACATCAATGGCGACAACATCGTTGACCTCGACGACTTCGTCATCCTCGCTGGAAACTTCGGCATCGGCCCTGGAGCAACGCCCCAACAAGGTGATTTGAATGGCGATGGCTTTGTCGACCTCGACGACTTCATCATCCTCGCGGGCAACTTCGGCAACAACTGCAACTGAACCGCCCAGCCCACGGGAACACTACAACACCTTCGAGGAACCCCCTTTCGCACGAACACGAACAGAAACCCACTCATCAACCGAGTCCTGAATCGCTGCTCCTCAACCGTAGAGAGGAGCCCGCAATCGAACTCACGAACCATGGAACTTTGGAATCAATATGCTCGGATGGAAACCATTGCTCGCCGCGGTCGCGGCCACCGGATTGCTCGCCACCAGCG
>REDD01000059.1 GCA_007693725.1 Phycisphaeraceae bacterium
CTACAAGCCGCTCGGAACCCACTGATGCGCCGCATCCGATCCCATGTACCCGACGGCTTCGATGTGTTGTAGACAGCGCGGCTTGATCCCGATGAAACCGCTGCGTCGGCCCGGAAACGCACTTTCCAGTGTTTCGAGTCTCTGGAGCGTCGGTTCTTGACACTCTTGCATCGTGTGCGCCCGCCGTACAGTTTGTCTATGGAACCTATTCCCTTCATGTCGATCGGCGACCGCACCGGGCATCCCGGTGACATCATCGCCGCATCGCCCGCACGCGAACAGTTGTCTCGCGTCCTCTCGAGCGCAGGTGCTGCTGGCGGACCAACTCCGGCTGTCCGCCGGTTCCTCGCTCTCGATATGGCTGAACTTCCAGGGCAGTCGCGCCGTTCTGCCACGACGACGGTGTTGCGACAGGCACTGGATCCGTCGCGGCCATGTCACGCGTGACGGGGTCGGAAAGGAGGCCGGCAATTGTATTGCAATGCACTTCGATAGCGTTACTCACCGGTGCTGCTGCATGTGCGGCGCACCGTCACGAATCATGGATTTTCATTTCATCAGAAACTTAAGGATGTTTGCAATGTCAAGGACACTCACTTCAACCCTCGTGCTCGGAACGACGGCGATGATCTTCGCCGGTTGCCAATGCAACGAGTCACAGCGCACCTCGGCGGTCGGCGATCGGCCGGCGCAGCAGCAGCAGAGTTACACCCAGCAGGACTATGCCCAGAACGACCTTGCCGGTCCGCGCGGTGCGGACGGCCCCACTGGTGCTCGCGGAGAGCGTGGGCCAGCTGGACAGGCCGGACCTGCGGGCTACGCCCAGGCAGGACCACGCGGCGAGGCGGGCCCGGCGGGCCCGGCAGGCCGGGAGGGAGCCATGGGCGCGAGAGGATCAGCCGGTGAGATTGCGCGTGGCCCTGCCGGAGAGCGCGGCCAGGCGGGCGAGGCGGGGGCTCGCGGTCAAGCCGGGCAGACCGGCGCCCGCGGCGCCAGTGGCGAGGGCTATGCCGGGCCAGCGGGACCGGCTGGACCCGAGGGCCCCCGTGGTCCCACGGGACGCAGCGGAGAGCGTGGCGAGACACTCGTCGGCCCTGCCGGTGCCGCAGGTCGCGCCGGTGCGGCTGGTGAGCGTGGCGAGGCCGGGCAGGTTGGCCAAGCGGGCACTACCACGGCTGGCGTCGCAGGCGCAGCGGGTCCGGCCGGACCCGCCGGGCCCATGGGCCGGACCGGCCAGATCGGACCGGTTGGTCCGACCGGCATCATCGAACGCTGGACGTTCTACCGCGAGTTCTGGTTCGATCAGGACCAGGGCACTATCCACAACGCGGATCGATACCAACTCGAGCAGATCGCATCTTACATGCGGAACAACCCGTCACTCGAGCTGGGTCTCGATGGCTCGGCGGTCTCGGGCAGTGCGGCGGGGCGTAATCGGGATCTGGCCGACAGTCGCGTCCGTGCCGTCCGTAACGGGCTGATCAATGCGGGTGTGCCGGCCGACAGGATCGGCAACGCATTGATCGCGAACCCGGATCATCGTCGCGAAGGTAGAGTCGCCGTGCTGCTCCGCACGACGCCGGGCTATGTGGGGACGAGTACCGCTTACGACGACAGCAGAAGCGGGGCGGAATTCGGTCGCGGCACCGTGGACGACTGGACCACCTACCACACATTCTCGTTCGATGCAGATCAGACCAACATCCACTCCGCCGATCGCGAACGGATTACCGAGATCGTGTCCTTCATGCAGCGCAACCCCAACATGGTCTTGGGCATTTCCAGCTCGCAGCAGGCCGCGGACCGCGCTCTCGCCACACGGCGCAGCAACGTCCTCCGCGACACCCTCATTGACGAGGGCGTGGAGCGGTCACGCATCAGAATCGGTGAGTTCGGTGACGGCCGGATCAGCCGCAGCGGACGCCTCGAAGTCCTCGTCATGACCGATCGCGCCGCTTCACAGCAACGGTGACGCCGGAGATTCGTCCCAAGGGAGCCGGCTGCTCCCGGGACAAACGCGGCACGCCGATTACTCGGCGTTGCCGGGTTGATGGGACAAAGTGACAGAGTCAAGGCAGGCGCTCGATTTCCGGGCGTCTGTCTTTTTTCATGCACGCTCGGGGGCGACTCCGCGATCCGTCCGCCTCTGCACTTGAGAAGCAAACGAAATCGTGACTCAGAGCAGGATCGCACAGCCCGCGGCGATGGCTGCATAGATCAGCATGGGAACGATGGTGAGGCGGAGGATGGAAGCGACACCGCCGTAGAGGCCGTCCGACTCCTTGCTCGCGGTCGATCTTTCGCGAAGCCCGATGACCGCGGCCACGGCCACGATGTTGTGGATGCAGATCATGTTCCCCAAGGAACCGCCGACGGTCTGGAGCGCGAGCACACTGGTGAGCTCCAGATCGAGCGACTCGGCGATCGCCCCCTGGATGGGTGCGAAGGTGAGGTTGGAAACTGTGTTTGAGCCGGAGAAAAAGGAGCCGAGCGCGCCGAGCAATGGTGCGAGGTGGAGCCATGAGTCGCCGGCGGCATCGGCCATCGCACGACCGATCAACATAACGGGAGCTGTCTCACCGCCGAGCATCATCAGCTTGACGAGTACAAGTGCGCCCACCAGGGCCACCGCAGGGCGTGTGAGGCGTCGGAATGTGTCAACCCACGCCGAGACGACGGCTTCGCGCCGGATCCGCAATGCTGGGATCGCCAGCATCGAGACCAGGACGAAAGGTATCAGGAACGGCACGAACAGCAGGGGCATCCGCCATGCGATATCGGTGCCGAGAATGTCACGAAACCCGACGACCAGCCCCGGCGTGATCCATGCGATGCCCGCTTGGCCGAGTTCGACCTCCGCCGTCGGGCGGTCTGCGGTGAGCAGGGGGCGAAATCCGAATTGCTCGAGCCGTGTCAGTGCGAGCAGCACAACGACGGCAATGAGAGGGCTCGCGGCTCGGATTGTCCCGAAGCGGTGCTCTGGGTTCTCAGGGCCGAGGCATTGAGGCGCCCCCGGTGCTGCGGTTGTCGACAAGCCGACTCGTCGGTAGGCGAGCAGTGCGCCGACGATGGTTCCGGACAGGCCGCCGATGATCGATGGGAATTCCGATGAGTACATGGCCACGAATGCGTATGGCAGCACGGTGGCCAGCGTGATGAGGAGGATGAAACCGAGTGATGTTCGGATGGTGTGCCAGGGGAGAACCACGCGCAGGGCGAGGATCGGGATGACGAGCGCGGCGATGGCGTTGATGAATGCGGCCTTGGTCCCGACGGTGAGTAGTTCTTCCGAGCTGAGCCCGAGTTCGCCGAGGCCGAACCAGATCGGGGTACCGACGGCCCCGAACGAGACCGGCACACTGTTCATGATGAGACACATGGCCGCAACACGGACCGCGGGGAAGCCGAGTCCGACGAGGATCGGTGCGGCGAGGGCGGCGGGGGCGCCGAAGCCGCAGAGACCTTCGAGGAGGAACGAGAAGCTCCAGCCGACGAGCATGAGTTGTGCAACGGGGTGCGGGCTGAGGCCGCGGATGCGCTCCGTGAGGATGCGCATCGCTCCGGAGGCCTCCATGGTCTTAAACAGGAGCACCGCCCCGAACACGATCCCGATCGGGGTGAGCGCCGAGAGGGCGCCATCAATGACCGCGGCGTGGATCCAGCGGCCGGCCGGAGCGAGCTCTGGGTGTGCTTCGTCGGGCGTGGAACCGCCTCGGAACCAGAACAACTGGAAGGCGTACGCCAATGCCGCCACCATCGGAAGGGCGATATGAGCCGGAAGAGGCAGCCAGCGGCGCGGGCGCGTCGCTGTCATCACGATGATGAGCAGAGCGAGCGGGAGGATGGCCAGCGCAAGCGACATCATGACTCCTGAACGCGTACCCCGATCGTGAGCCCGCGACTGCGCTCAAGGGTAGCTGAGTCAGCGAAAGCGATGGCTGCCGCTGCTCCCAGTCGTCCGATCCGGCATGAGTGGCGGTCGCGGGGATGGATGCGCTTGTCCCCGTTTCTATACCAGCCTTGAAGGGCAGTGATCGTCATCATCCGGCCGGGCATCTCCACGGGAGCCCACCCGCTGGCTTCGCAGCTCGAAGCATCTTCGTGAAGTTATCCCTGTCCCACTTTGTCCCTTCCGAGCTCGGGAGCAGTCATCCGTGATGTACACTTTGATGTACATCGGGGGGGT
>REDD01000078.1 GCA_007693725.1 Phycisphaeraceae bacterium
TGGCCGTCTCAAGACCTTCGCGCAAGTCGAAAGCAACGAGGCGCAAAATGTTCCAGTGGCACCCGGCGGAGAGCATGTCGCTGACGCTCCACGCTCGTACCGGTGCCACCAGTAGACACTTCCGGGGGGACTTCCGGGGGTCCGGGGGTCAGGCGTCGTGGACGATGGTCTCGTCCATGGGGGCGGATTTGGTGCGGGAGAGCCCGACGATCTCGACATCGACCTTGCCGGAGCGGGATTCGTCTTCGTCGAGGAGGCGGTCGAGTTCCGCGCCGATGCGGGAGGCGAGGTTATCGAACTGGAGGCGGATGGGGCCGATGCGGACTTCGAGTCCGGGGGTGATGAGCATCTCGCGGATGCGGGCGGCGTTGACGATGGTGCCGTGGGTGGACCCGAGGTCGCGGATGCGCCACTGGCCTTCGCGGTTGGGGCCGATCTCGGCGTGCTCGCGGGAGATCATGGGGTGGGCGAGGCGGACATCGCAGCCCTTGGCCCGTCCGATGCGGATGGAGCGTTCGCCGGTGAGTTCGAGGCGTCGGAGGACCCGCCCGTCGGGTGAGAGGATCGTGAGTTCGATCATCGGAAGACACCCCTTCCCGTCCGAGGCGTGGGCGGCTTGCGGCCGGATCGCCTCTGTGACCAAATATAGTGGCGATTCCGCGGGGGGCCCACGCCATCACATAGATTTGACGCCGAGTCAACCGGATTTCCGTCAGGGATGGCCGAAATTGACGCGCGCTGCCGATGCATCCGGTGCGGCAGGATCGCTCGTGCTGACCGGCCCGGACGGCCCTGAATAGGGGGGTCGGAGGGGTTTGGGCTTGTCCGGGGCGGCTCCGGATCCGATGTGATTCATGGCTTCGGGCGTCTGCCCGGTGGCCGGGAGGGCATGAGTTATGGCACTTCGGATCGGTGAATTGCTGGAGCAGCGTGGCGTTCTGACGCGTGGGCAGGTGGAGGAGATTCTGGCGGCCCAGGAGCGGGAGGGACGCCCGTTCGGCGTGCTGGCCGAGCGGATGTTCCATGTGGACCCGGAGGTGATTGAGGGCGTCTGGGCGGAGCAGTACGCCGATCTGGCGGGGATGGTGTCGCTGTCGGGCGTGGTGCCGACGGCGGAGGCCCGAGAAGCGGTCGCGCCGCGTCAGGCGTGGCAGTTCGGCATCTTCCCGATGCGTGAGGAGGATGGGGAGCTTCAGATCGCGACGACGCGGGCGATGCTGACGCGGGCGCTGCGGTTTGCGGTGCGTGTGCTGGAGCGGCCGTGCTACTTCGTGCTGTGCGATGCCCGAGAACTCGGCGCCGCGCTGGAGGAGCACTACGCCTTCGCGGGGATGCGTGCGGGCGACCTGGTGCAGCCGCTGGGCGCCTCGTTTTCGCAGGCGTCACGATTGGTGCAGAAGGACCAATAAGTTCGCATCCGGCGCGCCCATCGGGAAAATCCCACCCGGCGTGCGCGGGATGCGGCTTGCACACCCCTGATTTGGGGGAATACTCGATGTGCTGAACTCGAACGCGGGTTGCACTCCCGCGTTCCACGATGGGTTTCGGCATGGGGACCGGCTGCGTGTGCGCCGGTCGAGGTAGTCAGGAAACACCGTCGCTTTTCGGTAGGAAGAAACAAGTCATGTCAAAGATGTTGTCCTTTGGGGCTGCGCTGTCGTGCGCGCTCGGCGCTGCCGGTCTGGCTCAGGCCGGAGTCATCATGCACACCGATCTGCCAAACGGGCAGATGTCCGTGAATCTGGTGATTGATGGGGTGAACATCCAGGTGGATGCGGATCCGCGTGCGTTCAAGTCGAAGACGGTCGCGGGCACGACGGGTGTCGGCATCGCGGGCGGCTCGGTTGACGGCGAGATCGACAACTCGGAGTACATCCTTTTCACCTTCAGCACGCCGGTGGTGATCACCTCGTTGCAGGTGGTGCATCTGTACGCCGCGGGGAACTACGGCGATACGGTGAGCGAGTCCGCCCGGATCACCGCAGATGGCGTGGATTATGTCCTGCAGGTGGTGGATGGCACCACGGCGACATGGACCGGCCTGGGCTCGGTCTCGAATCACTCGCCGGGCCTGCAGAACAACGGCGGGCACTGGGAGGTCTTCGGTTCGGACATCTTCGGCAGCGCGATCACGACGCTGAAGCTGCGTTCGAATGAGGTCGGCGGCTCGCCGATGGCGGACTACGGGTTCTACTCGCTGGCCTTCGTCCCGACGCCGGGCGCGATGGCGCTGGCGGGCGTGAGCGGGCTGTGCCTCCTGCGCCGTCGTCGCGGTTGAATCAATGCTCTGAGACTTTGCTCCTCTGATTCGGTTTCACTCTGCTGCGACGGGCGGCCTCCTACGAGGTCGCCCGTTGTTTTTTGGGTTGGGGCGGGGTCGGGGCGTGCTGGGTGGTGGGCACCTATGATCGGGGCTATGTCACTGCCTCGTGTCGCCATCGTGGGTCGTCCGAATGTCGGGAAGTCCTCGCTCATGAACATGCTTGCGCGGGCGAAGGTGTCGATCGTGGACCCGACGCCGGGGGTGACGCGTGATCGCGTGACGACGATCGTGGAGCTGACGGGTCCGCTGAAGACCGAGACGCCGCGGCTGGCGGAGGTGACGGACACGGGCGGGTACGGCGTGTACACCGCCGAGGGCAAGCGTTTCGACGATGCGGGCGAGGATCTCTCGCTGCTGACGGGCGACATCGAGCGCCAGATCGGCGTGGCGGTGGATCGGGCGGACCTGATCCTCTTCGTGGTCGATTCGCAGTCGGGGCTCACCGCGCTGGACGAGACGATCGCGGGTCTGCTGCGCCAGCGTGGTCTGGGCGGGAAGGGTCGGGAGCTGCGGGTGCAGGTGGTGGCGAACAAGGTGGATGCGGACAACTGGGAGCCGTTCGCGCTGGAGGCGAGCGCGCTGGGGTTCGGCGAGCCGTGGGTGGTGTCGGCGAAGACGAACTTCCGTCGGCGTGAGTTCATGGAGCGGCTGTTTGCGAATCTGCCGGAGGTGTCGCGTGCGGAGCGCGAGGATGCGCAGCCGGAGATGCGGATCGCGCTGGTGGGTCGTCGCAACGCGGGCAAGAGCACCTTCGTGAACGCGCTTGCCGGCGAGGAGCGGGTGATCGTCTCGGAGATCGCCGGGACGACGCGGGACTCGGTGGATGTGCGGTTCGAGATGGACGGGCGGGCGCTGGTGGCGATCGACACCGCGGGTCTGCGCAAGCGGACGAAGCTGGACGGTGCGGTCGAGTTCTTCGCGATGCAGCGGATGTACGCGTCGGTCGAGCGTGCGGATGTGGTGCTGCTGTGCATCGACGCGACGCAGAACATCAGCGGGATCGACAAGCGGCTGGGCAAGGCGATCTCGGATGCGTTCAAGCCGTGCATCATCGTGGTGACGAAGTGGGATCTGGTGGAGGGTCGCAAGGGCCGCAAGGGCAAGATCGTGACGCCGGAGGACTATCTGGAGTACATCCAGGAGGAGCTGCGGGGTCTGGCGCACGCGCCGATCGTGCTCTCGGCGGCGGTCGATGCCACGGGGCTGAACGAGGTGGTGCAGGTGGCGTTCGAGCTGTTCGACCAGTCGCGCGAGCGCGTCTCGACGAGCGCGCTGAACGAGATGATCCGGACGATCCTGGCGGAGCGCGGGCCGTCATCGACGCTGGGGACGCGGGTGAAGGTGCTGTTTGTGTCGCAGGTGGCGACAGCGCCGCCGACGATCGTGCTGGTGGTGAACAAGCCGGACCTCTTCACGCCCGAGTACGAGCGGTACATGCTCAACCGCCTGCGCGAGAACACGCCCTTCAAGGAGGTTCCGATCCGGCTGATCATCCGCGAGCGGCGGCGTGCGGATCTGGAGGACTTGCTGTCGGGGGCGTACTCGCAGCGGAAGGCCGAGGAGCGCGAGGCGGCAGCGCGGAAGCGCGGGCAGAAGAAGAAGACGAGCGACTTCGGCGTCGAGGGCATCGAGGACGAGCTGATCGAGGATGAGCTGTCGCATCTGGACGATGCGGATGCGGACTTCAACATCGACGATGAGGATGACGACGAGGGGGACGACGAGCGGGGGTGAGTCTGGCGGTGACGATGGCCCAGCGAAAGCAGAGGATCACGCGCGAGACAGGGACGGTGATGGAGCTTCTGCTCTCGCTCCTCGGTCTGGGGTTGATTGT
>REDD01000058.1 GCA_007693725.1 Phycisphaeraceae bacterium
CGCCAACTCTTCGCCGACAGCCCCGACCGCCTGCTCTCCAAGTACGCCCTCCAGAACGCCCACACCCAGCACGCCAGGACGCTCAGCCGCACCGGCAACCCCGAAGATTTCGCGCTCGCGTCCAAGCACTTTACCCAAGCACTTCAACTCGCCCGCGAGCTCCTCGCCGATCAACCCGAACGCAGCGCTTTCGTCTACGCACTCGGCTCCACCCTCTGGACCTACATCGAGGCATGCCGAAGACATGCACATCTCCAGCATCTCCCCGAACTCTGCGCTGAACTCG
Organism: Phycisphaeraceae bacterium; assembly: GCA_007693725.1. GTDB lineage: Bacteria > Planctomycetota > Phycisphaerae > Phycisphaerales > UBA1924 > REDD01. Next base: position 287 of record REDD01000058.1, read on the forward strand.
AAAGAGCGCTCTCCCGTGTGCTCCAGGCGAGCTACCAGCGTTTCGACACACAGGCCTATGTCGCCTTCGCACTCCGAGAACTCGCCCTCGCCTACAACGCTCTCGATGACCGATCGCGAGCCATGGAAATCGCCGCAAAGCTCCGAGAAATCGCCAACGACCCCGCCATCACCCGCACGGGGCACTCACAGGGGTACACCTCATACTCACTCACACTCCTCCGGCGTGCCGACCTCCTCCCGGACGACACCGCTGCGGGCGACGAGTGAAATGCACCCGGGGGACTGCGGGAAACTTTCGGCTGTCTGACGGATCTGCTCGCAATCACGGAGTCTTGATCTGCGATGCCACCGGACTGCTCCCACCCCCGAACCATGCAAAGCACGATCGCGTGCAGTGTTCCGACTCGACCACACGCGAGGATCAATTCTGCGTAATGCTCCGGACAATGAGTCGAACCGATATTTCCCACTCCCGTTCAATCTCCCGCTCCGAGTCGACCAGCCGAACAACCACCGGAACCCTGTAGCTCCCCGGCCGTTCACCCCGCAGCTTCAAAAGATCGTCCGCGGCGATCACCGACACGCCGTCAGGAACCTCACGAACACTGATACCCCCGAGCTTCCATGGCCCGCATATCCCGATCTCGAATTCTGCAGCATCTCCTACGGCGACGAGTCTGGCGCTCGGCTTCGTCGCTACTGGAGGATGAACATCTCCTACAAGACTCACCGACCATTCCGGCACCAGCTCATCACTCGTGTGAACAGTCACGCTGCCTTGATGCTTGCCGGCATCGTCCCACGCACCTTCGAGAGTAACCCACCAGACCTCACCGCCTCGCCATGAATCCTTCTGATCGATGGACACAACGCGCCAACCTTCGATATCGCGCACCGTCGCGCCGGTTGGTCGCACGCTTCCACCTGCGTAATTGATCAGTGCAACCACGCGTTGAATGCGTTCCCCGGCACAGCAGCTATAACGCAGCGGATAGGTATCACCCGGCTCCAGTGCAAAGGTGCGCCGATGCTCATACCGAACATCGAGCGAGACATCCGCGGAGCGTGCCTCCCCTTCATCCGCCGTCGAGATGCCCAGAAAGATACGGTGTCGATAAACCCCCGAGGCCTCCGGCTGAAGCACAGCGAGTTCAATCCATAGATCCGTGAACTCTCCCGGCGCAATCTCTTCATCGTCCAGCGTTACCCCGACGCAACTGCATGTCACGCGCTGCACCTCGACACGGATCGGCCGCCCCGCCGTGTTCGTGATCCGCACCTGACGAGTCACAAATTGGCGTGTCTTGATCACGCCGAGATCGAGACTGCTCACCGGTTCCAGAACCGCCAAGGGCGTGCGAACCGCGGCATCAGTAACGGGCGTGCTGGTTGCGGGCCGCAGTATCTCGACCGAACCTTCATCATCAGAAGCAAGCACCGTCGCAAGGAATACCCATACGCAAAGTATGCAAGCAAGAACGGCATGCGGCACGGACAAATCACTTCTTGTCATGATCCGCCCTCGGAGCCCGGACCAGTTCGCCCTCCCGGACGATGTAGGTTTGCATGTCCCGTGTGTCGTACACCTCCACACCCTCGGGAAACGGCGACTCGAACACCGAATCCGGCACGCCATCGTTCACGCCCAGCACCTCGGTTACGACCAGACTGCGACGACCCTCAGAACGCCCCTCGGGAAGACCTTCAGGAAAAACTTCTTGGAGGGCCCCACGAATACGCCTGTGACGCCCCGGATCCGCAAGATCGTCAGGCACATCCCCCGTCATCTCGGCCATGAGATCGATGCCACGCTTGAGCGCCGCATCAACGAGCGCAGGAAAATGCTCTCCCTGCGGATGCAGAAAGTCCGGCATCCAATCTTCTATCTCAATGATCTCAGGCACCCACATGCCAAAGTGCAGCTTGTGCCGAAGAATCTGGATCACCCCCCAGCGGAAGTTAAGCATGTTATCATATGTTGCGACCAGAACCGGGGCGTAACCCGCTTCCGGGTCGAGGGTTATGTCTAGGTACGCCTCGATGTGGCCTCCATACCGCTTGATCTCGGGATGCGAGGGCGGGATGTCCAAGCGTATCCGAGGACGCCCCGCGTCGTCATCCTCCAGCCGCTCGATGCCGACCCCCTCCGTCTCGACCAGTTCGTGCAGGCCAACACCGCCAAGCATCGGTGGCACGGAAAGACCGAGGCCATAATATATCTCCGTCTGAGGGGTAGATCGCACGACCCTTGGGCGGACCATGCCGGCTCGCTGTGTTACATTATACAGTGATTCCAATCCATCCTTCCACAACTGATGGATCTCTTCGTGCATCTCCTCACCATCATCGTCGTCGGTCCACCAACTGGTCCTTTGCGTTATCGCAACACCGTCCACTCGGAACGCGCACTCGGCCCGGGAAAAATCCCTTTGCTCGAAACCGGCTTCGCTGTCTCCTTCTCTTCGATAGGAGTCGGAACGAAACCACAACGCGTGGATGCCGGACACCTGTGCGTGCATCAGTGCGGCCAGATCTTCGCCGCTGAGTGGCTCATCGGCCCGGGCAAGAACAGACGAGCCATGCCAGAGCATCAGCAGAAGAACACAAATCACTGATCGAGTGCATCCCGCTCTCGTATGCATACCAACTCTCCTTGGCGGACTGCTCAAACCCGACCAACAGACATAAAACACTGAAACCCGATCACGGATCCAGTCTGCATTGGTTCAGCTTGCATCGACCGGATGCTTTTTGGTTTGTGTTCTCGCAGCCGCATCCGTTGGGCCCTGCGTCAGTGCCACCATGCTTGCACCCCCCCTCAAGCCGAAACCTTTCCCCGCAATCGATTTTCGGGATCACCGTCCCGAACTTGTCCAAAATGCAGGTATCGGCTTCTTGCGCGGGGACACAAAACTTCGGCTTGACGCTACTCCCTGTACAACTGTAGCAACTGCCCCAGCAGGAGTTCAATCCAGGAACCTTTCAGCAACCAACCATATTCCGGTCCTCGTCAACCACATACCCGTCCGGACAGCGATCCTGCGGCTCACACTTCATACCTTCGATCTCGACCGTCGAGTACTCCTGGATGTCATCCGGCCATGCCACGATCACTTCTTCATCAATCCCATCGAGAGGCAGGAGATAGCCGCCGCTTGTCTGCAGGAGCAACTGCCCGTCAAACCGGTAGATGCCGACACCGTGGCTTGTCTCCACCACATACCCGTGGTTCGGACCACTCGAATCGGGGGAGACTTCGATGAGCACTGCCTCATCCTCTGCCGCCGCAAGGCCGCACGAGAGCATGCCCGCCAGAACCGCCGCGAATGCCGCTTTCCTATTCACTTGCATGATGGATCCTCCAGAAGGTTGGATGAGCAAAGATTGACACTTCTTTACATACAAGTCAAGTCCAAGCTCGGAAGTGTGACAACTTTCTGAAGAAATTTTTTCAGTAAACCGCTTTACTGCGATCTCCTATCTCCAGAAATGGAAATGCGGGGCTCTCGCCATCTCACCCAATCGCCGGGTCCGCCATCCCCAGTTCAGCGAACGCCGCCATCCGGATACGGCACGAGTCACACCGACCGCACGCCCGCCCCCGCTCGTCCGGGTCGTAGCACGAGTGCGTCATCGCGTAATCCACGCCCAGCTCCAGCCCCCGCCGGATGATCTCCGCCTTGGTCATGTGCAACAGCGGCGCGACCACCTGCGCGCCGTGCCCCTCCACGCCGGCCTTCGTCGCCACATCTGCCAGCCGCTGGAATGCCTCCACGAACTCTGGGCGGCAATCCGGGTACCCCGAGTAATCCACGGCGTTCACCCCGATGTAGATCCGCTGCGCCCCCACCACCTCCGCGTAGC
>REDD01000057.1 GCA_007693725.1 Phycisphaeraceae bacterium
GAGCCGGACAACGAGTTCGAGGATGGCGCGGGGGGCGGCGGTGGCGGCGGCGGAGGAGCCGGTGGGGAGGGCGAGGAGCCGTTCATCGCGCCGCTGGCGGAGCTGCGGATGCTGCGGGCGCTGCAGACGAGCGTGATGGAAGAAACGGCGATTCTGGATCGGCGGGGCGGGAATGCAGCGCAGTTGCAGGAAATCGGCGCCCGTCAGGGAGAATTGGCGGATCTCGCCGATGAACTCATACGCAGGATGATGCAGTAGTAGTGGTGGGGCGTGGATGAATATCGCGGGTCGGGTGGCGGTTTGGAAAGGCAGTAGGACGATCCATGCAAGGACGGATTTTCAGAGCGTGTTCGGTGGGTGTGCTGGCCTTCGGGCTGGGAGCGTGGTCGGTGTCTGCGGATGCCCCCCCGCCCCCGGAATCCCCGCCGGAAGTGCCCCAGGAAACATCGGGCGAGGAGACGCAGCGTCCGGCCTCGCCGAGCTTGGATCTCGATGAGTTGTTGGGCTTGAAGGGCGCGGATGATCCGGCGGAAGAGATCGAGCGGCCGAATCTGGAGGAAGTCGATCCGACGCGGCGCGAGCTGGAGCGTCGGTTGACGGCGGAGGAGGCGGCGAATCGTCTGATGGAGGCGGTGCAGCAGATGCACGAGTCGGCGTTCCGTCTGCGCGAGGTGCGCGATGCGGGCGTGGTGACGCAGCGGTTGCAGGAAGAGGTGCTGATCAAACTGGATGTGCTGATCAAGCGCGCGGAGGATTCGAGTTCATCGTCGAGTTCTTCGAGCAGCAGTTCGTCGTCGAGTTCGATGCAGCAGGGCGACATGAGCCAGGGTCAGCAGGACGGTCCGGACAGCGCGAGCCAGCAGCAGGGCGAGGCGGGCTCGAGTTCTTCGGGCGGGAACCCGGGGTACGCGGAGGGTCCGACGGAGCAGGGCGCCGATCCGGGTGCGCAGTGGGGGGCGTTGCCGGAGCGAATCCGTGATCGGCTGATCGAGGGATCGAGCGATGTGTTCAGCGCGACCTACCGGGCGCTGACGGAGGCGTACTACAAGCGGATCGCCGAGGAGGGGAACCGGTGAATGTGAACGGACGATTCCGGCGGGCGCGCGGCGTCTGCGGGCTGGCGGGCGTCGCGGCGGTGCTCGTGTGCGCGTGCGCGGTGGTGGCACAGGACGGGGCGGCGCGCAGCGCGGAGTCGGCGCCTGCGGCGGCGGAGTTCACACCCGCGATGAACGAGGCGGTGCAGAAGGGGCTGGCAGCGCTCGCGCGGATGCAGCAGCCGGATGGATCGTTCGAGCTGCGCAACAGCGTGTCGAATGTGGCGATCACAGCGCTGGCGTGCATCGCGTTCATGGCGGACGGGCATCTGCCGGGGCGGGGTCGGTACGGGCAGGTGGTCGAGCGGGGGCTGGAGTTCATTCTCGCGAATCAGAACGAGGCGGGCGTGATCGTCGCGGACATGCAGCACGGCCCGATGTACGGGCACGGGTTCGCGACGCTGTTTCTCGCCGAGGTGTACGGGATGACGCGGGGCGGCGGGGATACGGAGTTGAGTCGGCGGACGCACGATGCGCTGGTGCGGGCGTGCCGGCTGATCATCAACACGCAGAATGACGAGGGGGGCTGGCGGTACAACCCGGTGCCCGCGGATGCGGACATCAGCGTGACGATCACGCAGATCATGGCGCTGCGTTCGGCGCGGAACGCGGGGATCGAGATCCCGCGGGCGACGATCGATCGCGCGGTGGAGTATGTGCGGCTGTGCCAGAATGTGGACGGCGGGTTCCGATATCAACTGGGTCGCGGGCAGAGCGCGTGGCCGCGGTCGGCGGCGGGTCTGGCGAGCTTGTACTACGCGGGGATCTACGAGGGCGACGAATTGACGCGGGGGCTGGATTATCTCGTCGAGACGGCGTTACCGGGCGGTGGGCAGATGAGTGCGCACTATTTTTATGGGCACTACTACGCGGTGCAAGCGATGTATCTGGCGGGCGGGGAGTATTGGGCCCGGTGGTGGCCACTGGCGCGGGATGAACTGATCCAGATGCAGTCGGCGGACGGCGTGTGGAGCGATAGTTATGGACCGCCGTACGCGACAGCGATGGCGCTGATCGTTCTGCAAATGCCCAAGCGATATCTGCCGATCTTCCAGAAATGACCATGAGCCATTTTCAATCCGTCGGAAGGGTCGGCGCGGGCGTGCTGCTGTGCACCTGCGTTGCTGTGATGATCGGCGGGGGGTGGACGGTCTTGGCGCAGGAGTCGCGTCCGAGCGCATCGGCTCGGCAGGCGGAGGGACGCGCTCCGACGCCCGCTCTGCTGCTGAATGCCGACGGGCGCGTGCGCGCGGGGGTGCTGCACGGCGTGTCGGATGCGGGGGTGCTCTTCGAGGAGTCGTCGGGTGGGTTGGAGACGCGGGGGGGCGATCGTTTTCTGGCGGTGGTCGCGACGCGCGAGCGTGCGAATCCGCTTGACGGGATCGGCGTCGGTCCGGGCGGCGGGGATGTGGACACGGCGCGCCTGCGGATGCGGCTCGAAGCCGAGCAGCAGGGCGTGCTGGAACTGGTCGATGGGCAGCGTTTCCCCGGCGAGCCGATCGCGGGGGAGGATGCGGAGGACGAGTCGATCCTGTGGCGCGTGCGCGGCGGGACGCGCGTTTCGTTTCCGCTGGATCGGGTCGCGCGGGTGATCCTGCCGTGGGCGGGGATCCGTCGTCACACGCTGGTGAGCGATGCGAGCGAGGATCTGGTCGTGCTGGCCAACGGCGACGAGCTGCGCGGCTTTGTCGTCGAGGTCGACGATGTGGTGCGGATCGAGTCGGGGTCCGGGGAGATCGCGATCGACCGTGAGCGGATCGCGGGCATCGTGCTGGCGAATCCGCGCGAGCGGGCGCGTGGGACGATGCTGTGGCTGGACGACGGCGCGGTGGTGCGTGCCTCGTCGATGAGCATGCAGGGCGACCGTGTGCTGATCGAGACGGCGCTGGGCGTGCAGATCGCGCCGGAGGCGGCGGACATCCGGGGCGCAACCTTCAGCGCGGAGCGGATTGTGGCGTTGTCCTCGCTGCAGCCGACGGGTCAGGCGCCGGTCGGCGATCGCTGGCGGGCGGATCCGATCGTGCTGCGGACACACCCGGACGATCTGCTCGGCGCGGAGAGCCCGACGCTGGGCGCGCTGGATGTTTTCCTGCCGGGTCCGATGCGCGTGGACTACGAGTTGCCCCGGAACGCCGAGCGGCTGGTCGCGACGGCAGCGCTGACCTCGGAGGCGGGTCGGTGGGGCGACTGCGAACTGGTGATGACGGTGGCGGGCGAGGAACTGCTGCGCGTGCATCTGCACGAGGGCGCGCCGCGTGGCGCGGTGAACATCCCGCTCGACGGCGTGCGGTCGGGGGCGACGCTGACGATCACGCTGGAGCCGGGTCGGTACGGCCCGATCCGGAATCAGGTGACGCTGCACCGTCCGCTGCTGATTCTGGGTGAGTGAATTGATGTGATGCGGTGTGTGTGCGCGGGCGAATCAGCGTCTGAGCTGTCGCATGCGCCGCTCGGCCATGGTCTCCGGTCGCGGGCCGGAGGGCTGAAGCTCGACCAGATGCACGGTGAACTGGAGCGTGGTGTTGGGGGGGATGATGTCGGCGTAGCCGTGCTTGCCGTAGTGCGAGCGGGGCGGGACGGAGAGCTTGCGGACGCCGCCGCGCTGCATGCCGCGGATGCCGATGTCGAGTCCGGGTATGACGGTGCCGTCGCCGATGACGAAGCGGTGGACGCGCTTCTGCTCGAAGGTGTCGATGATGACGGTGCCGTCGGGCAGCGCGACGGTGTAGCTGACGCCGACGAGCATGCCTTCCTGTGCGGCGGTGCCCTGGCCGAGGGTGACATCGTCGTACTTGACGCCGCCGTCCATGGCGAGGGAGATGGCGCGGTCCTGGCAGGCGGGGAGGCCCGCGAGGAGGATGCAGCCGAGCAACGCGATCGGAGCCGTTCGTGAGATGCTCATGATCGCGCTATCGGGCGGAGGGGGTGCTGAGATTGGCGATGGAGCGGTCTACAGCGCGCGGTCGGGACGATTGTGCGGATCGTCGCAGGCGATGAGTCCAAGAAAGCAGTGTCCGTGTGGCGGTTATTGCTGGGGTGGCGCGG
>REDD01000140.1 GCA_007693725.1 Phycisphaeraceae bacterium
TGAAGAGCAAGCTTGATCGGCCCCTGGCGGCGATCCTCACCCTCAATACGCTCGCGCACACGGGCGGCGCTGCCGGTGTGGGCGCCGAGACGACGAAGCTCGCAGCGCGACGGGGCATGGATGAGGCGCTCTGGACGGGGATCGCTGCGGTCATCGTGACGATCATGGTGCTGGTCCTATCCGAGATCATCCCGAAAACGATCGGAGCTGTTCACTGGCGCGGCCTGACCCCCTTCACGGCGTACTTTGTCCGCTTTCTCATCTGGGTCATGTACCCGGTGGTGCGGATGCTCGAACTGATCTCTCGCTTGTTCTACCCGAAGAATTTTCAGGAGGGTGTCACGCGCGAGGAGATGAGGGTGATGGCGCAGCTGGCCTCCGCATCCGGATCGCTTCAGCAGAATGAGGGACGCGTCATCACCAATCTGTTCGCTCTGCATGATGTGCAGGCACGGGATGTCATGACGCCTCGTGTCGAGGTGTTCACGCTCCCCGAATCGATGACGGCGGAGCAGGTCGCCCGAAAGCACAAACGGCTCCGATTCAGCAGGATCCCTGTCTATTCCGAGAGCCCGGACACGATCACCGGGCTGGTCCTTCGACACAGGATCTTTGAGATGTGCGTGCAGGGTCAGGGCTCAAAGACACTTGGGGATCTCAAGAACTCGGTTCACTTTGTCCCCGAGACAAAGACGATCGCCAGTCTGCTGGACGAGTTCATCAAGCGCAGCGCTCATCTGTTCATCGTCGTGAACGAGTTTGGAAGTCCGGAGGGGATCGTCACGCTCGAAGATGCCATCGAAACACTGCTGGGGGTCGAGATCGTCGATGAGTACGACTCGGTCGAGGATCTGCGGCTTGCCGCTCGGCAGAAGATGGAGGAACGCAAGGAGCGCATCCGGATGCTCGACGAGCAGGAAGCAAAGTCCGCCACAACCGAGGAACCGGATTTGGAGGATCCCGCGGTATAGGCGAGAGTCAGAGTATTCCGATGCCTTCAGCCGGAACCCACGCGGTGCGTCCGTTCGGGAATCGAACATACAGCCACCCGGCACGCACTTCCTCGATCGTCAACTCAGTGCCGGTAGGAATCGGGCTTGCGAAGACGGGAGGGTATGAACGCTCTCCGGGGCCTGTGCGCGCGATGACAGCTTCGTCCACAACCACGCCGATCTGCAGGGAGGGCTCGGACGATGCATAGAACAGAACTCCTGCGAGAAGCACCGAAAAGGCGATGGGCGAAAGAATCAACCATCGTGGCATGGTTGCAATTCCCGTCGCGCGGAGCAGGGCCAGAATCCAACCCACGCTCCACAACGCCGCAACCAGCCAGGCGCCTGCAGTGAACGACCATGCTGCGGAGAGAAACACGCCAATGCGACGAGGTAGGCCCTCGGCATCACCGGCAGATTCGTCGATCGGCTGAACGCGCGATCGCGCCAGCGCGAGATTCGACCTCAGCCCCGGCAGCGAGCGATCGAAGCGTTCTGCTCTTCGGTAGTGCAGAATGGCAAGCCCGAGATCGCCGCGGTGGAAATACGCATTCCCGAGATTGAACTCCAGTGCGGCACTGGTGCCGTCCAGTGTTGCCGCAATGCCTCGGAATTCGGCGATCGATGTGTCGAGCAAGCGGACTCCCTCTGAAGAATCGGCCTCAAGCAGATCGATCGATCGCTCATAAGTCGCCGATGCGGCAGCGAACCTCGCTTTGAGAGACGCGTCCCGCTGATCGGATGCTGTCAGTGCGGGCGACAGCACGAACAGGAAAACCACGGATGCGATCCTGAGAATAAATGCGTGATTCATGGCTTCTTTACCCTGGACGCGTTCACTGTTTGCTCCGCACGCCGCAGGAGGTAGGCGCAGGTTTCGAGGACGGCCAGAGAGTCCCGCCTGAGGTTCTCCGCCTCTGATGCGAGGTCTGCGCCTGCGTACCGCGCTGTATCGCAACGCGCCAAGATCGCTCGCGCTCTCTCTGCAACCTCGGCATCGGTCCCGGCACCAAGCAGGGCCGACTCGGCCTCGGAGGGTGTCAGACCGGCGGTGTCCGAGCCGGTTGCGGCGGTGATCGCCGTGGCCAATGCTTCGCCGATCTCGGCAACATCACTTGACCGCGCGATGCGCCTACGCGAGTTCGCGAAGATCCGTCGCCGACGCCCGGCAGGCGAGGCGGAAGCATTTTTCTTCAATGTCCAACCGGCGACGGCGAGGTATGCCGCGGGCGGCGCGACGAGAAACACAAGCAACAAGGGCGTCGCAAACACCGCGATCGGGTTCGGGAGTTCTGTTCGGGCTGTTCCGAGGGTCGGGATGCTCGGCGCGAGGGCGCCGCTTCCTGTATATCGATCCGCTCCGTCGCGTGATGTAGCCCGTCCGGCGCTGACGGCATCCGCGAGACCGATTTCCCTGACCTCGCGGATGCTCAATGGAACTGGACGGCTGCGAGCATCTCGGTATGCACCAGCCCGAGGATCGAAATGCGCAAGCGAGATGGATGGAAACTCCGTGACCGATGCATGCAGCGGACGGAAGCTTGTCTCGATGATCGCGGCATCGCGGGCGTACGAGATACGAGGCGAGTCTCCCGCCAACCTGAAATCATCTCCGAGCACCTGGGCGATCTGAAGATCTTCAACGCGGATTCGCTGAGGAAGCGGGGTATTGATGGTCACGCGGAGGGTCATCGGATCGCCGACATTCGCCGTGGTCGGGGAGATCTCCGCGGCGATGTCGAGATCGCCGACGAGGCCGGTGAAATTGCCCGGTCGACCGCTCCGCGGCAGCGGGATCACATCGAGAGATAGAGGCCCGCTCATCGCAATCACAGACTGCCCTCTTGAAAAGACCGAGCCGCCCACGCGTGCGAAGACGGAGATCGGTCCGATCTTCAACTCCCCCGAACGGGACGGCACGATGTAACGCTCTGTGCGCACAACGATGCCGCGTCTCCCATCGACCGTTCCCTCGAACGCCTCGTACGGCGTGGCTTCTCCGAGAAATTGAAGGGTGCTCCCGCTCTGCCTGATCTCCTCGGCGGCAACGCTGGTCACCCGATCGAGATCATCCGGTGCAGTGATGCGCAGGTCCGTCACATTTCCCTGCGTGAAAAACATGGTCAGAGTGACCAGGACCGGCTGACCCGCATACGCGACGGAGTGATCCGCCTCCACAGTGACCGTCAGCAGAGGATCCGGCGATGGTTCGAGAACGCGCACCGTGACGGGATCGGCGAAGACCTCCCGCTCGCCGATGCGGAGCTTCGCGCCGGGGATGGTGAAAGTTCCGGTTGTCCTGGCGATCAGTTCGTACCGATACGCCGTCCATCGACGCGTCTCCGACCGACGCTGACCATTGGTCCATGATTCGTAGGTCGAAGACTGCGTTGACGGCCGGAGAACGGTCACCCTGAACTCCGGCGGCAGCGTCAGCTCGGGGCGATCCGAATCGTTCGCCCCCTCCACAATCACCTCCAGCGTGAACGGCTCACCGATGGAGATCCTGCTGCTCGTGACGGACATCGAGATCCGCTGTCGGTCCGACTCGGGCTGCTGAGCAAAGAGCCGGGCGCTGAACAAGTCTCCGGACAGCACGACAAGCATGCCCGCAAGCAGGAGACCCCTCAGCGCGTGAATATGGAAAGATCCTGAGCGCGACACCTGATCACCAATCCTTCTCAACGGGTCTGCGTGCCTCTTCGATCTGCCGCATGAGCCAGCGTGCATACTCGCGCATCCTTTCTTCACGGTCCAGAAAGTCCTGCAACCGCTGGATGTTTGAATCCAGCGCGCGGGATGCATCGTCCACGGGTTGTGGTTCGGCCTCACTCATCTCGGCATCACCTTCATCGCCATCGTCCGACGGTTCCGCGTCCGCAGATTCCGTTTCCGAGGAGTCTTCTCCGTTGGGGGCGCTGTCCGGCCGACCGTCCGGGGCTACTTCCTGGGGTACTTCCGGGGGTACTTCCGGGGGCAGTTCCTGCTGTGATGCTTCATCAGTCCCGTTTTGCGGTTGTCCATCCGATGGTTCCGGGGGTTCATCCTCACCCGAACCACCAGAATCCGAACGATCCCGATCCC
>REDD01000056.1 GCA_007693725.1 Phycisphaeraceae bacterium
CCGGCGGTTCCCGAGGCGTTGTCATCCGCACCCGGATGCACCGTGCCTCGCTGAGCCGGAGCGCGCGAACCGAACTCACCCGGACCGAGATGGTCGTAGTGCGCCCCGACCACGACATACTCGTCCGCGAGCGCTCCACGCCCACGCAGCACGCCCGCGACATTGTCCGTCGGGATCATCTGACGCTGCAAGCGAACATCCAACGCCGCATCGACCCCGAGCGCGACCGTCCCGATCTCTCCGAGGTCCGCCGCACGCCGAAGCTCCATCAGACTCCGCCCGCCGACCGCCTCCGCGGGCAGAAACTCCGCCGCGAAATCGGGCGTCACCATGACCGCCGGAATCTCCAGACCAAAGCCGCCCCCGGTGCCGCCCGGCGATGCGAGCACGCGACCCCGCGGATCCGAGACGCCCGGCGGATTCACGATGATCACGCCCGCGGCACCGCGATTCGCGACGCTTTGCAGTTTCCCTTGGAACCCCGCCGCGCCCGACCAGCCCCGTCCGGTGCCCCACAAGCTGCCGCCCTCTTCATCCATGGGTTCGAAGCGGAACATGACCGCGATCTTGCCGCTCAGATCATCCTCATCCCCGAATGACGAGTATCCATCCGGCCCGTTCTCGATGGCATAGCCCACGAAGACCATCTCCCCCTTGGCCCGTGCATTGCCGGACATCCCCAAAGGTTGGAAGTGCTCCCCGACCTCCGCCACACGACGCTCAGCACGAAACTCGGCACGCTCGGTCCGGACATTCCCCCGCACCTCGAAGTTCTGAAGATAGGAAAGCGCTGCCCCCGCCTCGGCCCCGCCGGGCTCGGGCATCGACCCCGAATCGAACAGGGGCTCCAGCCCTTCACGCCTGAAGTAAAACTCGATGTACTCCGCGGCGATCTCGATCCCCCTCGATCCCGGCAACCGCCCCTCCGTGAACGGATCCGAGAGGGACACGATGTGCTTGACCATCCGCGTCGCATCCGGACCCGCCGCAACGATCGCATCGCGGATGGCGTAGTCAGTCCCGCCATCCTCAAGCGGCGGAACCCCCTGCCAGACCCGCTCGATGACCTGCGGCATCGGGATCTCACGCGCGGCATCCTCCGCCAGCGCGGGGAGCGGCAGGCACGCCGCGGAAGCAAAGACCAAAGCGGCGATCACGAGGCCATGTCGGACGGGGGCGGACTTGCTCACGGGTTTCTCCTCATCTGAGATTCGACCAATCTTCAGGATACGCCCGGAAGTCCATGAGGGGGCTCCACCGACACGCCCCAAGACCGGGCAACCCGCTGCTCCTCCATGCCCCGAGCTCCCGCCGTCCTCGGGGCTGAATCCTGATCGTCCGGGAGTCGAACCCCTCGTAGGGAGAACCGCAAAAACACCAAGCAAAGTTCCGAGAATGCCCGGAGTGCTTTCCGAATCGACGGACATACGGATTCATCGCCGGCATGTGTTCGGAAACCACTCTCCGTTCTAGAATCCCCTTCGGAGACTCGCCCCGCCACCGCTCAAAGGATGCCGCATGGACTACACCTCGATCTCGCCGGACCAGCGCCAGGAAATGCTCGACGCCATCGGCGTGGACTCCATTGATCGACTCTTCGATGTCATCGACCCCGAAATCCGCTTCGAAGGTGCGCTGAATCTCCCGCCCGCGATGAGCGAGCTCGAACTCCAGCGCGAGGCCTCACGCCTGTCGCTGCGGAACCGCGGCACCGACACGCTCACATGCTTCGCAGGCGCGGGCGCCTACGACCACTTCATCCCGGCGTTCATCGATCAGATGATCAGCCGCGGCGAGTTCCTCACCGCGTACACCCCCTACCAGGGCGAAGCCAGCCAGGGCTCGCTGCAGGCGTTCTTCGAGTTCCAGACTCAGATCGCCCGCCTCACCGGCCTCGACATCGCGAACGCCTCCCTCTACGAAGGCGCCTCATCGACGAGCGAGGGTGTCCTGATGGCGATCAACACCACGGACAGATCGCGCGTGCTCGTCGCCGGAACACTCCATCCCGACTACCGGCAGGTGCTCAAGACCGTCCTGACCGACCTGCCCATCGAGATCATCGAGATCCAGCCGAATTCGAGCGGCACCATCGACCCCGCCGAAGTGCAGCGCCACGCCGACGACAACACCGCATGCCTGGTGCTGCCCTCCCCGAATGTCTACGGCCTGATCGAGGATTGGCAGGCGTGCTTCAAGGCGTTGAAGCAGAAGGCCGGAGAGCAGGCCGTCGCCATCGCGGTATTCAACCCGATCGCGTGCGGGCTCCTGCGCTCCCCGGGCGCGTGCGGCGCGGACATCGCCACCGGCGAGGGGCAACCGCTCGGCATCCCGCTCAATTTCGGCGGGCCGTACCTCGGACTCTTCAGCGCAAAATCCTCGTTCCTCCGAAAGATGCCCGGAAGACTCGTCGGCCAAACGACCGATGCGGAAGGTCGTCGCGCTTTCTGCCTCTCACTCCAGACGCGCGAGCAGCACATCCGCGGCGCGAAGGCGACCAGCAATGTCTGCACAAACCAGGGATTGCTCGCCCTCCGCGCGACCATGTACATGAGCGCGATGGGGCCGCACGCACTCCGGGAGGCGGCCTCGCAGTGCTGGCACAAGGCCCACTACCTCGCGAACGCCATCAGCGCATTGCCGGGGTACTCGCTGAAGTATCAGGGCGAGTTCTTCAACGAGTTCGTCGTCAGTTGCCCCGCACCGACCGCATCCATCCTCAAGCACTGCAAGTCGCGCGGCCTGCTCGCCGGGGTGCCGCTCTCGAGCGCCCGCCTCGGGTCGATCGGATCCGAAAACGAACTCCTCATCGCGGTGACGGAAAAACGCAGCCGATCCGACATGGATGCTCTCGCCCACGCACTCTCAGAAGCCGCCAGCGCGTAATCGAATCGCTCCATACAGGAATGCACCAGAACATGACCACCATGACGACAAGCAACGATCGACTCCAGACCACCGGCGCTATTGAAGTCACCGCGAACGAAGCCCCGTCGACGCGCTCGGACCGCGCTCCCGAGCCGACGATCTTCGAGAAATCATCGCCCGGTGCCGAGGCCATCACCTTCCCCGCCCTCGATGTGCCCGAATCGCGCCTCCCCGATGAACTCCTCGGCGACTTGCCGCGCTGGCCGGAACTCGCGCAGCTCCAAGTCATCCGACACTACACGCACCTGAGCCAGAGAAACTTCTCCATCGACGGCGAGTTCTACCCGCTCGGCTCGTGCACGATGAAGTACAACCCACGCATCAACGAGCAGACGGCAGCGCTCCCCGGCTTCGCATCACTGCACCCCTCCCAGGAAGACGAAGACATCCAGGGCGCGCTGGAACTCCTGCACCAGACCCGCCGAATGCTCGAGGAAATCTCCGGACTCGACGAGGCATGCCTCCAGCCCGCGGCCGGCGCCCACGGCGAGTACACCGCGCTCAAAGTCATGCGCGCCTATTTCCGTGACAACGGACAGGCACACCGAACCATCGTCTTCGCACCCGACAACGCACACGGAACCAACCCCGCATCCTGCGCCATGTGCGGAGCCGGAGCCGTCGCCGTCAAAACAGTCGACGGCTACACCGACATCGACGATCTCGTCCGCCTCATCGAGCAGCACGGTCCGGAAAACATCGCCGGGCTGATGATCACCAATCCCAACACCGCAGGCCTCTTCGACAAGCACATCGTCCGCATCTCGAAGATCATCCACGACACCGGCGGACTCGTGTACCTCGACGGCGCGAACATGAACGCCATCCTCGGAAAAGCCCGCCCCGGAGAGTTCGGCGCGGACATGATGCACTACAATGTGCATAAGACCTTCTCGACCCCGCACGGCTGCGGCGGACCGGGAGGAGGACCGATCGTCGTCCGCGACTTCTTGGCTCCATACTTGCCCGTGCCGCAGGTCGAGCAGGACGCCGATGGACGATTCCGACTCGACTACGACAGACCGAAGTCGATCGGCAAGGTCCGCTCGTTCGTCTCCCAGTTCGGAATCATGGTGCGCTGCTGGACATACATCCGCGCCTGCGGCCCCGACGGGCTGAAGAACATCGCCGAGACCGCCGT
>REDD01000202.1 GCA_007693725.1 Phycisphaeraceae bacterium
GCGCGTCTCGGGGTTGGTCCACAGCGTGTTGTGCGTGCCGTTGTGGATGACGGTGAGGTGCGCATCGGGTGCGGCGGCGGCGATCGCGCGGGCGTCCTCGATGGGACACACCTCGTCGGTGTCGGTGTGGATGATGTGCAGCGGGCAGGTGAGTCGGGCTGCGAGCTGAGCGCGGTCGAACGCGGGCAGGCCGTTCTTCATCGCGCGCCAACGCGGACCGACGCCGTGCATGATGCCCAGAAGCCCGAACGCGATCGGGCCGTTGATGCGCCACGGCAGGCCGCTCAGGTGCAGCACCCTGTAGGCGGGCGTCCAAGGCATGGCGTACGGCGCTTCGGCGATCACGCCCGAGATGAGCGCGGTGTTGTCCGTGGCGTCGCGCGCTGCAGCGGCGATCGAGACGCCCGCGCCCATCGACCATCCGAAAAGAATCACCCGCTCGCTTTCGCTCGCGCGGAGCGTGCGGATGATCTCCAGCAGCAGCGGCGCGGTGCGCAGGCCGAAGTCCCAGGCGCCCGCCGCTTCCGCGTGCCCCGGCGGATCCCACGCGACGATCCGCGAGGCGTGCGGCGCGAGCGCATCCAGACGCGGCAGGATGCCGATCTTCGAGTCTCCCCATCCGGGCGTGCAGACGATGAGCGGGCCGTCGGGCGCATCGCCGCGGATGATCCACCCGCGCGTCGAGAGGCCGGGCAGCGTGATGTCGATCGTTTCGTACTCGCGCGGCTCGTCGATCTCGGAGGGATCGCCGGGCAACGAGCGCGCAACAGCCCACGAGTAGGTGCGCCGCGGCGGATGCCGGAGGCGGTGGATCGTGATCCATGTCACGAGCGTGAGCGACAGAACCAGCCCCACAAGGAGCAGTTGGCCGAGTCCGATCATGGAGGCAAGCCAGCCGGGCATCGTCGATGCTGCGCCCATCAGCCCGTGACCAGCCGGGAGATGTCGTTGAATGTCACGAAAAGGAAAAGCGATCCGATCAGCAGCAGGCCGAGGAGCGTCAGCGCCTGCTGAACCGCAATGGGCACGGGTTTCTTGGTGATGCCCTCGTAGACGAGCATGAGGAAGAGCCCGCCGTCGACGATCGGTATCGGGAGGAAGTTGAGCACGGCGAGGTTGACCGAGATCAGCGCGAGGAAGAAGAGGAGCTGGATGAACCCGTCGCGCGCGACGCGCGACCCGATGTCGGCGATGCCGACGGGGCCGCGGAGCGATTGCACGCGGACATCGCCGCTGAACAGCCGCTGGAGCGTGAGGTAAGTCAGGATCAGGACGCGCTTGGTGCGGTCGATGCCGAGCCCCAGCGCATCGATGGGGCCGGAGGCGCGGACGATCATCTGCGCGGTCATGAACTGACCGAGAACGCTGTTGGCCTGCCAGCCGAGCGCGTGGAGTTGCTTGATCTCCTCCGCAGTGAGTTGCCAGTCGAGGCGCTCGGGCGAGATGACTTCGGGGCCGTCGGTTTCGAGGTGGCCGATGGTCAGGGTGACCGATGCGGATGATGCGTTCTCGTGCGCTTCGCGCGTCGCATCCCACAAGGCAGCGCGGAGCGAGCGGAAGTCATCGACGGGCCGGTCGTTCACCGCCAGAATCCGCATCCCCGCGCCGACGGGCGGCGACAATCGGCTCGCCGCGAGACGCTCGGGACGCTCCGCCCCGTTGATGGCAACGACCTGCGGCGGTGCGCCGAGGAAGGTGTGGTCGGTCGCGCTGCCGGGCCAGAAACCGATCGTGCCGCGACGATGCACGGTCGGACGCAGCGTCACGATCTCGGATTCGTTGCGAAGAACGACAAGCTCGATCGGCCGCCCCGCGTGCGCCCGCACCTCGGCGATGCCGGTGATGAGCGACGGCCAGGAACGCTCGCCGATGCGGATGAAAACATCGCCCGCCTCAAGGCCCGCTTCTCTGCCGCCCTTCTGCACGCCCGCCACGCTCATGACCGGCGTGAGACCCAGAAGATGCTCGAAGGCGGTCGGGTCATCGCCGAGCATCGTCGGGGCGTACATCAACTCCGGCCGGGGCGTGATCGTGACGCTGTGCCGCTCGGTGTCGCCGGCGGAGAAGGTGAGTTCGATGGGATCGCCGTCGCTCTGTTCGACCGCCCGCTCGAGTGTCCGCAGCGTGGTGACTTCCTGCCCGCGCCACGCGACCACCGATTCGAGGGGCGCGCCGTTGACGCTGGTCAGCACCATCCCCGGTCGGACGCCGACGAGCCCCGCACGCGCAAACTGGTCGCGCAGCTCGTCCTCGGGAGAGTAAATGTCCGATTGGAGCACGCGGTTCGACGCGGCGGGGCCGACGCCGATCATCTTCGTGTCGCGCTCGATCGCGCGCTCGTCGAAGCGCGGCGCGACCGAGATCTCGATCAGTTCGCCCGTGGCGCGCTCCACCCCGAACACCACCGGATCGCGCCCGGAGAGGGCGCTGGCGATCTGGAGATCGGCGAAGGAGTTGGCGGGCTTGCCGTCGATGGTGCGGACGACATCCCCGGTCTCGAGGCCCGCCTCGGCGGCGGGGGACTCGGCCAACACACCCCCGATGATGGGGGGGACATCACGCAGCCCCGCAGCGAAAACGATGATGAACAGCACCGCCGCCAAGATCAGGTTCATCACCACGCCCGCCGAGACGACGATCATCCGCTTCCAGACCGGCTTGGAGCCGAAGGAATTGGATGCCGAGGAGAGCGCCTTGGGGTTGGCATCCTCCTGGCCGAGCATGCGGACATAGCCGCCGAGGGGCAGCCAGTTCAGGCGGTACTCCGTCTCGCTGACGCCGGGGAGGTGCCCGGTCTCGGGATGCTCGCCCAAGGCCTTGAGTCGCCGGATGTACTCCGGCTCGGTCGAGCCGATGCGGAAGCCCATGCCCTTCCGCCAGGAGCACAGGGCGTGCCCGAAGCCGATGGCGAACGCCGGGGCCCGGATGCCCGCCCAGCGGGCGGCGAGGAAGTGTCCCAACTCGTGCAGCAGGATCATCAGCCCGAAGCCGAGCACCACGAGCATGATGTTCCAGATGTTCAACAGCGTCATCAGCATTGCCAGAGTGTAGGGGGCGCGATGCGGAGCCCCGTCAAGCGACAGCACACCCCCAGGCCCGCCTCACTCAGACGCCGCCGCGCCATACAGTCCGCTCGTGCCCGAGCTTCCCGAGGTTGAACAGGTGCGTCGCTCGCTGGAGCGGGCCGTTGTCGGACGCCCGATCGCGGATGTCCGCCTGCTGCGTCGCGAGGTGGTGGCGATGCCGGACGACCCGCCGGGCGGCTTCTCGCGGGCACGCACCGAGCGACCTGGCCCCATCCGCCGAGTCCCGAAGCAGGACCTCCTCGCGGGCCAACGCATCGAGCGTGTGTCTCGGCACGGCAAGCAGCTCGCGCTGGTGAGCGATGCGGGGCGCGTGCTGAATGTCCACCTCGGGATGACGGGGCAGTTCCTGTGCAGCGGGGCGGGGCAGCGGCTGGCTCAGGCGGACCATGTGCATGTGGTGTGGCGGCTGGGAGACGGCGGGCGGCTCGCGTTCCGCGACCCACGCCGATTCGGGGGGATCTGGACCTGCCGCGACGAGGCGGACCTGCTCAGCCGTCGCTGGGGCATGCTGGGGCCGGACGCGGCGACCATCCGGGCGAGTGACCTTGCTGCGGGCCTGCGGGGCAGCCGACGGGCGATCAAGGCGGCCCTGCTGGATCAGCGCGTGATCGCGGGGGTGGGGAACATCTACGCGGATGAGGCGTTGTTCCGGGCGAGGATCCTGCCGCAGCGTCCCGGCGGGTCGCTGACGGGTGCGGAGGTGGCTGCCCTGTGCCGTGCGATCCGGGCGATCCTGCGGGATGCGATCGAGGCGGGGGGGAGCACGCTCCGGGACTACCGCGATGCCGAGGGCCGAGCCGGCGGGTACCAGGATCGCCACAGCGTCTACGGGCGGGGCGGGCAGGGGTGCCGCGTGTGCTCGGGGATGCTGGAGTCGGCGGTGATCGGGCAGCGGACAACGGTGTGGTGCCCGGCGTGCCAGCGGTGATGGCCATCGGATGTGTCTCTGCTGTGGAGAGAGATATCTCTCATCATCGTCATAGAAGGCGCTGTCGGGATGTGGACCCCCGGAAGATTGGGGCCACCAAATACGCGTTTCCAAACGACTTACGACCTTTTCCACAGACGGGACAACCTGTCGCCAGCACTCTCCGGGCGCGCGGCCAGCGCCGACGATTGTCATTGTGGATGAGCGATGTGGAAAAGTGGGCTGGATGGGGCAACACAGGTCGCGCGCCTGCACGCGCTTATCCACAGAATATCCACCATCTTTGCGCCAAGCGCACCGGTTGCGCGATCGGGGAATTCCTGTCGTCTGCTTCGGGGGAAGTCCGGGGCTGATTCCGGGGGTCAGTCCGGGGCCTTGGTTCTGTCGAAGGGGGAGCGCGGCGGGTTGTCGTCCGTCTCTTCCGGGGGGAGTCCGAGTTGGACGCGGAGGGCCTGGATGACGCGGGCGAGTTCCGGATCGCTCTGGTACTTGGCGCGGATGGTCTTCTCGGCGTGCATGACGGTGGTGTGGTCGCGTCCGCCGAAGTACCCGCCGACCTCTTCGAGCGAATAGCGGCAGATCTTGCGGATGAGGAACATGCAGACCTGACGCGGGAGCGCGATGGACTTCTGGCGGCGCTTGCCCTGGAGGTCGCTGAGTTTGACGGCGTAGTGCTGGGAGACGACCTGGATGATGTCGTCGATGGTGATTTCGCGTGTGAGTTCGGCAGCGCCGGCGCCGAGCGCGAGCTTCGCGGTCGCTTCGGTGAGGGGCATCTTCTCGAAGTGGTGGAGCATGTGGAGCTGGTTGATCCTGCCGCCGAGCTCGCGGGGGCTGCTCTGGACGCGTTTGGCGATGTAGCAGGCGACTTCCTCGGGGAGTTCCATGCCGAGCATGCGTGCCTTGCGGTGGGCGATCTGGACGCGCGTCTCGAAGCAGGGGGGATTGATCGGGACGACGAGGCCGCTCTGGAAGCGTGAGACGAGGCGTTGTTCGAGATCGGGGATCTCGCTGGGCGGCGCATCGCACGAGAGAACGATCTGCTTTCCTGCCTGCTGGAGCGCGTTGAAGGTGTGGAAGAACTCCTCCTGGCTGCGGTCGCGCTTTGTGAGGAAGTGGACATCGTCGATGAGCAGCATGTCGAGGTGGCGGTAGTAGTCGCTGAAATCCTGGAGTTTTCCGTTCTCGACGGCATCGAGCATGGCGCGCGAGAAGTCCTCGCAGGAGATGTAGAAGATGCGTGCTTTGGGGTTCTGGTCGAGCACCTGCACGCAGATGGCGTGGAGGAGGTGCGTTTTTCCGAGCCCGAGCCCGCCGTGGATGAAGAGCGGGTTGTAGGCCTTGCAGGGGTTGTCGGCGACGGCGGTGGCGGCGGCGACGGCGAAACGGTTTTCCTGCCCGACGACGAAGTCGCTGAAGGTGTGGTCGGGGTTGATGTTGGGGCCTTCGGGGTTGCTGAAGTCCCGGGCTTCGACGGGTTGCCATCCGGAGCGTCGGGTGGGCTTGGCCTCGATGGCGGCGTCCTCGCTGCGGGGGGCAGCGGTGTGTTGGCCGTTGCGCTGCTTGTGCGTGCTGCCGTTTGCGGAAGGTTCGGGAACGACCTCGTCCGGCCCGACGAAGCGGACGGTCAGAAGATGTCCCGTGATGGACTGGAGCGCCTCGACGAAGGGCTCGACGCACTGCCTGGAGAGGTAGCGCTGATGGACCTGTTGGCGGACACGCAGGCGGTAGGCGCCTTCGTGCGTGCCGAGGGGTTCGATCTCCTCGAACCACTGTCGGCAGATTGTCGGGTGATGTTCACGGAGGAACGACAGGACATCAACCCAAACCACCAAATCGGGGTTGGCCATTTCCACTTGCCTTCTCCGGTCGAGCGACCGGTTGGTCACACACTGATTGAGACGCAGGACTCGCAAGCCCGATTGATGCGCCAGGTTTGTCGGGCATCAATCCCACCGGCGCGAGCGCGTCGCCGTACAACCAGAAACTACGACAAGGTGTAAATCGTGTCAACAAGTTGGCGGATAAATCGCGCGCTTGACAAGCCCAATGTCAGCCGCTTGTCGCGGAGCACGCGCATCACTGCGCCGCGTTGGCCTGTCGCTGCGCCTCGATGCGCTCGGCTTCCTCGCGCTGGCGCTCGTAGCGATCGCGGTTTGCGCGAAAGTCCATCAGAAATTCGACTTTTTCGAGCAGTTCCGGGCGCAACGCCTTGGACAGCGTCTTTCTCGCCTCACGAATGTTGGATCGTCGCGAGAGGTGCAGCAACACGAGCTTCTCGCATGAGAGCACGGGGAGCCACTCGATGATGTCCGCGATGTGTAGGTGGTTGCCCACGCTTGCACGGCTGCGGTGATCGTGTTCGATGAATGTACACTCGCTGAGGACGATCTGCGCGTTGCGCACATCCTCGCGGATGAGGACGGGTCCGGGCGCCGTGTCCCCTATATAGGCGATCAGCGGCACATGGAGTGTGTGCGTGATCTCGACACCCCTGTCCTTGAGTTCGCGGAGCTTGTCCTGCGGGAAGTCCTTGAACTCGGGGTTGAGTTTGCTGCGCCGTTCGTAGATGACATATCCGGCGCTGGTGTCGGTGTGGTCGGTCTTGATGAGGCGCAGGAAGATGTTGTTCTTGATCTCGATCTCGCCCTCGGGCTTGAGGGGGATGAGGTTGTAGGGGGTCTGTTGTCCTTCGAGTTGGCTGAAGCCGCGCATCATCGCCTCAATCGATGACGCCAACCCCTCGTGGCATATGACGGTGGCATCCCCCATACCTTGGAATCGGCGCTGCGAACAGAAGTAGGCGAGACTGCCGACATGGTCCATGTGGCCGTGCGAGATGCAGAGGAACTTGCTCGGGAGGACCGCGCGCGGGCACTCGCCGATGTCGAAGCAGATGTCCAGTTCGGGGACATGGACGACCGTCGTCTCTCCGGCGATGGAGACGCCCTGCACGCGGAACGGCGGGATGAACAGGAACCCCAGATCGCCCTCGCGGGGCGGTGGTTTCGGAATCATCGGAACAACCTCCATCGACCGGGCTTTCGCCCAGCGGTGGCAACTACACCATCACAACGCCGACATCCTAGCCACGCTTCGGGTCGGGTGCGGCACCCAGCATGCCTGGCGGCGGGGCGAGGTGGGGTGTGGCAGGTTGAGTGGATCAGGATTGTCCCGCAGGGAGCGGAATTCCATGAACCCGGTCGGGGGAAAGCGGGTAATTTGGTCCAAAGCATTCAACGAAGAAAATGGAGCCAAGCATGCGGATTCGAACACTGTGTGTGGTTGCCGGGCTGATGGCGGGCGTGGGTCTTTGGGGCACCGGCTGCCAGTCCGGCGGCCTCGGCAGGTCCGAGGTGATGACCCCCGAGCGTCAGCGTTCGATGACCCCGGACATGGTGCTGGCGGAGCTGAAAGCGGGGAACGAGCGATTCGTCCGGAATCAATCGACCGACCAGCGCTGGCTGGCACAGGCGGAGGCGACCGCATCGGGCCAGTTCCCGAAGGCGATTGTGCTGGGCTGCCTGGACTCGCGCGTGCCGCCCGAGGTGGTCTTCGATCAGGGGATCGGTGACATCTTCGTGGGACGCGTGGCGGGGAACTTCGCCAACGAGGACCTGATCGGGAGCATGGAGTTCGGCACCAAGCTCGCGGGGGCCCGGCTGATCGTCGTTCTGGGGCACACGCACTGCGGCGCGGTGAAGGGCGCCATCGATGGCGCTGAGATGGGGAACCTGACGCAGACGCTGTCGAACATCAAGCCCGCCATCGCCGAGGTGTCCTACACGCGCGGAGAGCGGACCTCATCGAACGAGGATTTCGTGATGCTCGTCACCGAGGCGAATGTCCGGCGTACGGTGCGTGAGATCGAGGAGCGAAGTCAGGTGATCAGCGACCTTGTGCGTCAGGGTGATCTCCGCGTCGTCGGGGCGGTTTACGAGCTCGAGACCGGGCGGGTGCGCTGGCTGGATCTGTAAGCACGAAGCACGCTCCTCCGAGACCCGCCCCCATGGCTGTCGCTATCCTCGGCGCCATGGGCGCACCTTCTCCGGAATCCGCCGGTTCTCCGATCCCATGCCCCCTCAGCAACGAGGAGGTGTGCAAGGCGGCCCGTCTGGCGCGTCTGGAGCCGGATCCCGCCACCCACAACCGCATCGGCGAGGAGCTGGGGACGATCCTCGGATACTTCCAGCGGTTGCAGGCGATGGACCTGGAGGGCGTCGAGCCGCTCTCGCACCCTCTGGATGCCCGGAACCGGCTGGATGACGACACCCCCCGCCCGGGGCTCTCCAACGAGGTTTTCATGTCGTTGGCGCCTGAGAGCGAGCCGCCGTTCGTGAAGGTGCCGCGGGTGCTGCCCGGTCAGTCTGGGGCGTGAGTCCAATGTTGCCACCGACCGCGACCATCACGGAGATCCGCGAAGCGATCGCATCGCGGAGCGTGCGAGCGAGCGCGGTTGTGGAGGGGACTCTGGGGCGGATCGCGGAGCACAATCCCGCTCTCAACGCGGTTCTGGAGGTCTTCGGGGACGAAGCGATGGCGCTGGCGGCGGACCTCGACCGGCGGCTCCGGGATTCATCGGAACCGATGGGTCCGCTGGCGGGCGTGCCGATTCTGGTGAAGGACAACATCTGCCTCGATCGGGGGAAGACGACCTGCGGGAGCCGGATGCTGGCAGGGTACTCGTCGCCGTTCAGCGCGACGGCGGTGCAGCGTCTGGAAGAGGCGGGGGCGATCATCGTCGGCAAGACGAACATGGACGAGTTCGCGATGGGGTCGTCGGGGGAGCATTCGTACTTCGGTCCAACGGGGAACCCGTACGACACGGCGCGGGTGCCGGGGGGGTCGTCCTCCGGTTCGGCGGCGGCGATAGGGGCGCGGCTGACCCCGGTGGCTCTGGGGTCGGACACGGGCGGGTCGATCCGTCAGCCGGCATCGTACACGGGGTGTGTGGGGCTGAAGCCGACCTACGGGCGTGTATCGCGGTGGGGGCTGGTGGCGTATGCGTCCTCGCTGGACCAGATCGGTCCGATCACGACGACGGTGAGCGATGCGGCGATCATGCTCGATGTGCTGGCGGGGTTTGATCCGCTGGATGCGACCTCGGCGGAGATGGAGCCGGTGCACGCTTTCGTGTCGGTGGAGCGGCCGATCGAGGGATTGCGGCTGGGGGTGCCGCGTGAGGCGGGTTCGCAGGCGAACGATGAGAGCGTGCGGACGGCGTTCAACCGGGCGATGGAGACCTTCCGCTCGCTCGGGGCGGAGGTGGTCGACTTCGACCTGCCGACGCTGGATGCGGCGATCAGCACCTACTACCTGGTTGCGATGGCGGAGGCGTCGAGCAACCTCGCCCGGTTCGACGGGATCCGTTACGGCCATCGCGCGACACTCAAAGAGGGGGAGGGGCTTGAAGCGCTGTACGCCCGTTCGCGTTCGGAGGGGTTCGGCGCGGAGGTGCAGCGCCGGATCATGCTGGGCTGCTATGCGCTCTCCAGCGGGTACTACGACGACTACTACCTGACAGCGCTCAAGGCGCGCCGTCGGATGAAGCAGGACTTCGATCGCGCGTTCGGTGCGGGGCTGGATGCGATCGTGATGCCGACCGCGCCGGATGCGGCGTTCCCGATCGGCGAGAAGAGCGATGATCCGCTGGCGATGTATCTGGAGGACATCTACACGGTGTCTGCGAATCTGGCGGGGCTGCCGGCGATCAGTCTGCCGATGGGGACGGCGACCACGGAATCGGGGAAACACCTGCCTCTGGGGTTGCAGTTGATCGCGCCGGCGTTCGAGGAGGTCCGTCTGCTCCGGATCGCTCGGATGTTCGAGCGTGCGTCGAGCCCGATCCCGCTTCCGGCGGGATTCGGTCTGTAAGGCGGTTTCCCGGGGGACGAAAGCAATGGGAGAGGAAGGGGGGTTCCGGGGGGACATTCCGGGGGGACAACCATGCGTCCCGCGACGGGTACCATCCATCGTGCATCCCGTTCCCGGATGCTTTTCGCGACCACCACGGAGGCCACATGCCCGATCCGCTTCAGCACTCGACCGAACAGCATCACATCGTCACCGCGACGGACCCGAAAGAGGCGGTGGCGCAGGTTCGTGATGCGTACGACCGTCTGCGGGGTGAGATCGCGAAGGTTGTCGTCGGTCAGGACCAGATCGTCGAAGAGTTGCTGATGGCGATGTTCTGCGGCGGGCACGCGCTGGTGGTGGGCGTGCCGGGGCTTGCGAAGACGCTGCTGATCTCGACGATCGCGCGGTCGATCTCGCTGTCGTTCTCGCGTGTGCAGTTCACGCCGGACCTGATGCCTTCGGACATCACGGGGACGGAAGTGATCGAGGAGGACAAGACGACGGGCGCTCGCGAGCTGCGGTTCGTGAAGGGTCCGATCTTCGCGAATGTGATTCTGGCGGACGAGATCAACCGGACGCCGCCGAAGACGCAGGCGGCGCTGCTCGAAGCGATGCAGGAGCATCAGGTGACGGTGTCGGGCGTGCAGCATCGGCTGCCTGAGCCGTTCTTCGTGCTGGCGACGCAGAATCCGATCGAGCAGGAGGGCACCTACCCGCTTCCCGAAGCGCAGCTCGACCGGTTCATGTTCAATGTCTTGATCTCGTATCCGGGCGAGGAGGAAGAGGTCGAGATCGTCCGTCGGACGACGACGACGACGCACGCCCAGACGGAGCCGGTGCTCGACGGCGCGGATGTGCAGCGCGTGCAGCATCTGGTGCGTGAGTGCCCGGTGCCGGACCATGTGATCCGTTACGCGCTGCGGCTGGTGCGAGCGACGCGGATCAAGGAAGACTCGGAGGACAATCGCAAGCCGCAGATCGTGCGGGATTATCTGGCGTGGGGCGCGGGGCCGCGTGCGAGCCAGAATCTTGTTTTGGCGGCGAAGGCGCGTGCGGTGCTTGCGGGATCGTTCCATGTGACGCCGGACCACATCAAGGCCGTGGCGTACCCGGTGCTTCGTCACCGCATCATCACGAACTTCAACGCCGAGGCCGACGGCGTGACGACGGATGCGGTGGTGGCTCAGTTGCTGAAGGAGATCCCGGTCGAGGGCGGCTCGGAAGCGGACCGTAAGCGGCTGTCGACGGTCATGAACTGATCTTGCTCGCGGGGCGCTCGGCGACCATGCGGTCGATGCATCGGCGTGCTTCGGCATCGGCTTCGAGCACATCGGCGAGGTCGCGGACCGGGCTCGTGCCCAGCGCATCCATCGTTGCCCGCGTGCATTCGACGATCCTGCCGAAGTGGATGCGCCCTTCGAGGAACGCCTCGACGGCGCGTTCATTCGCGGCGTTGAAGACAGCGCCGGCGGTGCCGCCCTCGTCGATGACGCGGAAGCCCAACTCGAGCGCGGGGTAGCGTTCGGGGCAGACGGCTCGGAACTCGAGGTTCGACAGGGCGCTCCAGTCCATGCGGTCCGAGCATCCGTCGATGCGGTCGGGGTGTGTGAAGGCGTACTGGATGGGCGTGCGCATGTCCGGCGCGCCGAGCTGCGCGACGATGCTGCCGTCGGCGTACTCGACGAGCGCGTGGACGATGGATGACGGGTGCACGACGGCGCGGAGGCGATCGCTGCCGACGCCGAAGAGCCAGTGGGCCTCGACGAGTTCGAGCGCCTTGTTGGTGAGGGATGCCGAGTCGATGGTGACCTTCGCGCCCATGTCCCAGTTTGGGTGGGCGAGGGCCTGTTCGGGCGTGGCATCGCGGATGCGGTCGAGGGGCCAGTCGCGCAGCGCGCCCCCGGAAGCGGTGAGCACGATGGCGCGGACTTCATCGTCCAGCACGAATGGGGGGGATGCATCGCCCGATCGTCGTGCGGCGAGGGCCTGCCAGACGCCCGAGTGTTCGGAATCGACGGGGAGCAGTCGTGATCCGGTGCGTCGGCACGCCGCGATGACGAGTTCGCCCGCGGCGACGAGGGTCTCTTTGTTGGCGAGTGCGATGTCCATGCCGCGGTCGATGGCGGCGAGGGTGGCGGGGAGTCCGGCCGCGCCGACCATCGCGCCGAGGACGATGTCGGCGTCGATGTCGCGGACGAGTTGCTCCGCGCCGGCGGGTCCGCGTCGGAGGCGGGTGCCTGCGGGGGGATCGATGCCGTTGCCGTCCAGGATGGCGATGTCGCGCACACCCCACTCGGTCGCCTGCTTGATGAGCGCATCGCCCTGTCGTCCGGCGCTCAGGCCGACGACCTCGTACCGGTGCGGACCGATGCCGCGGGCGTGGAGCGCGTTGAGGTGCGCGAGCACTTCGAGCGCCTGGCGACCGATCGATCCGGTCGATCCGAGGAGGATCACGCGTTTGCGGTCGTTGGCGGCCACGGCACTCACACGCTACAGCAAAGACAATGGGCGGACATCACGATTCACGGTTCGCAGCGCTCTTGATGGCGGCGGGTGAGGGCTTGCGACGCTGAGCGGCATAGAGCGTTCGGGCGGGTTTCACCGGCTTGAGGGCGACTTCCGGCTTGGCCTCATCCTTGGGCTTTTGCTTGGGCTTCTTGTCGGCATCGGAAGAAGGTTCGGGAGTTGCCTTGGCCTTCGCAGCGCCGGAGCGGGATCGCTTGGAACGCTTCTTCTTGCCGCCGGGAGCGGGAGCATCCTCCGGCGCTGTCTCCGCGGCGGGCTCGGGGGCTTGCTTCTCGGGGGCCTTCTTCTCCGTGTCCGGTGCTTCGGAGGACTTGGATGCGGACCTGGCGCGCTTGCGTGAGCGCTTTTTGCCGGGACGCGGCGGGGCTTCCGTGTCATCGTCTTGTGCGGAAGCTTCCGGCGCGGGCTTGGGTTCCTCGGCGGCGGTTGCCGGTGCGGCGCGCCCGTTGCGCTTCGGGAGTTCCGACGGTTCGAGATCCCACGAGTCGCCTCGGAGTCCCGTCGAAGTGCGGACAGGGCGCTGGTCGGTCTCGGCGCGATCGGGGATCATCTCGGGGCGTCCGCGTGCGTCATCGCTCGTCGGCGCCTCGCCGGATGTTTCCTGTGCTTCATCGCCGGAGCGCTTGCCGCGTCTGCGTCTGCGCCGACGCTTCTTCTTGCCGGTTCCTTCGCCGGTGGCGTCGGCCTCGGCGTCCTGCGCTCGGGGCTCGTCCGGCTTGGGCGCCTGCTCCTGCTTCGCGGGCTCGCGCGACTCGGTGGGAGCCGCACCTTCGGAAGCTCCTCCGCCGCGCTTGCCGCGTCTGCGTCTGCGCCGGCGCTTCTTCTTGCCATCGCCCTGCTCGGATGCATCTTCGGTGTCGAGCGCGGCTTCGTCGAGTTCCATGTCTTCGAGGAGCATTTCCGCATCGGAGGCCTGCGGCGCGGTCTCCTCGATGGCGTTCGCGAAGTCCTCGTCCTGCTCGGTCCGTGTGTCGACGGCCCAGTCCTTGCCCGCGCCCTGCTCGCGCCACGCTTCAAGATCGCTCGGCGGCGTGGGCATCGGCATCCTGTCCAGCGCGAGGTCCGCGCCGTTCTCGTCGTACGCGTAGAAGATCACGCGATCGACGGGCACATCCTCGCTGACCCGGACATCGACCTTCTTCTTTGCGCGGAATTCGATGCGTGTCAGCGACTGACGCCGGTTGCTCAGCAGTTCGCCCGCGAGTCGCGGCGAGACGACCAACTCGACCTTGTGCACCTTCTGCATGTCGAGCAGCATGGCGAGTTCGCGGAGTGCATCGGCCGCGGCGGAGCCGGGTCTGCGGAGCAGGCCCTTGCCCTCGCACATGGGGCACTTGGTGTAGTGGGTCGATCGGAGCGAGCCGCGCATGCGCTGTCGCGTCATCTCGGCGATGCCGAACTGGCTGATGGGGAGCACCTTGGTCGCGGCGCGGTCCTTCTTGAGGCGGTCGCGGAAGCGGTTCTCGACATCGCGCCGGTTCGAGCGCTTCATCATGTCGATGAGGTCGCAGAGGATGAGTCCGCCGAGGTCGCGCAGCTTGAGCTGGCGGGAGATCTCGTCGACGGCTTCGAGGTTGGTCTTGAAGGCGGTGGTCTCGGCGTCGCCGTGACGGCGCATCTTGCCCGAGTTCACATCGATGGCGACGAGGGCTTCGGTCTCGTCGATGATGAGCGAGCCGCCGGAGGGCAGCGGCACCTCGCGCTCGTGCATCAGGCGGATCTGATCCTCGAGCCCGAAGGCGTGGAAGATCGGTGTGGCGCGGTCGTAGTGGAGGAGCTGCGTGGAAGAGCGCGGCGAGACGATCTTCATGAACCGGGCGGCTCGGCGGCACGCGCCGGGATCGTCGATCACGATCTCATCGACATCGCTCGTCCAGTAGTCGCGGAGGGCGCGCATGAGCAGGTCGCTCTCGGCGTAGAGCAGCCCCGGCCCGGAGGCCAGCGAGCGCCGACGCTCGATGTCCTTCCACAGCCGCTGGAGGTAGGCGAGGTCGCGTTTGATCTCCGTTTTATTCTTGTCGATGCCGGCGGTGCGGACGATGAAGCCGAAGCCCTCGGGGAGTTCGACTCCCTCCAGGACCTTCTTCATGGCGGCGCGCTGTTCCTCATCCTCGACCTTGCGCGAGACGCCGACCTTGTCCATGTCCGGGAGCATGACGAGGTAGCGGCCGGGGATGGAGAGGTAGGAGGTGAGGGTCGGCCCTTTGGTGCTGATGCCTTCCTTGAGCACCTGCACGATGACTTCCTGGCCGCGTTTGAGGCACTGCTGGATCGGTGGGCGCTCGCGTCGCGGCGTCTTCTTCCCGATCAGTTCGGTGTCCTCGCGGTCCTCGCCGCGGAAGTACCGCGGGTGGAGATCGGAGACATGCAGAAATCCGTTGCTTTCGTGACCGAAGTCGATGAAGGCGGCCTGTATGCCCGCCTCGACATTGACGACGCGTCCGATGTGGATGTTCCCGACGAATGTGACCGCGTTGGCCCGTTCGGCGTGGAACTCTTCCAGACAGCCGTTCTCGACGAGCGCGATGCGGCACTCTTCTCCCGGCACATAATTGATGACCATCCTGGTTTTGGCGTTTGCGCCGGATGTACCCTTGCCCATGCGAATCCTCGCTCTGGGGCAGGGTCAGCGATGACCACGCCGATGCGTACACACGCATCGATTGCCGTATCCGCCTTGCGCCGAGATTCACCGTCCCTCAGGACGAAGCGCTTTGCCGGGTCTTCCTCAGGTTTTCGCGCCGAGGCGCTGCAACCAGCGGTTCCGCATCACGCAATCTTGATCGATCCGTCCTGCTCTGTCGGAAGTGGTTCCTGACGACGATGCCCGGTTCGCTCGGCCGTCTACGCACGCTCCTGTGCGCGCTTTCGCGCTGCACGGTTCGATCGCGGTCGGCGTCGCTCTGCTTTGCATCGTCCCCTGGTTCCTCTCCTCCGCGTTGCAACAAATGGTGGATCGTCGGTTCGGTGTTCCGTCGGCGCCTGCTCACTGGGACGCTTGCCCCGGGGCGGTCATCCCGCCCCGCCTTCGACGGCACGCCCGTCGACAAGGTCAGGGAACAGACGGCGGGCACGGTCGCGCAGATAAGCGCTGACCTGCCGCTCTGAATCGAACGAGCCGACCGTTCGGGCCAACTGTTCGCAAAGTGTTCTATCGACACTCCGGATCACCCGCTTCAGATAAGGTATCCGACTGGGTGTCACACTGAGACTACGCAACCCGAGCCCCATGAGCAACAGGGCATATTCCACCTGCCCCGCCGCCTCCCCGCAGCAGGAGACATCCACATTGTGGCGTCGGGCGGCCCGGATGACCTCTTTGATGAGCCGGATGACCCCCGGGTGGCCCGCGGCGTAGAGATCGGCCACCTGCTCGTTGGTCCGGTCCACCGCGAGGGTGTACTGGACGAGGTCATTGGTTCCGATGGAGAAGAAATCGACCTCGCGGGCGAAGGCGGAGGCGGTGAGGGCCGCCGCGGGCACCTCGACCATCATCCCGACCTTCATATCGCGGTCGAAGGCGATGCCCTCCTCCTGCAGGTCTTCCATGACATCGTGGAGCATCATTTTGGCCCGGCGCAGCTCCATCGTGTTGCTGATGAGGGGGAACATGATCTTGAGCGGCCCGTCCGCGCTCGCCCGGAGGATGGCCCGCAACTGTCGCTTGAACATCTGCGGGTTCTGGAAGCAGTAGCGGATGGACCGCATGCCGAGGAAGGGGTTCCGCTCGGGGGTGAGGGCGCGCTCCTGGGTGTACTTGTCGGCGCCGAGGTCGAAGGTGCGGATCGTGACCGGCTTGCCGCGGGCCTCGCGGACCGCCTCGACATAGTGCGCGTACTGCTCCTCCTCGGTGGGCTCGTGGTCGCTGGTGAGCCAGAGGAACTCGGTGCGGAAGAGGCCCACGCCGTCGGCGCCGTGGGTGCGGATCGCCGAGGCCTCCGTCCCGAACTCGATGTTCGCGAGCAGCTCGATGGGCGTGCCGTCGCGCATGACCGCTTCGAGGTCGCGTAGATCTTCGAGCGATCGGGCGATCTCCGCGGCGTGCTTCTGGTAGCCGCGGTACTGCTCGATGGTCTCCTCATCGGGATTGAGGATGAAGATGCCCCGGTCGCCGTCGAGGATGGCGATGTCGCCCTCCTCCGCGACCTCGCTGACCCGCTTGAGCCCGACCACGGCGGGGATGCCCAGCGCCCGGGCGAAGATGGCGGTGTGGCTGGTCTGACCCCCCGAATCGGTGACGAAGCCGAGGACATGGTCGCGGTCGAAGGAGGAGGCCTGCGTGGGGGTGAGCTCCGGAGCGACCACGATCGCGGGCTGCTGGAGGCGGGCGATCCCCGCGGCGTGCTCCCCGATGAGGTGCTTAAGCACCCGCCGCTCCAGGTCCCAGATGTCGTCCACCTTGGTCTGGAAGGCGGGATCGGGGATCTGGGCGAACATATCCGCGACGACGCGGAACTGCTCCTGCACGGCGTATTCGGCCACGACCCCCTCGTCCGCGACCCGCTGGAGCATCGGCTCCGAGATGGACTTATCCCGAAGCAATCCACGGTGAAACCCGAAAATGTCCGCGGCTTCGGGGCCGAGGCGCTTCTCGGCCTCGGTCAGGAGTTGTCCGAGTTCTTCGCTGGAGGCCTCGAGCGCATCGCGGATGCGTTGCTGCTCGTGAGCGATCTGATCGGGGGAAACCCGTCGGCGCGCGACACGCCGGTGTGCCGTGTCCAGCACGAAGATCCGCCCGATGCAGACGCCGGGGGAGACCGGGATGCCCTCGAAGACCGTCATGTCCGAAATCCAGCCGCACGCACCCCGTCGCCCTCGCCTGGGGGGGTCGGCACCCTTTCCTGCCTTGGTCCCGCTGAAATCCGGCGCAATGTACGCCCGAGCCCTACCCGGGAACAACCCGGAATTTATGTTGTGGCTTGACGCCCGCCCCGTCGACTGCTCCAATGCGATCTGAGATTCCGGCATCGATGGGGTGATGGCCGCCCTGTGTTGGGCGGGCCGACTCGATGACCGGCCGAAGCGAATTGAAGATATGGCGACGCTGACCGGCATCCTTGATTGGCCGGAGCGCACCGAAGGGCGTGTTCGCCAGATGGGCGACACCCTCATCGAGCAGGCCGACGACCCGTTCGTCCCGCTCGTTCTCGGCGAGCGCTACCCGCTCCGTACCGGCATGGAGGTGACCGTCGAGGTCATCTCCAAGAAGTCTCGTCGACGCAAGCGACGCGGACCCGTGGCGCGCGCGCCGCGCCCGGTCGTCGATCAGATCCTCGCCATCGAGGGTCTCGACCCCGACGAGTACGCCAAGATGCGGCCGTTCGAGGAACTCTCCTCGATCGATCCACAGCCGCGACTCACGCTCGAGCACCGTGGCTGCCCGGAATCGGTTCGGCTGATCGATCTGTTCTGCCCGATCGGTCGCGGCCAGCGCGGGCTGATCGTCTCGCCGCCGAAGGCCGGCAAGACCACCATCCTCAAGGACATCGCCACCGGCCTCAAGCACAACCACCCCGATGTCGAGGTCTTTGCGCTGCTCGTCGATGAGCGCCCCGAAGAAGTCACCGACTTCCGGCGCTCCGTCGATGCACGCGTCTTTGCATCCTCGAACGATCGCGACACCGAGCAGCACATCGCCGTCGCGCTGATGGTGACCGAGCGTGCCCGGCGGATGGTCGAGGCGGGCAAGCATGTGGTGATTCTGCTCGATTCGCTGACGCGCCTCGGGCGCGCCTTCAACGCCTCCAAGAAGCACTCCAACTCCGGGCGCACGCTCTCGGGCGGTATCGATTCCAAGGCGATGACGATCCCGCGCTACATCTTCGGCTCGGCGCGCAACACCGAGGAGGCGGGCTCGCTGACGATCCTCGCCTCGTGCCTCGTCGATACCGGATCGCAGGGCGATCAGGTGATCTTCGAGGAGTTCAAGGGCACCGGAAACATGGAGTTGGTGCTCGATCGCAAGATCTCCGAGCGGCGGATTTTTCCCGCGATCAACCTCGCCGCCAGCGGCACGCGCAAGGAAGACAAGCTCCTCGACCCCCAGACCTACAACACGGTCACAGCGCTGCGTCGCCGGCTGATCAACATGCCCCCCAGCCAGCAGGTGGAGCAGCTTCTGGCGGCCCTGAAGCG
>REDD01000278.1 GCA_007693725.1 Phycisphaeraceae bacterium
CGACCGTGGTGCCGATTCTCGAGCGGATCGATGTCATCGAGTCCGACTCCGGCGAGTTCGTCGATGTCTCGGAGGTGACCCCGGACGACCTGATCCCCGAGCCGCGTGAGTATGTGCTGGCACCGGGTGATTTCCTGCGTGCGGAGATCTATGACCTTGTCCAACCCGGCGTTCCGGCGTTTTTCGAGTTGAGCGTGGATGGTCAGGGCTTCGTCTCCGTGCCGCAACTTGGGCGTATTTCCGTCATCGACATGACCGCCGCACAGGTGGAAGTTGCGGTCAAAAGGCGCATGATCGAGGCAGGGATTGCACGCCTCGAGCCCCTCGTGTCCGTTCAGATCCTCGGCCGGCGCCAGCAGACTTTCAGCATCTTCGGAGCGATTGCCAACCCCGCGCGATACAACATCCCATTCCCGGATTACCGCATTCTCGACGCCCTCACTGATGCGGGGGGTGTTTCTCCGATCATCAAGCGGGTCTATGTCATCCGTCAGATCCCGCTCTCGGATGAAGTCACGCGTGGGATGGCCCCCGAACGGCCAGATCGCACGACAACCCGCCCGGACGCCCCCCGTCCGCAGCAACCTCCTGTTGAGGACCTCAGCGATCTCATCGACGAGTTGACCCGTCCCGCAGAACCGAGAAACAACTCCGATGCGCCCCGTCCGGCTCTGATTTCTCCAAGTGCCCTAGCAGACGGCGAGCCTCCCTTCATCGATCTGGATTCGCCGAGACCGGTCGGTCGGCGTGCGACGCCGCTCCCCGGCGAAAGCGTCGAGCGTCGAGCATCCGCGTCATCCGGCTCATGGGTCTTCCTCGATGGGCGCTGGGTGCAGGTCATGCCCGCATCACAGGCCGCGGGACTCCCCGAAGGCCCTGATCCGCTTCAGGAATCGCGTACGGATGAGATGTTGGTCACACAACGCGTCATCGAGGTTCCGACCGATCCGCTCATCCGCGGCATTGCGAAGTACAACATCGTGATTCGTCCCGGGGATGTGATCCATGTCCCGTCGCCTCCCTCGGGTGTTGTCTATATGGGTGGTCCCGGCATCGCTCGCGGCGGCACCTACAACCTTCCCGTGGCGGGTCGTCTGACCCTCAAGCGTGCGATCATCGCGGCGGGGGGGCTGAACGCCGTCGCGATTCCTGAACGCGTCGATCTCACCCGTGTCGTCGGGCCGGGGCGACAGGCGACCATCCGGCTTGATGTCCGGGCCATCTTTCAGGACACACACCCGGATATATACCTAAAACCAGACGATATGGTCAATGTGGGCACCAACTTCTGGGCCACACCCATGGCCGTCATCCGCAACGGATTCCGGATGTCCTACGGCTTCGGATTCCTGCTGGACCGGAATTTCGGCAACGATGTCTTTGGAGCGCCCCCAACAAACCGCCTTAATTGACCTATCATTTCCCGTATATGCCTAGGGCTATCGGCGGGACTCGCACTGTTCCCAGCATCGGAGACGGAATTCCTCCGATGGATCGTTCCGAGGGCCCGGCGGAGTCGGGTGGCCTCAAAGTTGGCAGGACGCCGAACACCGAGTTGCATCGGATCGTAATCACCTTCCCCGGCGTTGTGGAGGATTTCACACGCTTCTGGTCATTCACAGTGTGCCGGGGACACATTGATGGAGTTGCATGTCGGACGCGGCTGTCGCCAAGGGAGAGGGATGGACGCTTGCTGCTCTCCTTCGAGAGCACAAGAGTGCTGTGATCGTGTCGTTCATCGCGCTCACGGTCGCGTTTTTTCTGCTGTTCTTCCGGTGGCATTTTCGGCAGATGGGACCGAGCGGTTTCAGCGTCCGATATCCCGAAGACTGGGGTCACGCTTATCTGGTGCCCGTGATCAGTACTGCATTTGCCTGGAAGCACCGTGCTGCGATATTCGGCACCCGACTGACGCGATTCTGGCCTGGACTGGCCATGCTATGCGGCGGAATCGTGATCTACTCGTTCTTTCTTTTCGGATTCCCGAACCACATGTTCCAGGGCTTCGCGTCGCTGCTCGCGCTTGCCGGCGTGGTGTTGTTCGTGGGCGGACCGAAGTTTCTTGGTCTTCTGGCGTTCCCGATTGCGTATCTTGCGCTCGGTGTCACGGTTTCAGATCAGGTGATGAACGGTCTGACATTTCAACTCAAGATCATGGCATCGCAGGCCTCGGCGGTTGTTCTATCGATCGTCGGTATCGACAATACCGTCGCGGGTAACATGTTGACGATCTTTACGAGGAGTGGCGAGGAAATACCACTGAATGTTGCCGAAGCGTGCTCGGGGATGCGCATGGTGATCGCGTTCATCGCACTCGCGGTCGCGGTTGCTTTTTTCGGGCTGCGGTACTGGTGGCAGCGAATCGCGGTGATTTGTCTCGCCATCCCCGTTGCGCTCGGGATGAATGTTGCTCGGGTCGTCGTTCTGGCGATCGCGAGCATGTACGATCCCGAACTCGCCCGCGGTGAAGCGCACACACTCATCGGGACGCTCCTTCTCGTCCCCTCGTTTTTCCTGTTCATGGGCGTTGTGTGGGTACTCGGACGAATTGTGAAAGACGACAGGCCCGAGCATGCCGGAGTGAGCGCATGAAAACTCAGTCCGGAACAACCAATCGCAGCGGCTTCGCGAACATGATTCCGGTCGCCTCTGCCGCGCTTCTTCTGGTGCTGAGCGCTGCCGTCATCGCCATCGTGCAGCAAAGCGCGGGCATTCATTTCCGCAAGCTTCCGATCTACGCGGAGGGCAATCTGCAACTGCGAACTCTCCCCGCGGAGTACCCCTCATGGAAGATGATCGGTACGGAAAGGCAGGTTTCTTCCGAAGAGGCGAAGGAGCTCGGGACCGAGAATTCGCTCAGTCGGCTTATTATTGAGCGCGAACCGAAAGATTCCGATGAGCCGCATGTAGTCGATCTGCACATGGCGTACTACACGGGGATGATCGATACCGTTCCTCATGTTCCCGAGAGGTGCAATGTCGCCGCGGGCGTGCAGGCGCTTGGCACCCCGGTCGTAGTGAAAGTACCGATCGATTTTTCGGTTCTCGTGAAGAACACGGAAGCGGATCCCGAATTCCATGGCGGCATTATCTGGCAGGCCAGAAGCCCGACGACATTCCGGCGTGTCAATCTCCCGGTGGGGGTCGAGAATCTGCGACTTCGGGTCTCGCGTTTCCGCGATCATCGCGGCGAGGATTTCTACGCGGGCTACTTCTTCATCACGAACGGCGAAGTTGTTTCGAGTGCAAACCAGATACGATTGCGTGCGTTTCGTCTCAAAGACGACTACGCGTACTACTGCAAGATCCAGTTCACTTCCGGAACAGTCCGTTCCGCCGAAGAGCTTGGTGTTGTTGCCGGGCGAATGCTCGACGAGATGTTCGCGGACATCATGGTCCGATTGCCCGACTGGGTGGAAGTGAAAGAAGGAAGATACCCTCCGGAACGCACCGCTGACGGTGCATCCTAACGCTCGATCAAGACGAGGAAACAGTCCCATGGCGAATCGCGTCAACAAGAAGTTTGTCATCATTCTCGCAGGCAGCGTCGTCGCCTCGTGCCTGTTGCTTGCTGTCGTCGCGAGCTATGTCCTCTCACGCCGGGGTCCCGCGCTCGTTGCCGAAGGGGATCGGCTCTACGCGGTGGGCGAGTACAGTGAAGCCGCGAGCCGGTACTCCCGGGCTGTCTACCGCAATCAAACGAATAATGAATGGCTCTTGAAGTGGCGTTCGGCCCTGCTCAAGACCACCCCTAGATCTCAGGGGGAGTACGAGCAGGCGTACAACCAGTATCTCACGCTGATGCAGCGCATGGCACAGAATCAGCCGGGGAATGCAGAGATTCAGCTTGAGTACCTCTCCATGATTGATGAGCGTACACGCCGCTTTGATGCCGGTACCGAACAGGGTCTTCTGACCATGGTCAACCTCATCAACGAGCGTCTCACCGCCCTGAATGGGGCGATTGCGCAAATGGGTTCCGGTCCGGTCAAGGAGGAGGCAGAGCGGGGCAGAGATCTGATCCGAGGTCTCCGCGGATTGGCGGGCGCATCGCGCATCGAGCGTACCCATGTCGAACCGGAGGAAGTCGAATCCATCCTCGAAGACCTCTCCGTCGCCTACGAAGCGGATCCTGAGGACTGGCGATATCCGGCGGCCATTGCGCGCATCAACCGCGAACAACACCAGAGACTGGTTCTCGCGGGACGCGCATTGCCCGATGAAATCGAATCTTCAGCACAGCGTGCCCGGGATTCTCTCGCGTATGTCGTCACCCGGTTCGGAGATATTCCGCAGGTCGGTTTTCTCAAGCTGCAGTCGGATGCCAACGCTCTCCTCGGCCGAGCAGCTTCGCTGGATGCGCGGCGCGATGCCATACTCCAGATCCGGGGTGATCTCGGCAATTTTCTTGAAAGTATGACCCTTGAAGCCGCCGGAGATCTTGACTCCGATTTTCTTGGCCAGATCGCGCCGATCGCGATGCGCTTCGGAGATCGGGAGCACTACGCACAGCTTCTGGAGGTGTTTACGATCGCGGTTTCCCAACAGCCGCACAATCCCCAATTGATCTTCGTCAAGGCGGAGATCCTGCGTAGTCTTGGTCGTTTTGATGATGCGATGCAGACCTTTGCCTCCATCAGAGAGCTTGAGCGACCGCCGCTCTCTCTCGAAGGTGTCGTGCTCAACGACTTCAGACTCCTGTCTCTCAACGGGCAGGTTGAAACTCTGATTGCGCAGTACGAGTCGCAGACCGATCAGAAGCAGCGAGAAGCCACTCTTGCAAGAGCGAAGGAATTGCTCGAAGAGTTGCGTACTCAGACAGGTGTTCGATTTGAGGATCGCGTTCTTCGGCGCACCGGTGAGATCGCGCTGCTCGAAGGCGATTCCGCAGAGGCGGTCTCCATATTCTCTGAACTGCGTCGGCGGGTTGGTGTCGATGATCCCTCTGTCATGCGTCCCCTTGCTCAGGCGCTGATCCGGCAGGGCAACTTCGGATCCGCACGCCAGATCTTCGACGATCTGCTTGCAGCGGGTTTTCGGGATGCGCGAACACTTTTCGTTACGGCCGAACTCGAGTTCAATCTTCGCAACTTCTCTCGCGCGAAGGAACTGCTCGAAGAAGGGCTCCGACAGGATCCGGGCAACGCCGCTGCGGCTGAGAGGTTGGCGCTCGTGAATGCGGCTTTGAGCGGCGACGCATCGGGGTTGGATCAGATCAACCCATTCGTTGCCGGCATCATCGAAGCTCGGCGTCTCGTTGCTTCGGGAGAAGTCGAGAACGCACGCCAGATTCTCGAGCGACTTGCGGAGTCCAACCCGGGTGATGTTCGTGTCGTCCGGGAGTTGGTAAATCTCGATCTCGGAGCGGACGATCGCGAGAGGGCGCTGCAGCGTATTGCTACGGCGCTGGAGGTCAACCCGCGGGACCCCCAACTCCGTGCGATGCGTGAGAGCGTTGCGGAGCAGGATCCTCTGCAAGCAGCCCTCCGGATCGTCGCGCAGTCTGATGCGGATGAATTCGAGCAGGCCATGGGGCGTTTCGTTGTTTATTCCCGCTTCGGTATGGAAGGCGAAGCTGACCGCGAGTTCAGGGCTGCCGAGCGCATCCGTCCGCGTGATCCTCGGCTGATCCAAGTCGGATTTGAACGCGCTCTGATGAGTAACACTCCCGAATCGCTCACTGATGCCGAGCGCTATGTCGCCATTGCCATGGAGCAGAGGGGCGACGACCGCTCAGGACTGATCATGCGAGGTCGGCTCGAACTCGCTCGTGGAAATGCCGAAGCGGCTGAGCGCACGCTTTCCGAGGTCGTTGATCAGATTCCCTACGATCCGTTCGCGCGTCGGTTCCTCGGACTCGCCCAGCGCGCCAACGGGCGCATGGATGCGGCGATCGAGTCTCTCCGCCGTGCATATGAGGGCAAGCCGGACGATCCCGGCATCGCCGTCGATTATGCCTCGACCCTCGCCGCCACCGGTCGAGGCGCCGAAGCCATCCGAGTACTCAGCCCGGAAGAGGGGTATCTCCGCTTCGACTCTTCGAGTGACCGTGTCGGTCAGATCTGGCTGGCACTCGAAGCAGAGCACGGTGACCGCCAGCGCGTCATCGATGTGCGATCAAGATTCTTCGAACGAGAGCCCGGCAATCTTGCCAATTCAGCGGCCTATATCGACTTGCTGATGCGAGAGAATCTCTGGACCGAGGCGGACGATGCCCTTCGGACCGTCGAGACGACAGAAGGATTCGATCCTCTCGCGGCGGCGCGTCTGAGGGCGGTCTGGCACGCCCGACAGGGCGAGGTCGATCGCGGCAGGGAGGTTCTCGCTGCTCACATCCAGTCGATTCCCGCTTCTGAGCGATCCGTTCGTCCGTACCTTGTGGCCGCTGAATTTGAGACCGAGGCGGGCGAAGTTCAGAATGCGGTGCAATGGCTCGAGCGAGGGAGAGAATATCAATCATCTACTCGAGCTGAAGTCGATCGCCAACTCGGAGATGTCTTCTACTCGCAGGCACAGCAGATCGAGCAGGTGCTCGCGAACATTTCGCCGCAGAATGAGCCCGAGAATCACCGGCTTCTCTCCGAGGAAAGAAGCGAATTGCTCAATCGGGCGATCCAGTCATATCAGCAGGTCGTCCGTCTCGCGGGTTCTGATCGTGACACCACGGTCGTGAAGCGCCTCGCCGAAGCCCAACTCCGTGCTGGGAACCTCGACGATGTTGCGAGGACCCTTCAAGGTCTTCCAGAAAACGATCTTCAGGTCATGTTTCTCCGTGCCGGAATCGCTGAGCAGAGAAATGACCTCAGAAGCGCGAGGCAGATTCTCGATCGAGCGGTCGAAGCACACCCGAATCAACCGACTGCATTCGTGCGCCGAGCAGCTCTGAACATCAATGATTCCGCGCGATTCCCCGATGTCGTTGCGGATCTCGATCGCGCGACAAAGCTTCGTCCCGGTGACACGCAAGCATGGGGCATGCTTTTTCAAGCGTATCAGATGCGCGGTGAGCCGGATGCCGCGATCGCCATCCTTCGCCAGGCTATTGAAAACAATCCTGAAAACGCTCAACTCAAGCGGCTCGCAGTCAATGTCCTCGCGCAACAAGGCCGCACCTCGGATGCTCTCGGCATGGCCGCAGGATTTGCACGCAACGCTCCTGACGATCCCGAGTGGCAATCCCGTGCCGGTCTGCTCGCGTATCAGATGGAGCGCTATCGCGAAGCCGCCGATTTCTACAGAAGACTCTACGACCTCGACCCCAGCCCCGCCAATGCCGCCGACCTGCTCAACTCGCTTCTGAGATCTTCGCCGCGCCCATCCCGTGCCGACATCAATCGCCTTCTTCCGGATGTGCGCAAGGCCCCCGACAACTGGCGAATCAAGATGCTGCTGGCACGCGCACAAACCTTCCTCGGAGATGAACAGGACGCCGACCGCCTGACAATCTCCGCTTATCAGGAAGCCGTCAGGCCATTCCGCGAATGGGAAGCGATGGGGGATGACCGTCCGATCATCCGGCAGATTTCTCAGGATCCGCAGATCGAGGTCGCAGGGTGGTTCAGCACGCTCGTTGCTCGCTACGATGATGACATCGCCAAAGCAATGGCCTTCATCGAGCGAACATCCGCTCTGCGTCCGCTCCCGCCCATGCTCCGGCTTTACCCGAT
Organism: Phycisphaeraceae bacterium; assembly: GCA_007693725.1. GTDB lineage: Bacteria > Planctomycetota > Phycisphaerae > Phycisphaerales > UBA1924 > REDD01. Next base: position 7,668 of record REDD01000278.1, read on the forward strand.
CCAACGCGACATCGGTGCAGGCCGCGACCCCAGTGCCATCCTGAGCGCTCTGAACGAGCAGGAGCGGACCGCAACACTGACACCCTTCTCGGCGCTCCTCTACCATCGACTGCGGAATCAGGTTCTTTACACCTTGGGTGATTACCAGGGCGTTGTCTACGCCTGCCGCGCCGGCCTCGAACTCGCGCCCAACGATGTCGAGCTCAACAACAACCTTGCTTACACGCTCGCGAAGCACCTCGACGATGCACAGGCCGCACTTCCGTACGCTGCGGTCGCCGAACGCGTCGCGCCGCAGAATGCCGCCGTCTTGGATACCGTCGGCTGGGTCTACTTGCAGGTCGGGAGGCACCAGGACGCCGATCGAGTCCTCGAACGGGCTGTCAACTTCGCGGCGTCACCCGCCGAGCGACTTCCGGCGCTGGTGCATCGTGGATTCGCAAAGCTTGAACTGGGCGATGCCGAGGCCGCCGAGCGCATGCTCAGGGATGCCCGCTTGGCTTGGGACGCGGCGCCCGTGAATGTTCGTAATTTGTACGCCTCCGAACTCGAACAACTTGAACAGCGACTGCTCACGCGGTGAACGCGCCCGGATCGTGGCCCGTACTGCATGTGGCGTTGCTGCCTGAGTATTGGGCCTGCTCCCGGAGTCAGGCAATCAGTCAGCCGATGATGAACCGACGGACAGTTAACGCACAGGGAATCTGAAACATGGCGAGCGGACCAATCCTGAGCACACCGCCAAGTGAGGCGAGAGCGGCACACACCATGCCTGTTCCGTCTCCAACTGCCCAACCATTGACCTCGATTCAGGGGGTCGATTTCATCCGCATGGCCCGTGTCTACTGGCCGTGGCTCCTCGCTTCAGGATTCCTCGGGATCGCGGTGGGAATCGGCGCGTTCTTTATTCTCGGACGAACATCTCCACAGTTCACATCCACGGCGTTCGTAGAAGTACTCCCTGTACTCGGCGAGGGTACCGCCGTGACGACCGCCACAGGTATCGGTGGTACCCAGGAACTCGGCATCGCCATGGAAACTCGTGCCAGAGGCGCCGTTTCCGATCCGCTTCTCCTTCGTGTGTCAGATCAGCCCGAGGTTCGCCAGACCCGCTGGGCTCAGCAATTCGTCGTGGACGGTATCTATTCCCCACAGGCCGCGATGCAGGATCTTCGGAATCGAGTCCGCGCCAGAACGATTTCCGACACCAGCTACATACAGTTCACCGCCAGAGCTTCGACACGCGATGATGCTCAGGTCATCAACAAGGCATTTACGGATGTCTTCCTGCTCACGCAGAACACCGACAGCCGTGCTTTCGTCTCGAACGAGATTCAGCGCAGCGAACGGGACCTGCGTCGTTTGCGAACGGATATCGATGCCCTGAATACGCGAATCAACAATCTCATTGATCAATCGCAGGTCACGAGCGCAAACGAGCAAACCTCGATCTTCGCAAAGGAGATCGCGGTTCTTCAGCCGCTCGTCGCCGAAGCCCGACAGCAGATCGCTGCTTCAGAGGAACGGCTGGAAAACTTTGAACAGATGATGCAGGCGCCGGGCGGAGTCGTCTACCCCGAATTTGTCCGCGAAGAAGCCGAAAGAGCCAACATAGCGCAACAGTTGCAGCTTCAGATCGAGAATTCCGAAGCCGCATTGCGAAGCTACGAAGCGCAGTATGGACCGAATCATACGGAATTGCGCAGAAGGCGTATCATGCTTCAGGCGCTGCGTGATCAACGGGAACAGATGATTCAAAAGAAGATGGCCGAGAGTTTCTCTGCGCTCGTAGACAGCACGCGCCGCAACATCTCCACGCTTCGCGCTGCTGAGGCTGAGCATCTCGGAAAGATCGCCATCGCCGAAAGAAGACTCAACGAACTTGTACGCACGCTTGCCGAGCGAGAAAATCTCCAGCTTGAGCGCGCACGCCTGCTTGAGCGCATGCAAATGCTCGAAACCAAGCTCAGCTCACTCACTCTCGAGCGCGAACGCGGAGCCCGCGTCCGGATCGCCCAGGAAGCCACTCGGCCCGACATGCGATCCTTCCCCAGACTCATCCCCACCGTCGCCGTCTCCGTCTTCCTCATCGGCGGTGCGGTCTCGGGCCTCATCTTCCTCCGCGAAGTCACCGAGCAGCGCATCCGCACCCCGCTCGATGTCTCGCTCGGCGCCCGCGCACGGGTCCTCGGCTTCATCCCCGACATCTCGATGGACCCCTCCGCGCCCAAGCGCATCGAACTCGCCTGCGAGGAAGCACCACGCGGCGCCACCGCGGAGGCCATCCGCCAGATCCGTTCCACACTCCTCAAGTCTGCACGCGACAACGGACAAAAGGCCATCCTCTTCGTCTCCGGACTCCCCGGCTCCGGCACCACATCCATCGTCTCCAACCTCGGCATCAACATCGCCAACATCGACCTCAAGGTTCTCCTCATCGATGCCAACCTCCGCAGGCCATCGCTTCACAAGGTCTTCGGCACCGGTGACAAACCCGGCCTCGCCGAGATCCTCCGCGAGACCGCGACGCTCGACGAAAGCATCATCCAGACCCGCATCCCCAACCTCTCCGTGCTGCCCGCGGGCAGCGATGGCGAGGGCACCTACGAGCGCTTCAACACACCCGCCATGTCCGAACTGATCTCGCAGGCACGCGAGAAGTACGACTTCATCTTCATCGATGTCGCTCCATCCGTTGTTGCGGGCGATGCGCTCGCGCTCTCGCACCGCGTCGATGCCGTCGCGCTCGTCGTCCGTGCGTACAGCGAGAAGCGAGGCCTACTTAACCGCATGAAGTCGCAGATGGAAGATGCTCGCGCCTCCGTCCTCGGCGTGATCGTCAACGCCATCCGCCCCAACGCAGGCGGATACTTCAAGAAGAACTTCCAGGCCACCATCGCCTACCAGAACGGCTCCGCATCACCCGCAACCAAGGACGCCAAGCCCGTCAAAGCCAAGTCGGCCGACACCGACGACAACAACACCAACGCATGATGCCGTGAACACCGTGCAGGACCACCTTCCATCGCCCGCACCTGACGACACGACCAACGATTCTCGAACCAGCGCCCTCATCACCGGGGGCGCTGGTTTCATTGGATCACACCTCGTCGATCACCTCCTTGCTCACGGCCACGCCGTCACCGTCATCGACGATCTCTCCACCGGATCCCGCGCCAACCTCCCCGAGAGTCATCCCCGCCTGACATTCATACACGCCCCCCTCGCCGCGGCACTCTCCGACATCGATCTCGCCTCCTTCTCGCACATCTACCACCTCGCAGCCGCCGTGGGTGTCCGACGCGTCGTCCTGAACCCCATCGATGCCATCGAGCGCAACACCCTCGACGCCGTGGTGCTCCTTCGTGCCCTCGCACAACTCCCCAGCACTCGCACGCCGCGAACCCTCATCGCGTCCTCATCCGAGGTCTACGGCAAATCCGACCGCGTCCCCTTCGCCGAAGGCGACGATGCCGTCTACGGCCCGACGACCTCCCGCCGCTGGTCCTACGCACTCACCAAAGCACTCGCCGAACACCTCGCCCTCGCTCACCACGAGCACGCCGCACTCCCCGTCGTGATCGTCCGCCTCTTCAACACCGTCGGCCCCCGCCAGGTCGGCGAGCACGGCATGGTCCTCCCGCGATTCGTCGAACGCGCCCTCCAAGGCCTCCCCCTCGAAGTCCACGCCGACGGCAGCCAGACCCGCTGTTTCTGCGATGTCCGCGATGTCGTTCCCGCCCTCCAAGCCCTCCTGGATTGCCCCGCCGCCATCGGGCGCGTGGTGAATGTCGGCTCGGATACCGAAATCTCCCTTCTCGACCTCGCCCGGCTCGTCCACGCCACCCTCGCCTCCGATGCCGGGATCCGCTTCATTCCGTATCATGAGGCCCTCGGACCGGGCTTCGAAGACCTCCCCCGTCGTCGCCCCGATCTCTCGGTCATCAGATCACTCATTTCATTCCGGCCCAAGGTGCCTTTGGCTCAGACCATCCTCGACCTCGCCGATGACATACGCTGCCGCCCTTCCGCGACGACGGCCGCGACCTCCCCCCGCAAGGATGCTCCCAAGCACTCGTGATGCTGCTTCAGGACGACCAATCCGAACCCCTCATCGGTGAAGACGCACCGACCTTCCCCGATGCGCCCATCGCATCCGAACTCGAGCCGACATCGCTCTTCCTCAACGCCGAAGCCGTCCAGGCACCGCTGGACATCTTCCACGGCTACCTCTTCGTCTTTGTCTTCGCCTTCCTCACCACCGTCCTCTTCACGCCGATCATGCGACGCCTCGCCGTCGCAAACGGCATCGTCGATCGACCCTCAGAGTCCCGCAAGGTCCACCGCATCCCCATCGCGTACCTCGGCGGCATCGCGGTCTTCGCCGGGATCGTTGCGGGCATCTTCATCTCATACATCGGCCCCGTCCTACCGCAGGGGCTCTCCTTCCTCTACACCGAGCACAACACCCTCCGCGAGCCGCCCCCCGGCGACTTCACCGATGCCCTCCACATGATGCCCTTCACCATCCTCCTCGGGATGACGGTCATCACCATCACCGGGCTCTGGGACGATGTCTTCGGCCTCGATCCGCGACTCAAGATCGCTGGACAGCTCCTCGCCGCCGCGGCGCTCGCCCTCGACCGCGTCGGCACTGATGTCGCCGGTGGCGTCATGCGCCCCATCGGGCGACTCATCGGTAACGAATCCCTCACCTGGGTCATCTCCCTCCCCTTCCCCATCCCGCTCATCGGCCACGATCTCACCATCGACCTCATCTACTGGACCGGCACCGCCATCATCGCCATCTTCATCCTCGGCGCCTGCAACGCCTCCAACCTCGTCGACGGCCTCGATGGTCTCCTTTCCGGAATCACCGCCATCGCGGTCGCCGGCCTTCTCGTCATTGCCCTGATGATGGCCGCGCACGACGACGGCCCGCTCGACGCCGCCCGCATCGTCCTCTGCCTCGCTCTCCTCGGTGCGTGCATGGGATTCCTCCCGCACAACTTCAACCCCGCGACCATCTTCCTCGGCGACTGCGGCTCGCTCCTCCTCGGCTACACCACCATCGTCATCATCCTCACCCTCGGCGCCACCGGGAAGACACACTTCGTCATCGCCGGTCTCATCATCTACGCCATACCCATCATCGATACCGTCCTCGCCATCGCACGGCGCAAACTCGCCGGCAAGCGCATGAGCGACCCCGACGACCAGCACCTCCACCACATGCTCAAGCGCGCCCTCGGTGTCAAGGGCGCGGTCCTCGTCCTCTACGCCATCGGCATCGTCTTCGCCGCACTCGGCGTCTGGCTCGTCTTCGGCCGCACCCGTCTCGTCTTCACCATCGCACTCGTCTTCGCCGCCTACATCGGCGTCATCGCCTTCAAGGTCGCCCGGCGGCAGGCCATCGAGGCGCACGCGCAGTCGCTCTTCAACCCTCCGCCCACCGACCCGACCTCGCATCCCATCATCAAGCATCAGGATCGCGACCCCGCTCCCACCAAATAATCGGCGTGCCTCCGCCCGCACCGCACCCTGCCGCCCGCGCGCACTCCGCGCGCATATCCTTTGTCATGCCAGACCTCACCCCGCACCAGTTCAGCGCCGAACGCACCAAGGGACAGCAGCGCCTCCTCGACGCCGACCATCTCGGCATCAAGCGTTTCCTCCGCCTCGACGCCGCCGCATACGAAGACGCCACCGCCGATGGCGGGCTCGACGCACCGACCAAGGAACTCCTCGGCCTCGTCGCATCCGCGGTCCTCCGCTGCGACGACTGCATCCGCTACCACATCGAGCAGTGCATCCGCCTCGGTCTCACGAAAAAGCAAGTCGAGGATGCCATGCATGTTGCGCTCGTCGTCGGCGGCTCCATCGTCGTTCCCCACGCACGCCGCGCCCTGCTCTATCTCGATGCATTCGCCGAGCAGCAGGCATACCGGCGCGAACCGTAAGGAATTCCCCTCCCCCGTCCGCACATTTCCAGAGAACCGCTCCTGTACGATCCGAACCGTCGCACGGCGCTGTCTATAATCACGGCAACCCACCACAGGAACCACGGAAATCACCCATGCAACAGCTCGAAACCCCCATCGAAACACGCCGCTGCTCATTCCTTCCCTTCCCCATCCCCGCCGCCACCGCCGACCTGCTCGAAGCGGCTCCCTCCGTCATCGTCGCCGAAACCCCCGACGAACTCGTCAAGCTCGCGCTCCGCGATGCCGCCGATGGCTGGCACGAAGTCGCCTTCGATGTCCCCGGCAAGGGTCGCGTCGTCGAAGCCCGCGTCTGCCGCGTCAAGAACGGCGTTGCCGCCAACTACCCAGAGCCCTACATGCGCCGACGCGATCCCGACTGCATGGTCATCGGCGACACGCGCGCCACCGACAAACCGACCTTCCGCGAACGCTTCGGCAAGGACTTCGATCCGCTCCGCGCCGACACGCTCGAATGGCTTAAAAAGCAGGAACTCGCCGTCTTCCCCTTCTACGCCGGTCAGGAAGGCAAGGGCACGCAGGCACTCGTCATCGCGCCCGCCAACTGCGGCTTCTTCGCGCTCGGCCTCGCCCTCCTCCAAGGCATCCTCAGCAAAGAGCAGATCCCCGACGACTTCCTTCCCCGTGCCATCATCTATGTCGCGCCGACCTTCCGCCACACCCATTTCGATGGCAAGCAGGTCGTCGTCCACAACCGCCTCGACGGCATGCACGAACTCTTCAGCTACAACCTCTACCCCGGGCCGAGCGCCAAAAAGGGCATCTACGGCGTGCTCCTCAACATCGGCGTCCAGGAAAAGTGGATCACAATGCACTGCTCCACCGTCCAGGTCGTCACGCCCTACGACAACAAGGTCGTTATCTCCCACGAAGGCGCCAGCGGCGGCGGCAAGAGCGAAATGCTCGAGCACATCCACCGACAGGACGACGGCTCGCTCCTCATCGGACGCAACATCACCAACGATGAAACCCGCACGCTCGTTCTCCCGCGCGCCTGCGAACTCCGACCCGTCACCGACGACATGGCACTCTGCCACCCGGAGCACAACGGCACCGGAAGACTCGTGCTCACCGATGCCGAACACGCTTGGTTCGTTCGCATCAACCACATCGCGGAGTATGGCACCGATCCCCACATGGAGAAGCTCACCGTACATCCGCCCCAGCCGCTCCTCTTCCTCAGCATCGATGCGCACCCCGACTCCACCGCACTCATCTGGGAACACATCGAAGACGCCCCCGGCGTTCCATGCCCGAACCCGCGCGTCATCATCCCGCGCGACATCGTCCCCAATGTCGTCCACGGCCCCGTCACCGTAGACATCCGAAGCTTCGGCATACGCACACCACCATGCACCGCCGAAAAGCCGTCCTACGGCATCCTCGGCATCTTCCACCTCCTCCCCCCGTCCCTCGCGTGGCTCTGGCGTCTCGTCGCGCCCCGCGGCCACGCAAACCCCAGTATCGTCGACACCGAGGGCATGTCCTCCGAAGGCGTCGGCTCCTACTGGCCCTTCGCAACCGGACGCCGCGTCGACCACGCAAACCTCTTCCTCGACCAGATCCTCGCAACACCCTCCGTCCGCTACACCATCTCGCCCAACCAGCACATCGGCGCATGGGAAGTCGGCTTCATGCCGCAGTGGATCGCACGCGAATACCTCGCACGCCGCGGCGGCGCACGCTTCAGCAAGCGCACCATGAAGCCCTCTCGCTGCCCGCTCCTCGGCTACACACCCGGAAAGATCGTCGTCGAAGGCAGCACCATCGGCTCGTGGTTCTTCGAGGTCGATCAGCAGCCCGAAGTCGGAAGCGATGCATACGACAAGGGCGCTGAAAAGCTCCACAACTTCTTCCGCAAGGAACTCGAGCAGTTCCTCGTCCCCGACCTCCACCCCGCCGGACACAAGATCATCGAGGCGTGCATGTCCGGCGCATCCCTCGAAGACTACGAAGCCCTCCTCGACCTCCCGACACTCGACGACGATTCATTCTGAAGGCATTAGTTGGTCAGCCCGTCATCACCGTGTGTGTGAGGTTGCACACTCGCGACATTCTCCGGTCAGAGTCAGTTCGTGCGAACGAAGCCGAAATCCGCGGGGAAGCAGCCGTCGCAGGTTCTCGGCGCAGCCGTCGATATCGAAAAGTCGATCGCATGACTCACAGTAGAAGTGATGGTGGTGTCGGGCCGCGACCTCTGCCGGTTCGTATCGATTTGTCTGACCGGCGACCGGAACCGCGCTCACCCCTCCTTCTTCCTCCATACGCCGAACGACCCGATAGACAGTTCGCAAGCCCAGACGCGGAACATCCCTTTTCGCAATCTGGAAAATCTCTTCCACAGACAGCGGGCGCCCGGCATCAAGCAAGGCATCTCGGATCGCCCGTTGTTGTCGAGTGCTTCGCCGCTCTGACATCAGTCACATCGTTCCTTTACAACGCATGACACGCAGAATGAGTGTGTCACGCAACCTCGTGCAGTCGTTGTCTGCGTAATGCCCGTGCCGACAAGCGAGCCGACAAGCTTCAGGATGGTTCCAAGGCAGTTCGTCTGATGGATACTCTCGCGCAACTCCACATACTCGGTCAGCACCAGTTCCGAGCGTTTCCGAATCTCGGCATCCGCCCAACGCTCCGTGTGGTTCAATGGAACCGCCCATGTGAAACGCCCGGTCGCACTCTCGTATGTCGGAACATGGTAAAACGATCGGTCCCTCCCCGGCCCCATCTCGTGCCCATTCTCGAGCGCTCGCACGCCCGCCTCCACAAAGAAATCCACCGCGTACTCCGGATATCCGAACAGATAGCCGTACCCGCGCCAGCGATCGGACCGATCCATCCGATCCACGACAGCGATGATCTCCGAAGGATGTGTGCAGCATGCAATACCAAAGCGAGACCAGAACCCCTCTGTGCGCTCAAGCATCCTTGCCAGGGACTCTCGATGCACGATGTACGCCTCGACAATCCGCTCATCTTCATGTGCCGTGGCAAATACCTGCACATCCGCGTAGTACAACTCATTACAGACATGCACAAGCGCCCGACGCACCCGGCGCAATTCCCCAAGATCAGGATCCTCTGCCGAGAATCGACCTCTCCAGAATCCCGTACTCATCGGCTTGATGCCGCCCGCCAGCGTGTACAGCGCTTCCCGGTCGAGCGCTGTCAGAATCAAGTCGCGAGCGAGCTTTCTTTCCTCGCACAAGGCGATGTCGACCGACCGGCACACGCCCGATCGTTCCAGCGGGCTCGCACACCCGACCGGACCGAGAAACGCTGCAAGCCAGGCGAGCAGCCACACGAACATACGCCGTGCAGGAAGGATTCCGGTATCTCTTGTTGACATCTGATTGTCATTATCGCTACCGTCCCCGGCTGAGTCAACACACCGGAGGTCCTCCGCATGCCCAATTTCCTCGATCGATTCCGCAGTGCCGGTCGCGACCGTCTCCCTGTCACGGTCCTCTCCGGATTTCTCGGATCCGGCAAAACGACACTCCTCAACCACATCCTGCGCAACAGACAGGGGTTGCGTGTTGCCGTCATCGTCAACGACATGAGCGAGATCAACATCGATGCGGATCTCATCATGCAGGGCGATGCAAAACTCGATCGTCTGGAAGAAGAACTCGTCGAAATGTCCAACGGCTGCATCTGCTGCACACTCCGGGACGATCTGCTCAAGGCGGTCTCCAGACTCGCACGAGAAAAGAGATTTGATTACCTCGTCATCGAGTCGACAGGGATCTCCGAACCGCTCCCCGTTGCGCAGACTTTCACATTCGAGGATGAGGACGGACGATCGCTGACCAAGATGTCGCGACTCGACACCATGGTCACAGTGGTCGATGCATCGAATTTCCGAAAAGACTTCGAGGGCTTCGATGATCTGAAAGACCGTGATACGGCACTCTCCGATGCCGATGATCGGTCGATCGCCGATCTGCTCACCGATCAGATCGAATTCGCCGATGTCATCCTGATCAATAAGTGCGACCTTGTCGACAATGAGGAAATCGACCGCGTTGAAGCAGTCGTCCGATCGCTCAACGCCGATGCCAGACTCATCCGAACGCACAACGCGCAGGTCGACCTCAACGAGATCATCAATACCAACCGATTCGATATGGAGAAAGCCATGTCGTCTCCGCAATGGCTGAAGGAACTCACCCAGGAGCACACGCCCGAAACCGAGGAGTACGGCATCTCCAGCTTTGTGTACCGTGCCCGCCGTCCCTTCCACCCCGAGCGGCTCTACAGCATGATCACGGGCGGGTACCTCAAAGCCACACGATCCAAGGGCTTCTGCTGGATCGCCACCAAACATGACTTCGCAGCGCTCTGGTCCCAGGCGGGCGGATCCTTCAAGCTCGACCCCGCCGGTCGTTGGTGGGGTGCCAGCCCCGAAAACCACTGGCCGAAAGAGTCCGATGCGCGAAGCTGGATTCGATCAAAGTGGCACGAACCCTACGCCGATCGCCGCCAGGAGGTCGTGATCATCGGTGTCCAGCTCGACCGCGAGTACGCCACGGCCTTGCTCAACTCATGCCTGCTTACCGACGAAGAGTTTGCTCAGGGCCCCGATGCATGGAAACTCTGGACCGATCCTTTCCCGGAATGGACTTTCTTCACGCAGGATGCAAGCGTCTGACCCCGGATCGCACAATCGCCGGGAATTCATGCGCGTCAGAATGTCTTTGCACGCATTCACTCCACAGCCGCCACCACCCGCGTGTGCTGCAACAGAATCACGCCCGCGACCAGCAGCACGAAACCCAGTATGCGCCAGCCCGAAGTCGTCCGCACCGAATACCCCACCCAGCCGTGGTGGT
>REDD01000132.1 GCA_007693725.1 Phycisphaeraceae bacterium
GTTCCTCAAGACCACACCCTCCATCGACGGCATCACCGCCTCCGGCGACAACATCAACATCGAGCACAACGAGGGACGCATCTACCGCATCAAGCCGCGGACCAACCTCGAAGTCAACAAGTGGTGGATCAGCGATGAGATCCGCTACGGCTGGAAGTTCGTCCACCGCGAGGACCGGCTCAACACACCCGTCATCCTCCAGCGCGGGCGTCGCGTGAAGCGCGACTTCTCGCGCGCCTACGCGCACACGCTCGAAGGACTCAAGGACAAGCACATCGGCCTCATGGTCAGCCCCATGCTGCCGTGCGAGGAGGCGTACCTGCTCGTGAAGGCCGCGCGAGCCATCGACTCCAACGCCGAGATCGCCATCGGGCCCGTCCCCCGTCAGGGCGAGGATAAGACCTTCCCCGGCGAGTACACCATCCGCGCCGAGAAGGCCCCCAATGCACGCGGCGTCCGACGCGTCCTCAAGGCCATGCTCGGGCACGATCCGCTCGAAGCGGGCGAATTCATCGACCGTGCCCGCGCGAAAAACTTCCAGGGCGCGATCATCACCGGCAACTACCCGAGCGAATGGGTCACGCCCGAGATGGCCAACGCGCTCGCCGACATCTTCACCGTCCTCATCGACACGCTCCCCAACCGCCTCACCGAAACCGCGCAGATCGTCATGCCCTCGGCGACATGGGCCGAGAAGGCCGGCGTCTTCGAGAACGCGCAGAACCGCCTCCAGGCGTTCGAGCGGGCCATCCCCGTCAACCCCGGCGCGCTCACCGAGGGACAGATCGCCATCGACCTCACCGCCGCGGCACTCGGCGAGCCCGGCGTCGCCATCTTCGAGGATGCCGCCCACACCATCGTGGACGAGCAGCCGGGCATGGTCCCCGGCTCGGTGACGGAAGTCCGCCCCCGCTCCTCGACACGCTACAACGCGGCGAATGTCCGGCGCGAGATGGCCGCAGAGCACGCGGACCTGAGCATCCTCGAGACCGAAGTCCACTACCCCGCCGCGGAATCCAAGCAGGAAGCGGACATGCAGATGGTGGAGCTGTAAACGCTCCGCAGCAACGCCCGGCTTCCGACTGCACGCATCCACCCTTCCGGTACAGTGAGTGCCGATGCCACAGGAAGAGCCCATCATCCGCGTCCGCGATCTGGTCAAGCGCTTCGGCAGTGCCACCGTCCTCGACGGCATCAACCTCGATGTCCACGCCGGCGAGACCATGATCATCATGGGCGGGTCCGGCTCGGGGAAGTCCACCCTCCTCCGATGCATGATCGGCACCTTCCGCCCCGAGGGCGGCTCCATCGAGCTCTTCGGGCAGAACATCTGCTCCATCAAGGAAGACGCCCTCAACGAAGTCCGCAAGAAGTTCGGCATCCTCTTCCAGTCCGGCGCGCTCTTCAATTCGATGACCGTCGGACAGAATGTCGCGCTCCCCCTTCAGGAGCACACCGACCTCGCGCCCGAGATCATCGAGATCCAGGTCAAGATCAAGCTCGAACTCGTCGGCCTCCGCGAGCACGCCAACAAGTACCCCTCCGAGATCTCCGGCGGCATGAAGAAGCGCGCGGGCATCGCTCGCGCCCTCGCGCTCGACCCGCGCATCCTCTTCTACGACGAGCCCTCCGCCGGTCTCGACCCCGTCACCTCCGCCGAGATCGACCGGCTCATCCTCGACCTCACCAAGAAGCTCCATGTCACCAGCGTCGTCGTCACGCACGAGATGGACTCGGCCTTCAGCATCGGCGACCGCATGGCCATGCTCGACAAGGGGCGCATGATCGCCGTCGAAACGCGCGACTGGTACGACCAGCTCCGCAACATCCCCACCGAGGAAGCCGCCCGACTCCCCGAGCAGCAGCAGCTCATCCGGCAATTCCTCCGTGGCGACCCCGACGGCCCGATCACCGCCCGCAAGGCGTCGACCTCGTATGCTGAGGATCTTCTGGGCGGCCCCATCCAGCCGCCGCGCGAGACGACGCCCTCGATCGTCTCCTCAAAGTCCACCGTCTTCTCCATGAAAGCCGACAAAGACGACAGTGAACGCGACCAGAAGAAACCAGCAACCGCAGGTGATGATCGATGAATAAGGACCGCAACGACCTCCTCGCCGGACTCCTCCTCATCGTCGCCATCATCGGCCTCGTCGCCGGCGTCGTCATGCTCGCGGGATTCCAGGAAGTCCTCGGCACGCGCACCTACATCGTCCGCTTCGACCTCACCGAGAACCTCGGCGGGCTCGAGTCCGGCGCCTCGGTCCGTCTCGGCGGCAGGAGCATCGGCGTCGTCAGCGCTGTCCGCTTCGCCGAAGACGGCTCGGGCGGCGCACCCAGCGCCACCGAAGTCGTCATCCGCGTCAGCTCGGACCTCCAGATCCGTGAAGGTGCCACCGCCCTCCTCGAACTCCCGCTCTTCGGCGCACAGGGCGTCATCAACTTCACCACCCTCGGCGATGCCGCCGTCCTCCCCCCCGGCAGCATCATCCACGGCACGATCGCGCCCCCGAGCTTCCTCGCGCAGGCCGGGTGGGGCGACGACGAGAAGCAGAACCTCAGCAACCTCCTCCGCAACGCGAGCGAGGCGGGCGAGAAGCTCAACACCGCCCTCGACCGCTTCAATGAAGGCCCGCTCGCCGACATCCAGTCCGTCACCGCCGATGTCCGCGCGAAGTGGCCCGACTGGTCCGAGCGCGTCGACTCCATCACCCGCAACGCCGACGCCACCATGGCCCGCGGCGCCGAACTCACCGAATCGATCGAACGGCGTCTCGATCAACTCCGCGAGGCCCTCGCCACCGCGCAGGGATACCTCGACGAAAATCGCGAGGATGTCCGCGCCGCCGTCGAACGCTTCCGCTCCGTCGGCGAACGCGCCGACGCCTTCACCGAGCGCCTCAACACAGAGATCGTCGATCTCGCCAAGGGCTTCCTCGAAGACGGACGCGCTGCACTCGACCGGGGCAGGGACACCATCGACACCGTCGCGCAGATCATCGGCGAGCAGCGCCCCGTCATCCGACGATCACTCGCCAACTTCCGCCTCGCCTCCGACCAGCTCCGCGACACGCTGCTCGAGGTCCGGCGGGCGCCCTGGCGTCTGCTCTACCGCCCCGACATGCGCGAACTCGACTTCGAACTCCTCTACGACTCCGCCCGCTCCTACGCGGGCGCGGTCAGCGACCTCCGCGCCGCCACCGAATCGCTCGAATCCGTCATGGCCTCCAACCGCGACCGCCAGGCGCTCTCCGAGGGCGACATCAATGACATGGTCAGCGCCATCGAGCGCGCCTTCCAGCGCTACGAGCAGGCCGAGCAGCTCTTCCTCGAACGGCTCCTCGAACGCGCTCCCGATGCGCCCCGTCGCTGATCACCCACTGGGCAGCCACACCCCAAAAACACAACGGCCGCGCGAGCAGAGGCCCGCACGGCCGAGTGATTCGTACACCCCCGAGTGAACTCTTGATTACGCCGCGCGACGACGGGCGGTCCGACGATTGCTCGTCGAACCGACCAGACGGAGCGTCGGGGAACCGGTGCGACGGCTCTGCGTGCGCTTCGCAGCGCCACGCTTCACGCCGGTCCGCTTGGCAGCGACCGGGCGGCCGCTCGCCTTGCGGGTGCGACGACGGCTCGTCGTGTTCCAAGTGCCCGGGGTGCGGGCGACGGTGCGCTTCGCGCGGGTGCTGCGCTTGGCGGCGGGCTTGCGGGCCGCGGTGCTGCGGGCCGTGGTCTTGCGAGCAACCGGCTTGCGAGCGGTCGTCTTCCGGGCGGTGCTCTTCCGAGCGACGGGCTTGCGGGCGGTCGTCTTGCGAGCGGTCGGCTTCCGGGGGGTGCTCTTGCGAGCGACGGACTTGCGAGCCGTGGTCTTCCGGGCGGTCGACTTACGGGCGACCGGCTTGCGAGCCGTGGTCTTCCGGGCGGTCGACTTACGGGCGACCGGCTTGCGGGCAGTCGTCTTGCGAGCAGTCGTCTTGCGAGCGGTGCTCTTGCGGGTGGTGGTCTTCCGGGCTGCGGGTTTACGGGCGGTGGTTTTGCCACCCGTGG
>REDD01000270.1 GCA_007693725.1 Phycisphaeraceae bacterium
GTGGTCGATGAGTGGGGTGAAAATGGCGTTTCCCGTGTACATCCCGATGCGGTACGAGAGCCGGTATTCGCTGCTGGGGGCGATGGCGCGTCAGTTGGCGGAGGCGTTCGCGCGCCGGGGGTGTGCGGTGAACCCCCGGAACACCGTCGGGGAAGAGGATTCGCTGCTGGTGTACTTCAATTTCCTGCCGAGCACGGAGGAGCTGCACCCGGCGGTGAAGCGGGCGGGGTCGCGGGTGGCGGTGGTGCAGTTTCTGGTGGATCACCCGCTGGCGTTGAATGATCAGCAGATGGATGAGATGGCGCGGCTGGCGAATTTCCGGCTGTTCCTGCCGTGCATGGATGGGGCGCATCTGCTGAGGTTGCGTTGGCCGGGGCTGATCCATGCGCATTGCCCGCATGGCGTTCCGCCGGAGTCGCTGGTGGATGCGGCGGGGATCGGGGCGGATCGGGAGATGGATCTGGTGGTGACGGGGAGCATCCATACGCAGGCGGAGCTGTCGGCGATGCGTGAGCGGATGCCGGCGCCGATGCGCGGGCGGGCGGATGAGATCGTGGGGTTGCTGGTCGAGCATCCGCAGATGGCGTTCGAGCAGGCGCTGGATGTGGTGCTGTGCGGGGCGAATGTGCCGCCGGGGCAGTGGCGTCTGGCGGCGATGCTGTGGCGGTATGCGACGGCGGCGGTGAATCGGTCGCGCCGGATGGCGATGGTGCGCGCGATGCAGGGCGTGCGGACGGCGGTGTACGGCCCGGAGTCGTGGCGGGAGTGCTGCGGGGGGACGATCGAGTATCAGGGCGAGGTCGGGTACGCGGAGTTGCCGGGTGTGCTGGCGCGGGCGAAGGTCGGGCTGGCGTGGGGGCCGACGCAGTTCACGCATACATTCAGTGAGCGGTTGTTGCTTTCGATGGGCGCGGGGTGCGCGAGCGTGGCGGACGATCGGCTGATGGTGCGGCGCGAGTTTGCGGTGGGCGAGGAGCTGCTGGTGCATGCGCCGGGTGATGCCGGCGATGCGCGGGCGCAGGTGGAGCGGCTGCTGGGCGATGCGGGGCTGCGCGTGGAGATGGCACAGCGTGGGCGTGATGCGGTGGCGCGGGGACACCTGTGGGAGCACCGGCTGGACCTGTTCGCGGCGGTGGGGAGCGCGGCGATCGCGGCGTAGGTGAGCGGGTCAGCGGTCGCCGAAGGGGTCGTAGTGGGGGAAGTCGACGCCTTCGAGGAGCTTGGCGTAGTTCTTGTGGCGGCCGGAGGATGTGGTGTAGAGGGGGCGGTTGACCTGGTCGTAGGAGAGTGTGCGGACGGTACGCCGTGACTTGTAGAAGTCGCGGCAGGCGTCGTCCCACTCGAGGCCGAGGAACTCGATGATGCGGGGCATCTCGTTTTCGGGGTCGGCGACGAGCCGCTCGTAGTGGACATCGAGGATGGGGATGTCGAGCGACTCTTTCCAGTGGCGCATCATGCGCATGGACTGGTTCCATGCGTGCGCGGTCCAGTCGATGCGGGTGGTCCAGGCGTGGAGGTTGTTGTTGAAGCCGCCCATGAAGCAGGAGATGGCGACATCGCGCGGATCGCGGATGGCGTGGATGATGCGCGTCTTCGGGAAGAGTCGCGCGAAGAGTCCGACGAGCTTGTTGTTGCCGAGTGCCTTGTTGACGATGCGCTCGGTGCCGGGCTTGGCGAGCTTGGTGATCTCGCGGACATAGTCGTTGGCAGCGCGTGTCCAGCGGTGGGCGTTGTAGCGGCCGAATTGCTTTTCGGGCGGGAGGTCCGGGTTCCAGACCTGGGAGAGCTGGACCGCGAAGCGCTCGATGGTGTTGAGTTCGCCGACGCCGGCGGCCTTGGGGTGTGCGTCGATGATCTGGTCGATGAGCGATGTGCCGGAGCGGGGCATGCCCGCGACGAAGACGGGGATCTCCGAGTCGCAGGTGCTGAGGGGGAAGCTCGCCATGGTCTCTCTGGACCAGTTGTCGATGAGCACGGAGACCTGCTCGGTGTAGAGGTCGGGGTCGAATTCGACGCGTCCGATTTCGTTGGCCTGCTCGGCGGCTTCGGCGGCGGCGTCGTAGTCCTTGGCGCGGTCGCACGCCTTGGCTTTGAGGTGGAAGAGCATGTTGACGCCCGTGGGCGGGAGCCCCTCGAGCGCGACGGTTTCGTCGATCAGCTTGACGGCTTCGTCGTACCGCTTCTGCTGGACGAGCAGCTTGGACCACTCCAGGCGCAGGGGGATCGGGAGTGCTTCGCCCGCGACGGCGTGTTTCTCGACGATGGGTTGCAGGATCTCAATGGCTTCGCTGAACCGACCGGCCTCCTCGAGCGTGCCGGCGCGGATGTACTCGATGTTCGGATTCCCGGGTGCTTTCTCTCTGGCGCGTTCGCAGTATCGCAGCGCCTTCTCGGTTTCTCCGAGCACACGATGACAGCGGGCGAGGAGGAGCAGTGCGTCGGGGTGTTCGGTGATGCGGATGGATTTCTCAGCCGCCGCAATGGCGAGTTGTCGGTGAGCAAGAAGCTCATGCGCGGCGGCGAGCAGGAAAAGCAGTTCGGCATCCTTGTTCAGGAGCTTCGGCGGGAGCGCGTTGAGCAATTTGATGGCGTCCGCGTGCTTGCTCTCGGCGAGGAGCTTTCGTATGTCGCGCACGGCCTGCTGTCGCTTGGTCTGTGTTGTGCCGAGTGATGTTGCGGGCTTGTTCACAGAATCTCCATCGGTCTGCGGACATGGTCGCGTTTGGAGAACGACATGATCGGGGAGGAAGAAAACATCCCACGCCCTGTTCGGCGGGGCATGCGATGATACGAACTGATTGGTGAAGCCAAAAAGAACGACCCCCACTCGAATGAGCGGGGGTCGCATGGAAATCAGCGAGAAGAAAAGGGGTTTCGTCGATTAGCGACGACGCCGCACAGCGGCGAGGCCGGCGAGGCCCATGAGGGCCGCTGCGCCCGGGGCGGGCACGAGGTAGAAGGTGATGGTGCCGCCAACGATGGTGCCGGCGGGCTGGCCTGTGCCGTCGTTGTAGGTCGAGAATGCACCGACGGTCGCGCCGGAAGCCGGCATGAAGAAGTCGTCGGGGATGGTGTCGCCATCGATGTCGACGGTGCCATCGAGGTCGAAGAAGGGCAGGTTGCCGCCGGTGAAGAGCTGTGAGGTTCCGGGGGCGACGGGGCCATCATTGACGCCGGGGTACGGAGCGATGCCGATGATGCCGAAGTTGGCATCGTCCCAGCCGAGACGGAGCTCGCTGGCCCAGTTCTCGAAGGTGGCTCCGGCGTTCCAGTTGACCTCGGTCTGGATGTTGGAGAACTCCATGCCGAGGATGCGGAGGTTCGCACCGGCGGGATCGAAGCTGAGGGTGCCCACGCCCGGAACGGAGCCGGCGAAGTAGTCCAGTGAACCGGAGGCGAAGTCGTACACAGCGGTGTAACGGACGCCTGCGAAGCCGGAAGCCTGGGGATTGATGACCTGGCCGTTCAGGCCGCTGGCGGAGCTCAGCAGGGTCGCGCTGGACGGATCCTTGGCGATGGCGGTGCCGGCGAGCCCGAGCACCATGGCAGCTGTCAGAATCTTCATGTCTCTTCCTCTCAAAATTTCGCCGATGAAAACGGCGATCTCCCCTCGCAGAGCGAGTGGGCCGAATAAGAACACACGCCGTACATACGGAGTGCACACCGATTTATGGCAAAGGGGGGATTTGACGCGTTCCTTCCCCTCAGCTCTTCCTCTCGATGCGGGAGATACCCATTCGGGGAACTCCCACACGGTCAGCATGCCGCGAGGGTGGGGTGTGGTCAAGACAAAAGACCACAAACAGGGGATTTTTTCCCGTTGTGGCGATGGAATATCCCGATGCTGTGCCCGACGGAGGTTTCCGGACGGGCAGGTGGCGGGACTCTTTTGAAGACACCCCCCGCCCGTGAGGCCGGGGGATGCGGGAAATCAGCGAGAAGAAAAGAAACCGAACAGGACGGGATCAGCGACGACGACGGGTCGCGGCGAGGCCACCGAGGCCGAGGAGGGCGAACGCGCCGGGGGCGGGCACGAGGTAGAAGG
>REDD01000286.1 GCA_007693725.1 Phycisphaeraceae bacterium
GCGGATGCGTGCCGAGGATGTCGCA
This sequence comes from Phycisphaeraceae bacterium, assembly GCA_007693725.1. GTDB lineage: Bacteria > Planctomycetota > Phycisphaerae > Phycisphaerales > UBA1924 > REDD01. Next base: position 26 of record REDD01000286.1, read on the forward strand.
CTGCGCGGGCAGATGGCGCTGCATCAGCTCGATCGGGCGCATCTTCACCGAGGCCACATCGACGACGATGGCCCCGGGCGTGATGAGCTTCGCGACCGAAGCAAGAACCTCCTCGAAGTGATTGACCGTGACGGCGACAATCACGATCGGACGCGCAGCGACTTCCGCGAGGTCGAGCGCTGCAACACCGATCGCCCGTGCTTCCTCGGCAATGTCGCGCTGATCGCATACGCCGATGTCGGCATGGTGAGCGAGCGTCTCGCACAGGAATCGACCGAAGGCACCGAAGCCGATGACACCGATCTCCGGCATGTTGTCGACGGCCGGCTCCATCACTTCCGCACGGTGCGCTGCTCGATGCGCTTCTCGGGCTTTGTGACGACCACCGCGTCGATGTACGCGCCGGGCGTGTGCACCTGATCGGGATCGAGCGAACCGGTCTCGACGAACTCCTCCACCTCGGCGATGGTGAACTCCGCGGCGGTCGCCATCATGGGATTGAAGTTGCGGGCGGTCATGCGGTAGATCAGGTTGCCCGCGCCGTCGGCCTTCCACGCCTTGACCAGCGCGAGCTTGCCCCACAGGCCCGTCTCCATGACATACGCACGCTTCCGTCCGGAACCGGCTGGGAACTCGAACTCGCGCGTCTCCTTCCCCTCGGCGACCTGCGTACCGACGCCCGTCGCGGTGAAGAACGCCGGGATACCCGCGCCGCCCGCACGGACTCGCTCGGCGAGCGTCCCCTGCGGATTGAACTCCACCTCCAGCTCGCCGTCGATGAACTGCTTCTCGAAGATGGCGTTCTCGCCGACATACGAGGAGATCATCTTGCGGATCTGGCGTGTCTGGAGCAGCAGCCCGAGCCCGAAATCATCGACGCCCGCGTTGTTCGAGACGCAGGTCAGATCCTTCGCACCCGAATCCCGCAACGCCTCGATGAGCTTCTCCGGGATGCCGCAGAGTCCGAACCCCCCGACCATCACCTGAATGCCGTCGGAGAGGCAGCCGGCCTTGCGGGCGGCATCGAGCGCGGCGGCGGACGTTTCGTAGCGTTTGCTCTTCATGCGAGCAGGGTAGCACAGCAGCCCCCCCATTCGCATGATGCCCGATCGTCTCCGGGTATAAACCATGCCATGCTGACACTCCCACCAGCCGTGGATGCCCCGGTGGTCGATCCGGTGACGCTGGGCACGATCCTCGCCATCCTCTACCTGATCGCCGACTGGGGAATCCGGATCGTGCTGATCCCGGTCGTCATCCGACGCCACCGCATCGGCGAGGCCCTCGCGTGGCTCTGCCTGATCTTCTTCCAGCCGTTCATCGGCGCGGCGGTCTACTTCGTCGTCGGACGCAATGTCCTCGGGCGCAAGCGGATCGCCCAGCACGACCACGCCGCGCGCCTCGTCGACACCCATGAGCACCGGCTCAACCAGCGCGAGCACGCGCCCAATCCGGACGAGATCCCGCAGAACCGGCGCGACCTCGTCCGCCTCGCCCGTTCCCTCGGGCGCATGCCGCTGGTCCGCGGCAACGATGCACAGTTCATCGGTGACACACAGGAGTTCATCCGCCAACTCATCGAGACGATCGACAGCGCCAAGCACCATGTCCACCTGCTCTACTACATCATGCGCCGCGACGACTCCGGCGAACGGCTATGCCAGGCGGTCGAACGCGCCGCCCAACGCGGCGTCCACTGCCGCATCCTGCTCGACGGCGTCGGCAGCCGAACGGCGCTCGAAGTCTTCGGCCCGCGCATGCGCAAGGCGGGCGCGGAGGTGCGCGCAGCGCTCCCCGTAAAACTGCTCCGCCGCCAGTTCGCACGCATCGATGTCCGCAACCACCGCAAGCTCGCCATCATCGACGGGCACATCGCATTCACCGGCTCACACAACGCCTGCGATGCGGACTACGGCAAGACGACCGTGGGAGAATGGGTCGACCTCACCGCCCGTCTCACCGGGCCGATCGTCTACCAACTCCAGTTGACCTTCCTCGAAGACTGGGTCACGGAAACCGGCGAGGTTCCCAACGACCCCTCCATGTTCATCACACCCGAGTACACGGGCGATCTGCCCATGCAGAGCGTCCCCAGCGGACCCGGCGAACGCAGCGAGGCCTTCCACAACATCGCCGTCAGCGCCATCAACGAGGCCGAGCACGCCATCATCATGACCACCCCCTACCTCATCCCGGATGAGCCCTCAGTCCTTGCGCTCAGACTCCGCGCGCTCGCGGGTGTACGCACCGTGATCATCATCCCGGAGAAGCCCGATCAGCGCCTCGTCGCCGCCGCGGCCAAGGCGTACTACGAGGAACTGCTCCAGGCGGGCGTCGAGATCTACCTCTTCCAGGGCGGCATCCTGCACGCCAAGACCTTCACCATCGACAACTCATTCGTCCTCTTCGGCTCGGCGAACTTCGACCGCCGATCGTTCCGCCTCAACTACGAACTCAACCTGCTCATGATCGGCGCCCCCGTCGTCAAAGCCCTCCACGCACACCAGATGATCTATAAGTCGCAGTCACGACGCCTCACGCTCGATCAGGTCGAGGCCGTCCCTCACTGGCGGCAGCTCATGTACCACAGCGCCAAGCTCTTCAGTCCCGTGCTGTAGCCGGCACCCACTCCACGCTCTCCAGCAGCGACTCACCCACCCGCGCACACACGATCCGCGACGGATCCCACACGCGAGCCAGCCGCTCCAGCGGTTCATCGATGTGCTCCGACGGATCGCGGAAGGTCGAGTGGTGGATCGGCATCAGCCGCTGCGCCCCCATCCGCGCTGCCATCGCAGCCACCTGCTCCGGCGTCGCGTGCACGCGGTCCCACGGCCGGTAGTAGTTCCCGATCCCCATCGCCGCGACATCCACGCCATCACCGCCCAGCCAGTCGAACGCATCCGTCTCCGCGGTGTCACCCGCGAAGACCACCCGGCGCGATCCCTCGCGCAACACATACGCGTTGTATCCCCGATGGATGTCCCACACATACCGCGCCCCCCAGTGACGCGGACGCACCGCCAGAATCTCCAGCCCCTCCACTTCGCGGGCCTGATCCCAGTCGATCTCCACCACGCCGCCGAACCCCCGCGGCAGCAACCGCCTCGTCCGCCGCGGAATCACCGCCACCGTCTCCCGACGCGCGAGCCGCTCCAGCGATGCCTTCTCCCAGTGATCCATGTGCGCGTGGCTGAGCAGCACCACATCCACCGGCGGCAGATCCGCGATCCCCGCGGGCAACGCCGTCGAACGCACACGCCCGGTCCCGCGCCCCCCCACCGACACGCCCGACCGCTCCCCGAAGTGCGGATCCGTCAGCACGGTCACGCCCCCCATGCGGAACATCGTCGTCGCCTGCCCGAACCAGAACGCCCCGAACCCCGCCGCCTCCCACGCATCACGATCCGGCAACGACCCCACCGGCGCACGCACCGGCCCCGGCGCACGACGAACACCCAGCCACTCGCCGACCAGCGGCCGCCAGTGCGTCGCCAACGCCCGGGCATCATCAAGGATGCGTCCCATGCCCAATGCTATGGCCCCGGATCCATCTACCTCACCCGCCATCCCCCACGCCGTCCAGCGGCACGCTCGTCTCATCCTTCGCCGCCGACAGGCAGAACGAGGTCCGCACCCTCCCGATGTTCGGCACCGCGCTCAGCCGGTGCACCACGAAGCTCTCGTACTGCTCCATGTCCGTCACCAGCACCTTGAGGATGAAGTCCTCCTCCCCCGCGGTGTGCCACGCCAGTTGCACCTCGGGAAACTTCGCGATCGCATTCTTGAAGGTCTCCAGCCGCGCCTCGCCGTGCTCCCGCAGCGTCACATGCACGATCGCGCTGATCCCCTTGTTCACCGAGGCGGGGTCGATCAACGCGACATACCCCCGGATGATCCCCGCGTTCTCCAGCTTCTTCACCCGCTCCAGCGTGCTCGGCGGACTGATCCCCACCCGCTGCGACAGCATCGCGTTCGTGATCTTCGCATCCGACTGCAACTGATTCAGGATCGCCA
>REDD01000055.1 GCA_007693725.1 Phycisphaeraceae bacterium
CCGCACCATCCCCTCTCGCAGTCTGACCAACAACATCTCCAACCGCACCACATCCACATTGCCCGCAATCCCCACCACATGCTCTCGTACCTTCCCTCGCTTCGTTCGTCGCACGATTCGCAACAAACGCGAGCCCTACTCCTCCACGATCACCGCCTCGGCGAGATCCCTCGGATGTATGCGACAATTCGCTTGCCCCTGCACGATGTCGATCCGATCCAGCCGCACATCCACCCACACCGGACAGTATGTCCCGATCACCACCACACCGACAAACACAAGCACAAGCGATACGAACGCGACAATCATCTGATTCCACGGCACGACGAGCCCTGGAGTCGCCAGAAAAGCCCACAACAGAAACAGTCCGACTGCGCCGCACGACAACACGAAAACAGACCCCCAGAAGTTCGCTTCGAGTATCCGCAAGGCGCGCAACTCCTCAAATGCACGCCGCCTCGTCATCGCATACGGCTCGCGCCACTTCAACCGTGTGACAGCGTCAACATCGCGCCAGTCCATCGAAGAACAGTACCCGACCTAAATAAAAACGGGCGCCCCATCGGAGCGCCCGCTCGTGTATTTCGTCATGAGGAACCGAGCTTACTCGTCCTCGTACTTCGCGATCTGCCACTCTTCGAGCTCGATCGGCGCCTGACGACCGAAGATCGTCACCAGCACGCGGACCAGGCCCTTCTCCGGCACCAGCTCGTCCACGGTGCCCTCGTAACCCTCGAACGGGCCCTGCTTGATCGTGACATGCTCGCCCTTCTCGAACACCATCTTGATGTCCGGGAGCTCCTCGGGGCGACGGCTGTCCAAGAGCATCTTCTCGATCTCGTGCGTCAGCAGCGCGGTCGGACGACCTGTCGTGCCCACGAAATCCCCCACCCCAGTCGTCTCCTTGATCAGGAAGAACACATCCTGCGGGATCCGGCCGTCGTCCTCGAGACGCATCTCCACGAACACATAGCCGGGGTACAGCTTCGTCTCCGTGATCCGCTGCTTGCCGCCCTTGATCGTCTTGGTCTTCTCCGTCGGCACCAGAATCCGATTGACCAGATGCTTCAGGCCCTCGATCTCGATCTTCTTCAGCAGCGTATCCCGGACCGAGTTCTCCTTGTTCGATGCCACGCGCAGCACGAACCAGTTCATCCCCTCATGAACGATCGGATCATCCTCTGCGAGCGTGCCGACGCGTTCGTCGAGACGACCATCCAGTGTCTGAACGCTGCCCTTCTCGTCCGTATCCGCCATACAAGGCCTCAAATCTGGTTGAAAGAGTCCGCGCGCCGCGAGGAATCCTCACACGCGCGCGCTGTGTGCGCACGGTTCAGGCTCAGCCCCGAAGATCGAGCACGCCGATCCATTCGAAGAACATCGAGAAACCGAGATCCACCACAAACAACATCGATGCGATAATCACGCTGATGCAGATCACCACCCAGGTCGAACCCAGCACCTCGCGCCGGGTCGACCAGTTCACCTTCTTCATCTCCCCCTCGGTCGCGATCAGGAACTCGCCGAACTTCGGACGCACATACACGAGCCAGTACACGAAGATCCCGCCGAGAAGCAGAATCGCCGCCGCGAGCCCGCCCTGGAGGTACAGACGCTCGAACGGCAGATCCCCGAACCGATCCATCTCGCTCCACACCCAGCTCGCGCCGAACGCGACCACCGCACCGAATCCGAGCGCAGAACCCAGACGCGTCCAGTACCCCTGACCCGGCTTGTACCCAATCATCGACGCCATGCCGCTCTGCCTCCTGCGCCCGCCCACCGAACCAAACGCTGAAAACCCTCATCCGGACCGACAGGCATGCAATCTCACGCCCATCAGTCCACTTCAACACGCCGGGAGGGACTTGAACCCGCAACCTGCGGATTTGGAATCCGCTGCTCTACCAATTGAGCTACCGGCGTTCCACCAAATATCTCCTGCCGCCGAGGCGGCAATCTCGAATCACTTCCGCTTGATCTTATGCGTCGTGTGACGCTTCAAACGAGGGCAATGCTTCTTCATGCCTTCCTTCAGCTTCTCGGGCAGACCGCCCTTCACATTCACCGAAGTCCGGTAGTTCAGATCACCCGTCTCGGTGCACTGCAGCCACACATACTCGCGGGCATCGCCCTTCTTCTTCGCCATCGCTCCGACCCCTTTTCATGGCCCGCGTTCCGGACCGCTGGGAACTCCGTAAATGCCGGCGGGCACGCCTTCACGCACCCGCCGGCGTCTTATCCGTCAGACGCCCCGAAGGACGCCGAAAATTACTGGACGATCTCGGTCACGACGCCGGACCCGACCGTGCGGCCGCCCTCGCGGATGGCGAAGCGGAGACCCGCCTCCATCGCGATCGGCTTCTCGCCGAGGTCCACCTCGATGCCGACATTGTCGCCGGGCATGCACATCTCGGCGCCGCCGAGAAGAGTCACGCCGCCGGTCACATCCGTCGTGCGGAAGTAGAACTGCGGCTTGTAGCCCGAGAAGAACGGCGTATGACGACCGCCCTCTTCCTTGCTCAGCACATAGACCTCACCCTTGAACTTCGTGTGAGGTGTGATCGAACCGGGCTTCACGACCACCTGGCCGCGCTCAACATCGTCCTTCTCAATACCACGGAGCAGCACGCCGACATTGTCGCCGGCCACGCCCTGATCGAGGGACTTGTTGAACATCTCGACGCCCGTCACGGTCGTCTGCTTCTTTTCCTTCGTCAGACCGATGATCTCGGCCGCATCGCCGACCTTCATCGTGCCGCGCTCGATACGACCGGTCGCGACCGTGCCGCGTCCCTTGATCGAGAACACATCCTCGACCGCCAGGAGGAACGGCTTGTCCGTCTCACGCTCCGGCTCGGGGATGAACGAGTCAAGCGCCTCGAACAACTCGTCGATGCCCTTGTTCGCCTCGTCGCTGCTCGGGTTCTCCATCGCGGCCTTGGCCTGACCCTTGATCACCGGCACATCGTCGCCGGGGAAGTCGTACTTGCTCAGAAGCTCGCGGACTTCCAGCTCAACCAGCTCCAGAAGCTCCGGGTCGTCCACAAGGTCAACCTTGTTCAGGAACACCACGATGTGCGGCACACCCACCTGACGCGCCAGAAGCACGTGCTCACGGGTCTGCGGCATCGGGCCGTCCGCGGCGGAAACCACCAGAATCGCGCCGTCCATCTGGGCAGCGCCGGTAATCATGTTCTTCACATAGTCGGCGTGACCGGGGCAGTCGACGTGCGCGTAGTGACGATTCGGGGTCTCGTACTCGACATGCGACGAATGGATCGTCACCGTCTTGCTCGAGTCACGAACAGTACCGCCCTTGGTGATCTCGGCGTAGGACTTCGCAGCCCCGCCGTTCTTCACCGCAGAACGAGCCGCCATCGCGGCCGTCAGCGTCGATTTACCGTGGTCGATGTGACCGATCGTTCCAACATTCACATGCGGCTTGGTCCGCTCGAAGGTGCCCTTCGCCATTTCCGTCAACCTCCATCGCGTGCCTGCGCTGAGCCCTGAACTTCAAGGCCACGCCTTCACCGTTGTTCAAACACGCGCCGGCGACCACCGCCGACACTCGACTCGGACGCCGGCACGCTTGGCGCACGGCCCGATCATTCAGACATCACGCCGACACGGACTCCCGCGCCGACACAATCAGCGAAACACCGACGCTCTCGCGCCGGAAGAAAAACCCGAGACCCGCACGCCCCACCGACTTGCGGGCCACATTCTACACCATCAAACGATGCACGCCCGACACGAAACGCCCAACAAACGCTCCGAAGAGACACGCACCGAGAGCCACCGATGGGACTTGAACCCATGACCTCACCCTTACCAAGGGTGTGCTCTACCACTGAGCTACGGTGGCATACCCACCGCGCGGAGGTCCCGCGCGAGCCGAACAATGTAGCCCACCTCCACCCACCGAACAAGTCCAACCCCACCACCAGAAACGCCCCCTCTCCCGACAATCCCGAAATCATACCAACCCGTC
>REDD01000054.1 GCA_007693725.1 Phycisphaeraceae bacterium
CGCGACGACCAATCACCCCGCACCCTCCCAACCCGCACCACCGCCGAGTACGAGCGTGGAGCGTCAGCGACATGGTCCCTCATTGTGTGTGCCACCAGTCCCCCCTGCGATGCGCCGGCAGCGACGGGTGACTGGTGCCGCCCCTTCCCCCTCCCCCCGTCCCACGCCATACTCCCCCCCATGCCAGCCCTCCTCACCGTCGCCATCGCCGGTGCACTCCTCCTCCTCGCGTACTTCACCTACGCACGCTGGCTCTCCCGACGCGTCTTCCAACTCGACGACACACGACCCACGCCCGGCATCGTCCTGGATGCTTCCTGCGGGCATACAAAGCACCGAAAGCAAGAGTATTGACCGGAATTCGATCATGTCATATTGCCGCGGTCGTGTTTCGGAAGGTGTTCGCCCCCGTGCCGCAGGCCTTGGCGCTCATGGGGGCCGCCGCATTTCTACTTGTTCAGCCGTTCCTAATCCCTGCAATCTCCAGTCCATTGGAATACCCCATACTTACACATAGTGTGGGATCGCGATCGATCGTGCTCGGGATCGATCCGGACAGCGAGTGGAGATTGGTTCGCAACAGTCCGCTCGTTCCGGATGGCCAAGGGTACATCATGAGCGAACACGGAGGCGTGATGCCGGGTCATCTTGCACATCGCAGCACAGCGCTCTTCGAGTGTTGGCTCGGAGGTGATGGCGTCGGGGTCGGAAGAAATCAGGAACTGACAGCACTGGTAACGAGCGGAAGCGTTCCTGATTGGATCGGTCGCGAATTATCCCGCGGTGATTTGACGCCGCACGCCTACGCCGCCGTGTGGGTCGAATACGGCATCCCGTTCAAGTTCTTGGCATTCAGTGCATACTGGGAAGGGGGACAGCGGCGATTCCGGGGTCTCATGCAGCCGCAGAAGTACCCGGATCCTACTGTCGGTGAAATGCTGAAACCACATCCTGCTCGGAGAGTGCTGGTTGTTCCCGCCTTGGCCAACCTGGTCTTCATGTACCTCACTATGAATCTGTTCTTCGTGGTATGCACTCTGATCATCGGTTTCGTTCGTCGTCATCGTGGCGAGTGTGTCGTCTGCGGGTATTCATTGGTGGGTGCTGATCAATCGTTCGTAAAATGTCCCGAGTGCGGAACTGTGGCTTAATGCAACGGATCCAATCCCCGCGTTACCGGTGCATGTTATGAGGCCGGCAGGAACGGCGGGCAGCTCGCAGGCCCAACACTGCCCCCCCATGTCCCCCCAATCCCTCCGCAGCTTCCGGGGGCATCGACCGGTGACCGGTGCCACCTCTGACGGATGCCACCGAGTTCCGGGTGCCATTCCATGCGTCTTTTCTGTCCTCCTTGTATTTCCCGAGTGCCAAGTGCCTATTGCCCAGTGCCTCTTGGCATTACTCTCCCCCCATGCCAGCACTCCTCACTGTCGTGGCCGCCGGCACTCTCCTCCTCCTCGCGTACTTCACCTACGCACGCTGGCTCTCCCGACGCGTCTTCCGGCTCGACGACACACGCCCCACGCCCGCCAACACCGAGTCCGACAACCGCGACTTCGTCGCCACCGCCCGCTCCATCGTCTTCGGCCACCACTTCACATCCATCGCCGGCACCGGCCCCATCGTCGGCCCCGCCATCGCCGTCATGTGGGGCTGGCTCCCCGCCCTCGCGTGGGTCATCCTCGGCTGCATCTTCATCGGAGCCGTCCACGACCTCGGCTCCATCGTCGTCTCGATGCGCAACCGCGGCCGCTCCCTCGGCGACATCGCCGGTGATCTCCTCGGCCCGCGCGCACGCCTCATCTTCCTCTGCATCCTGATCCTCACCGGATGGATCGTCCTCGCGATCTTCGGGCTCGTCATCGCCGCGGTCCTGCGCCAGTATCCGCAGGCCATCTTCCCCGTCGTCGTGCAGATCCCCCTCGCGCTGCTCATCGGCGCGTACCTCCACCGCAAGGGGCGCGCGATCTTCCCCGCGAGCATCCTCGCGCTCGCACTCATGTACCTCTCCATCCTCATCGCCGACTGGGGACCGCTGCACGCCTTCAACACCTGGATGGCGCAGCAGCCCACATGGGCGTGGGTCGTCGGCCTGCTCACCTACGCCTACGCCGCCAGCGTCCTGCCCGTCTGGTCGCTCCTCCAGCCGCGCGACTACATCAACGCCCTCCAGCTCATCTCCGCGCTCATCCTCCTCGTCCTCGGCCTCATATCCGCGGCGGTCTTCGGCGGAGCCCCCATCCCCGGCATGGACGATGCCGCCGCACGCCCCGTGCTCTCCTTCGCCGCGCCCATGATCCAGTGGCAGCCCGCCGGTGCGCCGCCGCTCTTCCCGATCCTCTTCATCACCATCGCCTGCGGCGCCTGCTCGGGCTTCCACTGCCTCGTCGGCTCCGGCACCACCAGCAAGCAGATCGCACGCGAATCCGATGCGCGATCCGTCGGCTACGGCGGCATGCTGACCGAGGGCTTCCTCGCCACGCTCGTCATCGTCGCCTGCGCTGCGGGCATCGGGCTGGGGATGCACCAGACCTTTAGTTTGTCCTTCCCGGCTGCACGCGGGTTGATGCCCGCTCCACCAGCCGATGAAGTTTTCATCCGTGACAGTTGGCTGGGTGCAACATTCATGGATGTCCGAACAGCTCCGGGCACTACCCACGCCATCGGCTATGTCGAAGTCGAACCGTTGAGACAGATGTTCAGGAGCATCAACAAGAGTGTTGATGCCGGCTGGGAGCCCGAGGAATACCGGATCGACATGTCGCAGTACGAACACTTTGGCCCGCTCTGGGTAAGAGCCACTCCTGTCCAGCGAAGGATGCCCGACCCAGCACACCTGAAAGAATTCGACTACTTCCTCCCAACATTCCCATCTAGATCCCAGCCCATCTTCGACAACCCCCAATTCACCATCCCCGGTTACTTCGATCTCGACGGCTCGCGCATCCACATCACCTCCACCGAATCGCTCACCATCACCGGTCCGGCCGCGTACTACACCCGCTACTCCTCCTGGCAAGCCGCCGGCGGACTCGCCCGCACCATCTCCGCCTTCGTCGACGGCAGCGCGAATCTCCTCGCATCACTCGGCATACCCCTCGCCTTCGCTGTTGCGCTCATGGGCGTCTTCGTCGCATCCTTCGCCGCGACCACCATGGACACATGCTGTCGGCTCCAGCGCTATGTCGTGCAGGAACTCGCGGGCGCCTTCCTCCAACGCAAGCCCAATCACTGCCGCACCTGCGCCTACGACCTCTCCGCGCATCTCGACGAGGAAGCCCTCGAAGCGGATGCGCCCCTCACCTGCCCCGAGTGCGGCGGCTCCAACACCCCCAGCGAACTCCACCGCCCCAACCGCATCGCCTCCATCCGCGCGGCACACTGGTGGAACCCGGCCAGGTACCTCGCCACCATGCACGGCGCCACCCTCTTCGCCGTCGTCACCGCCGCGCTCCTCGCCGCGCTGCCCGCGCCCGGACAATCCTGGTCGCTCGCCAACACCGGCTCGGGCGGTCTCATCCTCTGGCCGCTCTTCGGCGCGACCAACCAGCTCCTCGCCGGATTCGCCTTCATCGTCATCGCGGCGTGGCTCATCCTGACGAAGCGCCCGCTGTGGTTCCTCATCCCCGCAGCGTGCATCATGCTCATCGTCCCCGCGTGCGCGATGATCTGGCAGGCCTTTATCGGAAACGCCGAGAATCCATCGTGGCTCGCGCAGCACAACTGGCTTCTCGTCACGATCGCATCCGGCGCGCTCGTGCTCGAAGCGTGGCTCATCATCGAAGCGTCGCTGTGCTGGCAGAAATACCGCGCTGCACGCGCTCAAGAAGCGGACGCAGGCGCATGATGCCCATTTTCGCGCACACACACGCGCAACTTCGCCGCAATCAACAAGATCGCGACAGAACGGTGCATGTTCGCAGCGCGTTCGTGCGCGTTCACAACATCACGCACATCCGTGCGCGCATGCAAACACG